>DATACZ010000001.1:0-23703 GCA_036258795.1 Actinomycetota bacterium
CGTTAAGCCTGGCCTGGAGCTCTCGGACGTCATCTCCTCGCAGGGGAGGCTGGCTTAGCCGCAGTAGCCTGTCGCCCAGCGCCCAGGAGCTTTCCACTAGGGACCGCCAGGTTGCCTCCCCGGCAATGCCGTCCACGTCCAAGCCCCGGCGCTGTTGAAACTCTTTGAGGGCGATCTCGGTGGAGGGCCCAAAGGTGCCCCCGCGCTCGGCGACTGCGATCTGGAATCCCAGCTTTTCGAGCCGCGCCTGAAGGTCGGCCACCGCCAATGAGCGCTGTCCCCGCCGGATGTGTTCCACCGCCAGAGCTTAATAGCCGGCGCGGCGGGCGGCTATCGGGATTGTGGCGCTGGGACTGAGATCTTTGCGGGAGAGCTAATGAATCTCCTGGGCCTCCAGCCACCTCTCGGCGTCCATGGCCGCCATGCACCCCATCCCCGCAGCGGTTACAGCCTGCCGGTAGACGTGGTCCACGATGTCGCCGGCTCCAAATACCCCTTCCACGCTGGTCCTGGTCTGGAACTTGGAGTCGGGGTCCCAGTCCTTCGATAGATCCCTGCCAACCTTTAGATATCCACCCTTGTCAAGCTCCAGCTTGTCCTTGAGCAGCTCATTGTTGGGCGTGTGGCCGATGGCAAGGAAGAAGCCTCCGGCCTCAACCTCGCTGGTCTCCTCCGTCTTGGTGTCCTGGATCACGGCGCCGGTAAGTCTCTGGTCGCCCAACAGGTCGATCACCTCGGAGTTCCACATAAAGTCGATCTTCGGGTTTTCGAAGGCACGTTTTTGCATGATCTTGGATGCTCGCAGCTGGTCGCGGCGGTGCACGACCGTGACCTTCTTGGCAAACCGGGTGAGAAACGTGGCTTCCTCCATGGCGGAGTCCCCTCCACCAACCACCAAAAGGTCCTGATCGCGGAAGAATGCCCCATCGCAGGTGGCGCAGGACGATACCCCCCTGCCCATCAGCCGGCTCTCGTTCTCCAACCCCAGGGTCTTTGCCGTGGCGCCGGTGGCGATTATTACCGCTTCTGCGATGTACTGGTCCTCGCCGACCATGACCTTGAAGGGCCGGCTGGAGAAGTCAACCTCGCTCACGTCGGCAGTTACGTAATCGGCGCCGAACCGCTCCGCCTGCTTCCTCATGAGGTCCATGAGCTCGGGGCCCATGATGCCGTCCACGAATCCGGGATAGTTCTCTACATCCGTGGTCAGCATCAGCTGTCCGCCGGACTCGAAGCCTTCGATGACCAGCGGCTCTAGGTTCGCCCGGGAGGAGTACAGCGCCGCGGTAAGCCCTGCCGGTCCCGAGCCGATGATGATTAACTTTCGTTCGTTTTCCATCTTAGATCAGAAGCATAACGGCGAATTCTCCACTTTTATGCCCCATCTCCGCCCGGGTCAATCCTCACGGGCAGTGGCGGCGTGAAACAAACAGGCAGGCTCCTGCCCGCACCGCGAGGATTCACAGATTTGTCGCTGGTGTGCGTGCCGACACGGCGGCTCTACCCGGGAAACGCGTCCGGCCCCAGCTGCATCTTGCAACAGTGATGCGTCCACATATGCGGGCAGGGCAGTTACCCTCGTTGAAGATGGAAGATGTGGATCTTTTCTGCGTAAATCACCCGGGACGGGCCACCCGGGTGCGCTGCAGCACGTGCGACTCCCCCATTTGCGTCAGGTGCATGAGGGAATCTGCGGTGGGGATGAAGTGTCCATCCTGCGCCCGGCCAAGGTTTAGGGCTCATGTAGGTGAGGCCCGCCGGTGGGTGGCTGGGCTGGCCGGCCTCGGCGCCGCCGCCGTTGCAGGAGCACTCCTCACCGTACTGAGGGTCGGGGGCCTGGGCCTAATAATGCCGATACTGGTGGGTCTGGTGACCGGATCCGTGGTCAGAGCGGCCGGCAGGCGCAGACCCGGACTGGGGGGAACCGCCGCGGTGGCGACCGTGTGTGGCCTGGCACTTGGTCCCCTGGCTCTGGGGGTGCCCTTCGGAGCCCTGTTCAGGGGGGGTTTTCTCATCTCCACGGCGATAGCTGCGGTTACTGCCGCTCTCACCGCCGGCCGCTAGGCGAGATTGTTCCGGCTAGAGCCAATCCTTTCTCCGAAAGTACAGATAAAGGCAGGTCGCGGTGACCCCGATCATGGCCAGGGCGACCCAAAAGGAGTGTGGGTGCTCGCTGGGGGGGTACAGGCGAAAGTTCATCCCATATATGCCCGCGATGGTGGTTGCAACGCCCAGGATGGCCGCCCAGCTGGTGATCTTTTTCATGATGTCGTTCAGGCGGTTCGATGAGGCGGTGAGGTACAGGGAGATGTCGGTGGCCAGTAGCCCATGCATTCCCTCGATCGAGTCCATCACCCGCATTAGGTGATCCCGGACGTCTACGAAATACGGAGCGATCACCTCCGGCAGGGTGACAAGGTCTTGGCGTTCCAGCTGGTCCATCGCATCCTTCAAGGGATAGGCGATCCGCTTGAAGGTAGCCAGGCTTCTTCTCAGGTCGATCAGACTGGCGTGCAGATCGGCCTGAGAAGTCGGCTCCAGGACTTCATCCTCGATGTCCTCCAGCGCCTCGCTGAGAACCTCGGACACCTTCAGATACCCGTCAACGATCACGTCCATGAGACCGTAGAGGAAGAAGCCCACCCCGCCTTTTGTTAGTGGTCCACCGGAGTCCCATCTCTCCACCACCGGCTCGATGGGCCAGCTCGGATTCTTTCGAACCGTGATGATGAACTGCTCTCCGAGGAAGACGTTGACCTCACACGCCACGAGCTCGTGCCCCCCTTGCAGCTGCGCGGCGTAGATAACGGCGAAAAGGTGGGTGCTGTAGCGCTCCAGCTTGGGCCTCTGGTGAGGGTGGGAGGCGTCCTCGATTGCCAGCGGATGAAGGTAGAACTCCTCCTGGAGCATGCCCAGCTCCTCCGGCGTGGGAAGGCTGAGGTCCAGACAGACTAAATTCTCGGCGTCTTCAAGGTAGTCGGAGACGAGTGCCGGGTCGAAGTCGGAGGCCTGGAGCCGTCCTGATCGGTACAGCCTGGTCGTGATCACGGTCCTCACTCTAAAGGTATCGATCAAAATCCGGCCCCCAGCCGCGGCCCCCATAGGATTGATCCATGGACGAGCCGCGCCGAAGCCTTAGAAGGGGGGTTGCCCTTCCCATCCGCTGGGTGGGAGGGGTCATCAGGGCTTTGGTCGGTCCTCCCGCCAGGGCCATCCGGGGCTCTGCCCGCATCGTTGCCGACCCCGCCGCCCAGGTGGTCGACTACTGGGCCTCGGAGCGATCCACCATTCGCCAGAGCTTCACGGCCAACGTCGTCTCCACCATCGCCTCGCTGGTGGCCGGTCTCACCTTAGCCGGGATGGAGGAGCGCATCACCGCGGTCGAAGGCCTGTTCATCCTCATCCCCGTATCCATCGGGATGCGGGGAAGCATCTTCGGCGCCCTCTCGGCGCGCCTGGGGTCCTCCATCCACTCGGGGTTGTTCTCGGTCTCAAAAGATCGCGAGGGAGTGCTCTTCCAAAATGCCTACGCCGCGGCGCTTTTAACCGTAGTCACCTCCGTGGTGATGGGGATTCTGGCCCGGGCCATTGCGGCGCTGCTGGGCATCGACACCGTCTCCGTCTGGGACTTCATCGCGATTGCTCTCGTCGGAGGGGTTCTTTCTTCCGCGGTGGTGCTGGCTTTTACCGTCTATCTGTCGATCACCTCGTTCAACCGAAGTTGGGACCTGGACTCGGTGGGGGCGGTGCTGGTCACCACCGTCGGGGATCTCGTTACCCTGCCCTGCCTGTTCCTGGCCTCATTTCTCGTAGACGTGCAGTCGGCGGCAGAGGGCGTGGGAGTGGCCGGCTTTGTACTGGCGCTTTTGGCGCTGGTCAGGGGGTGGACGAACGTGATGCCGGTGGTGCGGAGGGTGGTTCGGGAAAGCTTTCCGGTGTTGGCTTTGGCCATCGTGCTGGACATCCTGGCAGGCACGGTGGTGCAGCCCCGGATGAGTGAGGTCTTCCTGCCCCTCCCCGCCTTTTTGATCCTGTTGCCCGGGTTCCTGGAGAATACCGGAGCGTTGGGCTCAATACTGGCGGCAAGACTTGGCTCCAAGCTGCACCTCGGCGCGGTATCCCCCACAGCTCGCCCAGGAGCCCCCGCCCTGCTGGATGCCAGCATCATGTTCGGCCTGGGGCTGACCGTTTACGCCATCACGGCAATCAGCACCCTGGCCCTGGCGACGGCGATGGGAGCGGCCTATCCGGGAGCGCTGCGTTTCATCGGCATAGTCATGCTGGCCGGTATCCTGGCAACGGTCATCGCCGCCCTTATCGGCTACTACGCCGCCGTCATCACCTACCGATTTGGGTGGGATCCCGATAACCACACCATTCCGCTGGTTACCAGCGGAATGGATCTTCTGGGAGTGGTCTGCCTGGTGGTTGGGTTGAACTCTTTCGGGATAGCCTGATCGGGGGATCAGAGGGCGTGAGAGTGGAGGCACTGGAAGGCCGCAGGACCGTAAAAGGGCTCCTGTCCGAGATCAAGGACCTCTCGGAGCTCATGATCGACTTGGCCTATGCCGCGGTCTTCTTCTCGGACCTGGACCTTGCCAAGGAGGTGGTCCGGCTCGAGGAGCAGATGCTCGACGACCTGCGTGACCTGCGCAAGCTGGCGATCCTCGCCGCTCGCAGCCCTGAAGATGCGGAGCATATGGTCGGGGTGCTGGAGATCTCCTCGGGAATCGAGAGAATCTCGGATGCGGCGGCGGATATTGCCAGGGTGGCCGGGCCTCCTCAGGGAGCCCTCGAGTCCCTGATCAAGGACCTGAGGCATGCCGACGAGATCGTCTCCCGGATCATGATTCACGAAGGATCCCCCGCGGCCCACAGGACCCTCGAGGACCTGGCGCTCCCGGTGGAGTTGGGGGTGTGGGTGATGGCCACCCGGCATGAGGGTAGGTGGCGGCTGAACCCGGGTGCCGATCAAACCCTGTACCCGGACTTGACGGTCCTGGTCAGGGGCCCCGAGGACGGGGTATCGGAGGCGCGCCGGCTCATGGGTGCTCCGAGGTTGCAGGCCGGCCACGAGCCGCCCGAGACGGGTCTTTCCGACTTGGACCGAGCCGTGGACATCTTGGTGGAGATGAAGAACTCTGCCGAGGTGGCCGCGGGGCTCGCCTACTCCGCCCTTTTGTTCAATGACAAGGCTCTTGCTGCGGAGGTGGCCAGCCTGGAGGAGCGGTCGGACTCGCTGTTCTACGAGCTGGAGTCTTGGGTGCTCCGGAGCTCCAAGGCCACGGCGAATCCGGATGATCTCAGGGGGTTGCTTCACCTGGCCAACGCCTCGGAGATGATCTTCGACTCCGCCCGGGAGATGACCCGGCTGGTGGAGCGTGGGGAGGAGCTGCACCCGGTCATTGCCGCAGCGCTGGTCGAGTCTGACGAGGTAGGGCACGAGACCAGGGTGGCGGTCGGGTCACCCGCCGATACCCGCTCGATCAAGGATCTGGCGGTTGAGTCGGAGACCGGAATGTTCATCCTGGCGGTTCAAAGGGGGCGCAGGTGGATCTACCGGCCCAAGCCCTCCACCGTCCTGGGCGCCGGCGACCGGCTGATTGCAATTGGCCCTCCCGAGGGTGGAGAGGAGCTCGACCGCCTGGTAGGCATGGTCAGAGAGGTCGACGACTAAATCCCTTGAAGGCCTCGATAAAGTTGAGCCTAGTGCTATCAAGTTAGTTGACAGCTAAAAGGGGAGTTGTTATAAAGGGATCGTACTCAAAGTTAAGGGAACAGGAGGTGATGTGAGTGGCACTCGTTAAGTGGGAACCCTTCGGATCAGCCTTGTTTCCGGAACTGGCGGGGCTGGAGCGGCGCATCAACCACCTGACTCGCAGGATGCTGGGCGAGGGCTGGCAGGAAGAGGGCGCGGGCGGACAGCTCTTTACTCCGGTAGACGTGTTCACCAGGGGCAACGACCTCGTGGTCCGTGCCGAGATGCCGGGTATCGATCCTCAGAAGGACGTGGATGTAAGCGTCCACAAGGGCATGCTCACGATTCGTGGAGAGCGACGCCAGGAGGACGTTCAGGAGGGTGAGCAGTACTACCGGATGGAGCGCAGCTATGGCTCTTTCGAGCGGACCATCGCCCTGCCGGAGTCAGTGAACGAGGCCGATATCCAGGCCACGTACGAGAACGGAATCCTGGAGGTGATCGTTCCCAAGGCGGCCGAAATCTCCTCGGCCAAGAAAGTCCCTGTGCAGGTAGGCGGCGCCGCAGGCAAGGCCCAGCTCAAGCAGGCAGCCGGACAGGAAAAGAGGAAGTCCGCCTAGGCAACCCTAAATTGGGATCTGGTTGAACCCTTCAAGCCACTCGCTTGGAGGGTTCTTCGCGTCTAAGAAGACCTCAAGGCCGATCGAACGTGGAGTGGTACAGGGCTCGGTCCAAAAGCCCGGCTCCAGAGTAACCACGGCAGTCTTCGGGAGCCAGCAGCCACACCTCGAGCCGGTCGCGCGGCGGCCGTTGCCCATCATTTGGGGGTGCTTCAGGACCCGACGCAAACACAAGCAACCAGGCTGGACGGCCCCTGAACCGAGCTTCCTTTGCTGCCAGGGGCTCGAGACGGGCGGGCCCGGCTTCCCGGACCTTATCCAGGCACACCGCACCGTTTTTCGAGGAAAAGGTGGAACCGCCGGCATCGAGAGGACCCTCAGCATAGGCTTCGCCTCCTGCAGCCCCGCCTGCCGCTGAGCCGGCGGTGCCCGCGCCTTCATCCGCCGAGCTTGATCCCTGCGCCGTCAGAGGTGCGGCAGGCGGCGGGGCCCCCCGCTCTGCTGCCTCTCCTGCATCGCCCCCACCTTCACTTAGTCGAGAGCCATCCCCGCCATCTCCCCCGGCTGAACCGCCCGACGTGCGGCCGGACACCTCCGGCAGGGATGCAACGGCCGCTTCGATCTCATCGCCCGAGGTGAAATCAAGCAACTGCGGAGCGGACTCCGGAGCGGCGGCCTGGTCCAACGTCGGATGAGAGGGGGGGCGGAGCGCCACGAAGCCCACGACTGCGATCAGTACCAGTCCCAGGCCCCCGGCAAGGGCCCACCATCGCTGGAGCGGCAGGAGCGACCACCGGCTGGCTGAGGGACTTGGAGCACCCAGTATTGCCTGGCGCAGGGCGCGATGTTCATCTGCGGTCATCTCCTCCCTGGGGAGCTGGCCGACTGCGGCCGCCATGGCTTGAAGCGAGCGCCTTTGAGAGGAGCAGCGAGCGCATCCGGCCAGGTGCTCCTCAACCCGGACCCGTTCGGCTGCCTGCAGCTCTTCGTCCAGGTAAGCGCTAATCGTCGTGGCATCCAGGTGATCGTTCATATGTTCGCCCGTTTAGACGGCTTGCCTGCTCTCACGGTTCCCTCTCCTCGGGCACCGTCAGCAGCTCGGCCAGCCGCATGCGGGCCCGTGCGATCCGGCTCTTGACCGTGCCTACGGGGACGCCGGTGGAAGCCGCAATCTCCCCATAGCTCATCCCGTACAGATCGCGCATCACCACCACCGCCCGCTGGCCGGGCAGGAGCTGTTGAAGCGCCGCCTCCACCGATAGACGTGTTTCGACATCGGCCGGCCTCTCCGGTGGCTCCGGTCCGTCTGCCATGGGCGAGGGAGTGCGCGCCCGCTTCCTTCCGAAGTCGTGACAGGTGTTGACCGTGAGGCGGTACAGCCAGGTTTTGAAGGCCGATTGGTGGTGAAACGACGAGGCCTTTCGAAAAACCGTAAGGAAGACCTCTTGGGTGGCATCCAGTGCGTCGGCTCGGCTGCCGCCGAGCATCCTGTAGGCCAGGCCAAACACGGAGGACTCATGGCGGCGAAGAAGAACCTCCAAGGCATCGCGATCTCCGGAACGGACGAAGCTGGCCACAAGGTTCTCGTCGCTGGCCGACTCCAGGTCCTGGATGCGCATGAGGCATTATGCGCCGCCCCCTTGGGTGCAGGACCTGCCGGATAGTAGCCTGCTTCAGGAGGTGCCGCTGGGCCTGATCTCTGAAATCGCCACCGCATAGGGATGGTTGCTGTTTCCCTCCCCTGAGGTGGTGGTTAGCCGGGTAATCCAAAGCATCCAGTACCGGTGATTGCCGGACACCTCGAAGACCTGAGACCTTTCGGTGGTCCGTGGTTCAACCGGACTGCTGAAGCTTTGGCCGTCATCGGACGATCGGATAACCCCCTCCCAGCCGCCGGTAACCGATTGCACCGTGATGCTTTGCAGCTCTTGGGCGCGTCCAAGGTCGATTACTATGCCAACGCCTCTCTTGAGGCCACCGAAGGTGGGGCTCCGGTAAGAGGAGGTCGACCAGGACGTCGATGGATTGTTGTCCAGTGCCAAGCGCACCTGGTCGTCATTCTCCTCCCCGTCGCCTGGCGGCGGGTCGTAGGACCTGGCGCGTACCACCTCGACCGAGGCTGCCTTGGGCTGATCCAGTGACTCCTCAACCACGGTGGTAACGCGGTTTCTCAGGGAAGGGATGGCCAGGACCAGTCCCACGGCCGCAAGTATCACCAGAACCGTCGGCAACAGCCATCGACCCTCGGAGCGGAGGAACGATTCGCCCGCCGGCTCCAGCCGCCTCCGGCGACGATGGGACTCACGGGCAGAGGGCAGAGCGGGGCTGGCGATTCTCTGGGCCGCCCCCCCATGCCCCCTAGCCTTCCGCAGCGCCTTTTCCATGACCTGGGCCGAGGCGAATCGATCTTCGGGCCGCCTTGCCAGCGCCTTCATGATTGCCGCCTCCAGCTCCGGCGGGACGTCCGAGCGGATTTCCCCGGGACGCCGGAAGATCTGCACTGTGCCCTCCTCTCGCGGGGAGCTAAGCGCAGTGCTCTTCGGCCCCAAGCCGGTCAGGCACTCGTAGAGGACGACGCCGAGGGCGTAGAGGTCGGCCCTCGCATCCGCCTGTCCCTGGGCGGCCAACTCTGGCGAGAGGTACCAACCGCCGGCCGGGGTGTCCTCGGGGCGCGAGGCTCGGGTCGCCCAGACCGCCCGGGCAAGCCCGAAATCGGAGACCTTGAGGTGGCCGGTCTCGGTGAAAAGGATGTTCTCGGGGCGGATATCGTGGTGCACGATGCCTGCATCGTGGGCGTGGTGGAGTGCCGCTGCCACCTCCGCACCCAGCGCCGCCACTCCCTTGGGGTCCAGGGGTCCTTCGGCGAGCTGGTCTCGGAGGGTTCCTCCCGGAAGGTACTCCATGACGATGAATGGCGCTCCCTCATGCTCCCCGGTATCGAAGACCGAGACGATGTGGGCGTGGCTGAGGCGGGCTGCCGCCATAGCGGCCACCCTAAAGCGCCGCCTGATCGTCGCGTCGGATAGGAGCTCCGGGCGGAGGATCTTGGCGGCAACGGTACGGCCAAGGACGTCGTCCTCGGCCCGCCACAGATCGGTCACCGTGCCTCGGGCGATGCAGGATTCAAGCTTGTAGCGTCCGGCGAGCTTCACGGTCGCTCCGGAGCTGAGCGTCCCGCCCGTCAACGACGGCGTCGAGCGATTGTCAGAATCCAACGTACCTCTTCCAGACGTAGTGCCTTGGCCATGCCAGCGTAGACCAAAAGGCCCGCGGCGGTAGCGGCAAGGACCTGAACGAGCTGCTGGACGGTGGACGGCAGCTCCAGCTGCTCGGCGGCGAATCCGGATACCAGCCAGGCCGCCGCTCCGGTGAGTGCGGACGCCAGAAGGATCTTCATCAGCGTGGCGGGGTATCCCCTGGTGACCCTGTGCCCAACTCGCCCCTTTATAGATCGCAGGGCCAGCGCTGCGGCGACCATGTAGGAGGCGGCATGACCCGCGGCCAACCCGGCTATCTGGTGGCGCGGGTCATCCAGCACGGCGAAGGCCGTGACGTCCAGCACCACGTTGACCGCAAAGCCGACCAGGTTGATGAGCATTGGGGTCCGCGTGTCTCCCATGGCGTAGAAGGCTCGGAGGAACAGATAGAAAGTCGAAAAGAAGAAGATGCCGATCGCCCAGACGCGCAGGGTGAGGCTGACCATGTCCGTCGACGCCTCGGTGGTGATCCCATGTTCGAGCAAGAGCGACACGATGCTGGGAGCAATCGCCAGGTACCCGGCGATGGCCGGCAAGACGAAGAAGGCGATGGCTCTGAGCCCACCCCCCAGCTCTTCGGCAAACCTCCGCAGGTCATTCGCTACGGCCCGCTCGGTCAGGGACGGAAATATTGCGGTAGCTATCGAGACGGCCAGCAGTCCGTGGGGGAGTTGGAAGAATACGAAGGCGTACTGGTAAGCGGCTACCCCGCCTTGAACCTGGTTGGCTAGAAAAAGGGCCACCCAGAGGCCGATCATGTTGGTGACCACGTATCCGGCCATGAAGGCCGAGAGACGGATCAACCGGCCGAACCTCGGATCGATTATCCCGTCTCCGCGCCGCCACCGGTATCCGACTCGCCGCATGTATAACCAGGGGGCCAGAGCTTGCAGCCCAACCCCGGCGCTGGTCCCGATCCCCAGGATTAGCGCTCCGGCTGTCGGTACGGAGGATGCGCCTCTCATGGTCTCGGGGACGGTGGCTGCAAACAGGAGGAGAGTGGCGGTCACGGTGAGGTTGTTGAGCACCGGTGCGAACATGGGCACCCCGAAGCGGCGGTGGGCGTTCAGCACCGCGGTGGAGATGTAGGAAAGTCCGTAGAAAAGAATTTGAGGTACGAAGAGCCGAAGCAAGAAGGTGCCCGTCATCTGCTGAGCCGCCTCCGCACCGCCTGAGACCCTCAGAGTGTAGAGCTTGAATATGAGCGGGGCGGCCACCACCACCACCAGGCTGATCGCCGCCAGCAGCAGCACCGTCGCGTTGGTGACGCGATGGATGAACCGCCAGGCCTCCTCCTGCCCATCCGTATCCCTGACCTCGATGTAAGCCCTCATGAGCACCGAGGAGAGAACCCCGCCAATGATCAGCTCGTGGATCATCGTGGGGGTGGTGTTGGCCAGGTTGTAGGTGTCCGCCAGACGGCTTTCGGTTACCCCCAAGGCGTAGGTGGTCGCCGCCAGCCTCATGAGTCCCGTGGCTCTGCTGACGGCGGTACCGGCGCTTGCCACGGCGGCGCCCCGGCCGGCTGAAGCGGTTAGCTGGCCCCGTGCCACTTGATGCGTCTGCGGGCGGCTCCGATCATCCACCAGCCAACGAGAAAGATTCCTGCTCCGCCGGTGATGGAGAGCGCCACGATGTTGTACTCGGTCGAGCGAATCGTTAACAGGCTCTCCGAGATGGTCAGCCCGGCGGGGGAGAGGACGCTTACCTTGAGGGGGAACGTGCCGGAGGCCTGGGTGATGGCCCGGACCCTGACCGTGTAGTTGGGTGGCTGCAGCTTCTGGACGGTGATCCTATTGCCGTCGGGAAATCGAAGCTTGTCAGAATCCAGGCGAATGACGATGTCGACCGGATAAGACAGGCCAGAGCCCACCGAGAGAGGGATCACCCCCGCCCGCGAGGTAAGCGTGATGGTCTGAGGTGCCGGCGCCTGGACCCGGCCTATCTCGGCGGAGATCGATGGAGGAAGGGCCCTGGCGAAGGCGCGGGCCTGCCTGACCCCCGCGTTGGTTGACCACCAGTCGGTGCTCTCTGCAATCAGCAGCCGGCGGGAGAAGGTGGCCAGCCTGGAGGCTGGCGGCGCCAGGGAGGCGTAGCGCTGGATGGATCGGTGGGCCTGCTGAAGCGCAGGGAAGTAATCCTGTCCGGGAGGCTCCGGTCCGTTCTCCAGTGCTGCACGCTGAGAGATCAGCCTGACGGCTTGGGACTGCGGCTGTATGTCGTTCACTATCACATCCGGGGTGACGGCCCTTAGCCAGGGAGCCTGGGCTAAACCGGATATCAGGGCCTCCGCGACTTCGGTCTCCAGGTCCCACTGGACCGGCGCCACCGCCACAATCGCCCGGTTCTGGGAGGGCCTTTCCAGATGGATAGTGACCGACTCTGCGAGGAAGCGCTGGCGGGCCTCCACCGGCCCCAACTCCTCGCTCTGCTCCAGGACCTCCTCCAGATCGGGATCGGATACCACCGCCAAGGTGGGCCTGCCCGACGGTGTTCCTGCTGTCGACTGACGGCTGGGTGATATCTCCACCGGGATTCCTCTGGTGAGCGACCCAGGGATCTCGGTGAGTGACCCCGGTGCAAGAATCAGGCGATCAAAGCCGGACCGCTCCACCTCCTGAAGGGTGATCTCATCCAGCGAGCCCCTGGCGGGCAGCAGCCATCCGCGAAGCGGCTGCGCCCCCAAAACCCCACCCGGCCGGGGACCGAGAAGGTTGCGCCCTTCCAGGACCTGGGCCTCGGCCCGGTCCTTGAGCCCGTGACGCACCAGGACGGGGAGGGAGGCCCTCGAGTACTCGGTTGTAATCACCCTGGTGGGGGGGCGGAGCGCCAGTGCTTGAAGGCGGGCCAGAGCTAGGGCCGCGGATTGCGCGGTGGGGTCCTCAGGGCCGACCCTGCGAGCCTCCCCGCCTGATCGGACCACGTAGCCGTTGCCCAGGTCGTCCAGCATCTTGAGCAACAGCCCGCTCGGGCCGAGGGTGATGGGGACGTCCGGAAACCGCTCCAGGGCCGGCAGCAGCTTGGCAATCCGGCCTCTGGTGATGGAGCGAGTAAGGGCATCCGACCCGACCACACTGGGACGGCGCCCGTCCGTGTAGATGGACGGGGCATGCATGGGAATCACCAGGCTCAAGCTGAGCGGGTTAAGGGGCGGCTCCGAGAAGAACATCATGTAGGTGTCGATGGTGTTCGACTCGACCGATCCGGATCGCACCAGGATCCGAATGGGGTACGCCCTGTCGTTCCTGGAGCCGCGGAAGGCCACCAGCTCGCTGAGAGGTTTCACCACCTCGAGCGCCCTGGTCGCTCCGGGCCGGAGAGCTTCTTCGAATGGGAAAGTGTCGCTTCCCCGGACCCGGCCCAGCCTTCCGGTGTAGGTGGCGTGGAGCTGCGACCGGCTGGTGACTCCTTCGTGAATCGACACCGTCACCTCCAGGCGGTCGACGGGGGCGTCGCCGGAGTTCGTGACCTCCAGCGCTATCCTCAGGGCATCCTGAGGGCCGAGGGATACGGGAAAGCTCGCCAGCCGAACCTCCAGTGCCGGTGCCGCCAGGGCCGGGGTGGCCGGCCAGAGCCAGGCAATTGCCACCACGGCAACAGTCAGACGGCGAAGCAGCTTCGTTGGCATGTCGACCCTAGGAGAATAGCTGCCCAAGCTCGTAACCTGCGTACAGCAAGGCCGCCACCGAGAAAGCAATTGCCATCGTGATCCGTAACGGGCGCTCCGAGGACAGGATGGTCAGCCTGGCGCCGAACCGCGCTCCAGGGATTACGGCCACGCAGAGTAGAAGGGCCACCCTCCAGTCGATATTTTTCGCAAGCACGTGCCCCAGCATGTTGGGCACCATTGTCACGGCGATCACAGTGAGGGAGGTGCCGAGAGCCACCTTGGTGGGCAGCCGAAAGAACTTTATAAACGCAGGCACTATCAGGAATCCGCCACCCACCCCCAGCAGTCCGGATGAGAATCCGGAGACCACACCTAGAGCGGCGAATCCGGCCGCGGAACCGCGTGGCGGCTCCGGATCCTCGTCCTTCTCCTCTGGCCGCTCGGGAAAGAGGCGAATACCGAGAAAGAAGATCACCGCCGCGGTGGCAATCATGAGGTAGGAGCCGTTGAACAACCTGGTGCTCCGGGCGCCGGCAAATGAGGCCACGGCACCGCTCAAAGAGGTCCAGGCTGCAGCTCTGTTGTCGATGAGCCCCGACCGGAAGTACGTCCACGCACCCGTGGCCGATCCCGGGATGATCATCGGAACGGTCGACCCAATGGCCTGATATGCGTTGACGCCCAAGAGCCGAATCAAAGGGGTGGCAACGCTCGCGCCTCCCACTCCCAGAGCTCCGGAGAAGATTCCGGCCGCCAGGCCGCTTAATAGGAATCCAACTGTTTGCACGGCCCGGCCATGCTAATGGTGGTTTGGCCGCTTATGCGGATGGAGAACGCCGCGGCAGGTATTCAGCCAGTTTTGGGTGCGTCCACCTATCCTTAGCCCTATGAGCGACCTTTCTGCCAAATTGATCCCCAAGGTGGCCCTCGACCTCGCCGAGGCCTTTCGATCGTCCGGATTCGGCCTGTGGCTGGTTGGAGGATGGGTCCGCGACGCGCTGCTCGGAAAGATTCACTCCGATCTGGACCTTGCCACCGACGCCAGGCCCGAGCAGTCGCTCGAGATCCTGAAGAGCTGGTCTAAACGAACCCCGTGGACCACCGGGATGGAGTTCGGCACCGTGGGGATCCAGCATGGCGGGACGCGGATCGAGGTCACTACCTTCCGGACCGAGGTCTATGAAACAAGCTCCCGCCACCCATCGGTCACCTATGGCAAGGACCTGAAGACCGACCTCTCCCGAAGAGACTTCACGATCAACGCTATGGCCATAGCCCTTCCCGACGTGCGGCTGGAAGATCCCTTTGGCGGAATCAATGACCTCGTTGCAAAAAGGCTCCGTACCCCTCTGGAGCCCGAGGTGTCATTCTCGGACGACCCTCTGCGCATGCTTCGAGCCCTGCGTTTCGCCTCCACGCTCGAGTTTCAGGTGGATCCGGCGGCCCTGGCTGCGATCGCGGAGATGCACGAGCGACTGTCGATAATCTCTGCCGAGCGCATTCGTGACGAGCTTTCCAAGCTGATCCTGGGGATGGCTCCCTCGACGGCTCTGGACCTGGCGACCGAGACCCACCTGGCGGATGAGTTCCTTCCCGAGCTGCCGGCTCTCAAGCTGGAACAGGATCCGATCCACCGCCATAAGGACGTCTTCAGGCACAGCCTGGCGGTTCTGGACAACGTCTCGTCCACCGATGCTCAAGATCCCGACCTGGCGCTGCGCCTGGCGGCGCTCCTGCACGACATCGGCAAGCCCAAGACCCGGCAAATTACCTCCAAGGGAGTGAGCTTCCACCACCATGAGGTAGTGGGTGCCCAGATGGTCGAGTCCCGGCTCTCGGAGCTTAGATATCCATCCCGTTTGGTGGAGGAGGTAAGGCAGCTCGTGTACCTCCACCTGCGGTTCCACACCTACGCCCTGGGGTGGACTGACCGGGCCGTGAGGCGATACGTCCGGGACGCCGGGCCCCTGTTGAAGAAGCTGAACACCCTGGTCAGGGCCGACTGCACCACCCGAAATCCCGCCAAGGCGGCGCGGCTTGCCCGGCGGATGGACGACCTGGAGGCCCGTATCCGGGATCTCGAGTCCAGGGAGGAGCTGGCTCGCCTCCGTCCGGCACTCGACGGCCACGAGGTGATGGCTCATCTGGGCATCGCGCCCGGAAGGCTGGTGGGAGAAGCGCTCGACTTCCTTATGGAAATCAGGCTCGACGAGGGTGAGATAAGCAAGCAGGAGGCCGAACGCCGGCTTGACGAGTGGTATCGGCAGCGCCATGGGGATTGAGGACGGCCCGCTCGACCCTCCTCCGCGCCACTGGTACCTTCCGGTGGCGGAGCACCTGGGAGAGGCTTACTTCCGCTACTCCTTCACTCAGGGTACCGAGCAGGAAGTTGACTTCCTCTATGACGCTTTGTGCCTCACCGAGGGGTGCCGCCTGCTCGACGTAGGAGCGGGCCCGGGCAGGCATGCGATTGAGCTGGCCGCCAGAGGAGTCCAGGTCGTGGCCCTGGACAGCTCTCCCAAATTCATGAACCTGGGCCGGCGGCTCGCCGAGGAGGCCGCTGTTGTTGGAGTGTCCTTCTTCGAGATGGATGCTTTCGACCTGCCCTTCGAGGACGAGTTCGATGCGGCGATGAGCATCTGCGAAGGTGCCTTCGGGTTGGGTCTGGAAGACCTAAGGATCTTGAGGGGCATGACCCGGGCCTTGAAGCCGGGGGGGCATATTGCCGTGACCTCAGCGAACGTCTATCACCTGCTCGCCGGCTCGCACTCCGGCACCTTCGATCCAGTGAGTGCTTTGTTCAAGCAGATCCAGGAGGTCATCGGCGAGGATGGCTCAGTTAAGAGCTTCGAGATGTGGAACTCGTGTTACACCCCTAGGGAGCTCGAGTGGATCGCAAATGGAGCGGGCCTGGATCCCCAGTTCGTGAGCGGAGTGGCCCCCGGCCAGTTCCGCGGTCAGCGGCCTACCTTCGTCCACCCGGAGCTGCTGCTGCTGGCCCGCAAGCCCTTCTGACTCCCTAGGGAGTCAACGGATCTCCTGAACCCCCAGGCGCAGCTCTTCCCCGATCTGGGGCCCCACCGAGTGGATGAACTCTTCGACCATCTGACGGGCAATCTCGTCCGAGTACTGGACCGGCGGCGACTTCATGAAGTAGGCGCTCGGCCCCAGCAGGGGTCCTCCTACTCCGGCGTCCATGGCGAGCCGGAGGCACCGAATCGCATCGATGACTATCCCGGCAGAGTTGGGAGAGTCCCACACCTCCAGCTTGAGGTCGACCGAGATGGGAACGTCTCCAAATTCCCGCCCCTCGAGCCTGATGTGCGCCCACTTCCGATCCTGCAGCCAGGGCACGTGGTCGGATGGGCCGATGTGCACGTCGTCGGGGTCCACGGCTCCGCGAATCTGAGAGGTTACCGACTGGGTCTTGGACTTCTTCTTTGAAGCCAGCCGGTCTCGCTCGAGCATGTTCATGAAGTCCATGTTTCCGCCGAAGTTGAGTTGGTAGGTATGGTCCAGCTTGACCCCGCGGTCCTCGAAGAGCTTGGCCAGCACCCTGTGGACGATGGTGGCCCCCAGCTGGCTTTTGATGTCGTCGCCGATGATGGGAATGCCGCGCTCGGCAAACTTGGAAGCCCAGGCCGGGTGCGAA
The DNA here is from genome assembly GCA_036258795.1 of Actinomycetota bacterium. Taxonomy (GTDB): domain Bacteria; phylum Actinomycetota; class CADDZG01; order JAHWKV01; family JAHWKV01; genus DATACZ01. The sequence goes on from DATACZ010000001.1 coordinate 16,838, forward strand.
GCAATGAACACCGGCATGCAATTGACGAAAGCCACCCCCGCCTCGAGCGCCCTCTCGGCGTAGAACATGGCAGCCCGGTCACTGCCTACGGGCAGATAGTTAACGAGGACCTGGGTGTTGGTCTCCTTCAGAACTTTGACCACATCGACCGGAGCCTCTGGCGACTCGGTGATCTGCTCCCGGTAGTAGCGACCCAGTCCGTCCAGCGTGGGGCCCCGGGAGACCGTCACATCGAGCTCAGGCACGTCGGCAAACTGAATGGTGTTGTTTGGCTCGGTGAAAAGCGCCTTGGAAAGGTCGGATCCCACCTTGGCGGCGTCCACGTCGAAGGCGCAGGAGAACTCCACGTCCCCAACGTGGTACGGGCCGACGGTAAGGTGCATCAACCCGGGGAGATCGTCTGCCACCGTGGCGTTGCGGTAGAACTCGACGCCCTGCACCAGCGCGGAGGCGCAGTTCCCCACACCCACGATCCCAACTCGTATCTTGCTGGTCATCTTCTAGTTACTCCTTTGGCACGCCAGGGTGGTTTTCATAGCGCCTTGAGCTTTTCTTCGGCCAAAAGACGGTCTATCCACTCGATGTCGGCCCGAGTGGTGTCCACGCGGTGCTCCATCAGTCGATAGGGGTAGGCGTCGATCTTCTCCCTGTACGCCCTGAGCTTCTCGCGCAGATCGGCCATTCTCTCGGTCAGGTAGGCTCTCCGCCGCTCTAGCAACTCGACTCGTTCCGAGGTATTGAGGTAACGGAAGAACGCCAGCCGGATCCCGAAGCGAGCATCGTCGAGAACTGCTGGTTGTTCACACAGGCGCTGCTCGAACAGCTTTTCTCCCGCCTTGGTGATGCGATAGATGTTCTTTCTCCTAGCTACATCCTGGGTCGGATAGACACGTTCGACCGCCCCAGTCTTCTCCAACCGGCGAACCGAGGGATATAGACTCCCGTACGAGACCTGCCAGTACTGGCCGAGCTGGGCGGTCAGCTCCTTCTTGAGCTCGTACCCATGCATCGCCCGCTCCTTGAGCAGGCCGAGTATGGCCATATCGATCATTCGGGTATCACCTCGATATATCGGATCGATATATCAAACCGCTATATCAGCGAGTTTGTCAACAGCGTCATTTGGAAAGCCTACTTGACAGTTGGCGCACCAGAGATCCTTTTTTTCCAGGAGAGCCGTTGGTATGAGGAAGCTATGACTCCGGCCGGACCCGCCACCAACCGTGCATAACCGCCTGAGGGTCCTTCGGGCCGAGCGCAAGTGGACTCAGGCGGAGCTTGCGACCAAGCTGGGAGTGTCCCGGCAGACGATCAACTCGATCGAAAATGAGAAGTACGATCCCAGCCTGCCTCTGGCTTTTCGAATGGCGGCCTTGTTCGATCTCAGAATCGAGGAGATCTTCTCGTTCGAGGAAGGCGAACCGCCATCCCCAGGTCGGAGTTTGTCACGAGGTCCGGGCTAAAATGCTGGGGCATGCATGGACTAGTCGATTACACCCTGGCCAAGCGGTCGCTGGTTGAGCGCTTCAAGCGCGGCTCACTGGACCGATCGGACCTGTGCGACGCCCACCCGGACCTGGTCAGGGCGGCCAGGAACATCGGCACGGAGGTCCCGGGGTCATGTCCGATCTGTGCATCCCCCTCGGTTCGCCAAGTCAGGTACGTCTACGGCGATAAGCTGAAGCATCTCTCGGGCCGCGTCGTGTACCCCAACGGGTGGGAGCTAGAGCTATCTAACCGGTTCGAGGAATTCCGCTGCTATGCCGTCGAGGTATGCGTTGAGTGCTCATGGAACCACCTGGCGGCTTGCTACCTGATGGGCCGGCGCTTCGAGAGCGTCCAGCCCCCAAGGGGGCGAAACGCCACCTTAATGGAATAGTTCCGGCCATCGGATTCCTCCTCGCCCTCGTTGCCTCGCCTCTGCTCATAGGGATCTCGGCGTTAGCCTCTCCTGAGTGGCTGAGCCGCAAGGAGATCCTTCGGGGAGCGCAACAAAAAGCAGTCTTTGATACCCCACAAGCCAGAGGGCTTTACGCTCTGATCGCTCTGGGGGTATCTCTCGGGATCCCTGCCGCCTTGGGGCTCATGCCCGTGAACGTACTGGTCCTTCTCGCCTCCCTGGTTGCCTGCATGGTGGGACGCGGCTTTCTGACCCGGCGTTCTCGTGGGAGGTTCACAGGTCCGGAGATGATGTGGGACCCACCGTCCGGCTGGTTCGTCGTGCTGAGCTGGTGCATCCTCACGCTGCCACTGCACGTCGACACCTTCGACCTGGGTCAGGTGCTCGCGGTACAAGCTGTGCTGGGGCCGGCCACCATAACCCTGGGGCCCGCCGCGTCATCGGCCGCCTGGGCAGCCTTGGTGGTCGGTCTGGTGGCGGCTACTGCGTGGTCCGGTGCCCTTCCGACACTCGCACGTCCCGACCATCAAGGGAACCAGGCCATTGATTCCATGACCCGTTGGGGGGAGAGCGCCCTTGCTGCCACCGCGGTCACCGGCACGGTGTGGGGCCCGTCGCTTGGTGCCTTGGTAAGGGGACCGCTCAATGTGAAGACATTCTTGTGGGCCGGGCTCTCCTTTGCTCTCACCGTGATTGCGGTCGCCGGAGTGTCGTTTTGCAGGAGGTATGTGAACCGGATTCCGCATGGACCGGCCGCATTGGGCGCCGGCACAATTGCGCTAGCTGCCATGATGGTGGCGTCGTTCATCCGATGATCCTGTTTGTCGCTGCTTCGGCAATAACCTTCGGCGGCCTGGCCTTGGATGGTGCCCGCCGATACCTACCGTTCTGGCTCCCGGGCGTGGTGGCCTTTGCCCTATCGGTTGGGCGCGAACCCTCGATCATGTTCCTTGCCCTCTTTCTAATTCCCACCGTCTGCATGGGAGTGGCGGCGATCTCCCGCAAGATCTCACCCCTTACATTTCTCATCCTTGCCGCATCCGATGTGGTGCTTGCTGTGGCGGTTTCGATTTATCAGAGCAAATCGGCGCTCTGGAGCCTTCCGCCCGTTGGGGGATGGGGATTTGGCGGTGGGTTCGCCGCAGGTGCCGCCATCCTGAAGATGGTGGCGCCGGCCGCCGCGGCAGATAGAGGGCAGGGGCCCCTGGTGTCGCTCGGCTGGTGGCAGGGCGCTCTGCTCGCCTACTGGGCCGGCGCTCCCGCCGGCATCGTCCTCGTGGCGGGCGGCGTGGCCTTGTGGTTGATATCCGGGCTCTTTCCCCGCACCACCATGGCCAGCCTGGCCCTGGCGGGCGGAACCCTGGCCATTGCCGCGGGACTCGGTGTGGGGCTGGCGGGTCTGCTGGTCGTAGGACTGGCCGGGGCGGCCCTAGCCATGGGGGAGCGGGTTATATCAACGTGGACGATCGGCCTTCTCCCCCTGTCCCTGGTGTCCGCCGGTCCGGTCCTGCCTGCGGGGCCTTATATGGTCGTGGCGGCGGTCGTGTTTCCCATGGCATGGTCGGTGATGGCGAAACGCCTGACCCGGGTCAAGTCTCCGGAGGCGCAGGTGCGCTTTCTGCTGTCGGCAGCCGCTGTCGGCGCCTGCATCTGGCTGACCGCGGCGGGGGTTGCGTTCATCCCGGAGGTCGCCTCCGGAAGCCTCAGCCTGATCGGTCCCTTGGAAAATGGAATCTGGCTAATGTACGGCGCAGGAGTAGCAGCGATGGCAGGCTTCGCTGCCATCGACCCTTCCGCAGCTCTGGCCGATCTGGAGGAGGAGCCTGTGGGCGCCTCGGGAGAGTACTCCCAGTATCAACTGCTCGTGCCCGGCCTCATCCCACCGGTGGCGTGGCTGGTGGTGGCCGTTTCCGTGATACTTGCCGTGCGCCTGGTGCTGGCGGGGCTGCGCACCGGGTTCCTCTGAGGTCGTTCATGGCATGCACTCATGGAGGTTCGCCCACTTGGGGCATTGTCCCGTGGTAAAAACTGCTTCCCCATGGGTATCCCGCTGACGTAGCCAAGTCCCCAGATGCAAAGACCCCGGCGCAAGCGCACCCCGCTACAGCGGTTGCTAAGGGTCTTGGGACGCACCTGGTGGATCATCCTGGGCGGGGTGGTAGCCGGCTGGATCATGGTCGCGGTGGCCGGTCTGCTGAGTGAGATACCCCTCCCCGAAGCGGCCCCGGGGGCCCAGTCCTCCAAGATCTACTCCGCCGATGATCAGCTCATCGGAACGTTTCACGGCGAGCAGAACCGCTCCAGCGTGGCCCTGTTCAACATATCGAGGAGCTTGCGAGACGCCGTGGTGGCGACCGAGGACCGCGCCTTCTATACGCACCCAGGATTGAGCTTTAGGGGGATCCTGCGAGCCGCCTTCACCAACTTCAGGGGTGGAACCATCGAGCAGGGGGCCTCCACGATCACCCAGCAGTATGCCCGTACCTTTACCCATGTCGGCAATGAGCGGACCTTCGCCCGGAAGCTGAGGGAAGCCACCCTGGCCGTCAAGATCGAACGCAAGTACTCCAAGGAAAAGATCCTCGAGTTCTATCTGAACACCGTGTACTTCGGCCGGGGAGCGTACGGCGCAGAGGCAGCAGCCCAGACCTACTTTAAGAAGCCGGCCTCCGACCTGGACCTGGCCGAGGCCGCGTATCTCGCAGGCATCATCCGCGCGCCTCAGCGCTTTCAGGTCGAAAACAACCCGGAAGGCGTCAGCTCGATCAAGAACAAGGTTCTAGCCGACATGATCAGGGCCGGCTACATCGACCGGTCCAAGCTGGATGAGGCCTCCGCGGTGGACCTTGCCTCTAGGTTCAAGTTCGGCTTGAGTGCCGAGACCGACTCCCCCAAGGCGGGCTACTTCATCGAGCATGTAAGGAGGATGCTCCTGGGGCCCGAGTTCGATATCACGGAGGAGGTGTTGTTAGGAGGCGGCCTGAGGATCTACACCACGCTAGACCGAAAGATGCAGGATGCGGCAGAGGCCGCGGTGGCCTCCACGCTGAATCAGCCGGAAGACCCCGAGGCTGCGCTCATCGCTATGGACTCGGATGGTCATGTCCGGGCGATGGTGGGCGGACGGGTCGTTAACGACGTGAAGCGGGCCCGCGGCTTTAACTTCGCAGCCAACTGGGATCCCCGCGACGGCGGGGGGCGGCAGGCCGGTTCGGCATTCAAGCCGTTTGCCCTGGCCGCATTCCTCGACGAGGGGAGGTCGGTGCGCTCCCGGTATCCCGGGCCCAAGGAGATCCAGCTGGACTCCTCCAGGTGCCGTAACTCCGATGGAACGCCCTGGAAGGTTTCCAACTTCGACGATGCCGGGTTCGGCACCATCGATCTCATCGAGGCCACCACCAAGTCGGTAAACACGGTCTACGCCCAGATGATGAATACGGTGGTGACGCCGCAGAAATTCATCGAAGTGGCTGAGAATGCCGGTATCCCTATACCCAATTCGGACCGGGGTTGCGCGCTTACGCTCGGGACCACCGACGTCACTCCGATCGAGATGGCCCGGGCCTACACCACCTTTGCCTCGCGGGGCCGCCGCCCCGTGCCGCTGGTCATCACAAGGGTGCTCTCCGCCGAGGGCGACGTGATTGCGGAGCGGAAGCCCCGCAGCGAACAGGTCCTCGATCAGAACGTGGCCGATACCGTCAACTGGGTGCTCAAGGAGAACATCAACCGGGGAACCGGCACCGGGGCCAAGCTCCCGTGGGCCGCGATGGGAAAGACGGGGACCACTCAAAACCACGTCGACGCGTCGTTCGCCGGCGCAACCCCCCAGCTGACCGCGGTGGTGTGGATGGGTTACCCGCCCGACCCGCAAACCGGCGAGATCCCTCCCATGCTCCGAGTGCGTGGAACCAGGGTCACGGGGGGATCCTTGCCGGCAACGATATGGAGGAAGTTCATGGCCGAGGCTCTGCGGGGCACCAGGCACAGCGACTTTTCGGCCCCCGACCTGGAGCGAGGGACGGTGCTCCAGCCGAGTCCGACCCCTTGCCCCGAGACCCCAAGTCCAGGGCAAGACTGTATCCGGCGCCCGAGTCCCAGCCCAAGCCCATCGCCGAGCCCCGAGGTCCGGGAGCAGTCCCCCACCCCGTCGCCGACCTCCAGCCCCACGCCGGCGAGGCCGTGCCTGGTGCCGCTGTTGTGCCGGCAGGAAGTCTTTCCTTGATGCGTCTGTGAGCTCCGGCCCGAAAGGCGGACCACAAGCCCCTCCAGCATCGCTTTGGCTGGCACTCGCGGCCACCGGGCTGGGTTTGACCCTTGCCTATTTGCTGAAGGGCCAGTGTGCGCTTCACCCGTGGGCTGACAACTTTCAATACCGGCACCTTTGCTACAACGACATTCAACCCCTGTACGGGGTCAGGGGAATCAGCAAGGGGCTGCTTCCGTACCGGGACGTGATGGTCGAGTATCCGGTCCTTACGGGGATGTTCATGGACCTCTGTGGACGGGTGCTGAGAGCCCTGGTGCGCCTGGACCTGATCGGTGAGGCCACCGATGGTGCATACCTGGCCCTCACATCGCTTCTTCTTGCGCCCTGTGCCATCGCGGTGACGCTTCTTCTTCGACCCAGAGTTACCCGGGCCCGCCTGATGATTTGGGCGGTCGGGACGCCCATGGTCCTGTATGCCTTCCACAACTGGGATTTGCTGGCCGTGGCAGCCGCCGTGTGGGGATTGGTGGCTTTCGAGAGGAAAAGGAATGGTACCGCCGGGGCCGCTTTGGCGGCAGGTGCAAGCGCCAAGCTGTATCCAGCCTTTCTGATGCCGGGCGCGGTGCTAGCGCGCTGGTCGACGGGAGACCGCCGAGGGGCGACACGTGCGGTCTTGATGTTCCTAGCCGTGTATGTGGCGATAAACGTGCCATGGCTCGTCATATCGAGCGGGGATCCGCCGGCACGCCAGGACTC
>DATACZ010000002.1:0-15593 GCA_036258795.1 Actinomycetota bacterium
CGTTAACGCCGTGAACCGAATGATCGACGCCGGGTTGAAAGGCGTCGAATTCATCGCGGTGAACACCGACGCGCAAGCTCTGCTTATGTCGGATGCAGACGTGAAGCTGGATATCGGTCGAGATCTGACCCGCGGTCTGGGCGCGGGAGCGGATCCCGAGCTGGGCCGCCAAGCGGCTGAGGCCCATCAGGATGAGATCGAGGAGGTGCTCAAAGGTGCCGACATGGTCTTCGTCACAGCCGGTGAGGGGGGCGGTACTGGAACCGGAGGAGCCCCGGTAGTGGCGGAGCTGGCGAAGAGCCTTGGCGCATTGACGATCGGCGTGGTGACTAGGCCGTTCGCTTTCGAAGGCCGTCGGCGGAGCGTGAATGCCGAGCAGGGCATCATGAAGCTGAAGGGTCGCCTGGACAGCTTGATCATCATTCCCAACGATCGCCTGCTACAGGTCTGCGATGAGACCACCTCGGTCATCGAGGCCTTCAGGATGGCCGATGAGGTGCTGCTTCAGGGAGTCCAGGGCATAACGAGCTTGATCACGACGCCCGGGCTGATCAACCTCGACTTTGCCGATGTCAGGGCGATCATGCTGAACGCCGGTTCCTCCTTGATGGGAATAGGAAGTGCCCGAGGTGAGGACCGGGCCGTCATGGCGGCGCAGAATGCGGTTTCGTCGCCTCTGCTGGAGGCCTCGATAGATGGCGCCCGCGGGGTCTTGATAAGTGTCTCCGGAGGAAGCGATCTGGGCCTGTTCGAGGTCAACCAGGCGGCGAATATCATCGCCAAGTCAGCTCACCCGGACGCCAACATCATCTTCGGGGCCGTGATCGACGATCAGCTGGGCGACGAGCTGAGGCTTACGGTCATAGCTTCCGGGTTCGAGCGGGCCGAAGAGGTGGCGCCGGCGCCAAGACCTCCAGCTGCGGTGCAGGCGAGCACCCACTACATTCCCGAGGATGACCTGGACGTGGAGTACGAGCTCGATCGAGAGCCGATAATCACGGACTTTCGTGAGCCCGTCCGGCAATCGGTGCAGACGCCTCCCCCGGAGCGCGAGCCCTCCTACGGCCGGGAAAGGGAGCCGTCGTACGGCCGGGAGCGGGAGCCGTCGTACGGCCGGGAGCGGGAGCCGTCTTACGGACGGGAGCGCGAGCCTCTCGTCACTCACTTCTTCGATGCTGAGGCAAATGGCGACGACGAAGACGATCTTGACATTCCCAGCTTCCTACGAAGGCGGTAACGGCGATCGCACCAGTTGTGGGGTGAAGGCCCCTGCTGCAGCCCCTCGAATTTGAGGATCTGTTATTTCTGGTCCCCGAAGAGGCCGGGGTAGCTTTCACCGCCCGGAACGGCGGCTTCAGCGAGGGCCCCTATCGGGGACTGAACCTCAGCTACTCAACCGGCGATGATCCCGAGGATGTGTCTGCCAACAGGCTTGCGGTCTCCCGAGCCCTTGGTATCTCCGCTGAGTGGGCTTGTGCCCACCAGGTGCATGGCAGCCGGGCAGTTCGGGCGAATGCCGGGACGGCCTCCTCGCTGACGCGGCACGATGCCGACGCCATCGTCACATCCGACTCGAGTCTTCCTCTTGCCGTGCTCGTGGCGGACTGCCTACCAATTGCCCTGGTGGGGCAGGACAGCTCTTCCGTTGTCCATGCCGGTTGGAGAGGGCTCTGCTCCGGAGTCATAGAGTCCGCTCTAGCCGCGGTGGGAGAGGCCGCACCCCGTGCCTGGATTGGCCCTTCTGTCGGGCCGTGCCACTACCAGGTAGGACGGGAGGTAATCGACAGGTTTCGGGCCGCTTATCCCGAGTCCCCGAAGTTCTGGAAGACGACTGATGACGGCAATTTCTTCGACCTTCCCGCAGCAGGGCGATGGGTACTGCGCACGGCTGGAGCAGTCGTGGAAGATCATCAACCGGTGTGTACGGTTTGCGATGAGCGGTTTTTCTCGTACCGGCGAGATGGGACCACCGGCCGCCAAGCCGTACTGGTCTGGCGATGAGTATCGGAGCGAGAGATGGAACCTCGGTTGCCACCGGGCTTGCTCGCGTCCGACAAAGCATCGAGGATGCGGCGGCGTCAGTCGGACGGGACCCCGCAGAGGTCGACCTGATCGCGGTTTCAAAGGGTTTCTCTTCCGCGACCGTAAGGCAGGCTCTCGACGCCGGCCAGATTGACTTTGGTGAGAATCGCGCCCAGGAGGCTGAGCAAAAGCATCGGGAGGTGGGGCACGGGGTACGATGGCACTTCATCGGCCGGCTTCAACGCAACAACGTCACCAGGCTGGTGGGCTTTACCTATGCGATCCACTCGGTCGACCGGAAGTCCCTTGCCTCTGAGATCAACTCCCGGGCGGAAGTCCCGATGAAGGTTCTTGCGCAGGTCAACCTGTCGGGGGAGCAGCAGAAGGCCGGCGTTACCCCCAACGAGCTCCCAGACCTGGTCGAGGCGATTCTCGGAATGTCTCGGCTGGACCTAATCGGCTTGATGACGATGGCCCCCCGCCTGGCAGATGCGGAGAGCGCCAGGCCACTATTCGCCGAGCTTGCTAGGTTAAGGGCGGATGTCTCGGAAAGATTTTCATCACCCAGGATCCATCATCTTTCCATGGGGATGAGCCAAGATTACGTTGTGGCAGTTGAAGAAGGTGCCACCATGGTGCGTATAGGTGAGGCCATCTTCGGTCCACGGGGCCGGCCAGAGCTTCAAAGTTCGTCCGTTGATGCATACGGATCAAGAAAGGTGAGTCCATGAGCGTCTGGAAGAAGACACTCTTATACCTTGGGCTGGTTGAAGAAGACGACATGGACGGCCAAATCGACATCATCGAAGAGGCTCCAGTGGCACAGGCGCCCTCGACCATTCGTAAGATCAGCCGGGAAGAGCTCTCCAACATCCATCAAATTCAGACCGGCCCTCAGCCCCTTGGCCAGGTTCATATCGTGGCTCCCGCCGTCTATGACGATGCCAAAGAGATTGGGGATAAGCTGAAATCGGGAGTCCCGGTCATCATGAACTTGCAAGGCGTCGAGGACGACACCTTCAAGCGTCTCACGGCTTTTGCTTCCGGCTTGGCCTACGGCCTTGGCGGTGATGTTCAGCGCTTGGCGCCGAGGATGTACCTAATCACTCCTGCAAACGTCGAGGTGTCCGCAGAAGAGCGCCAGCGCTTGAAGCGAGGCCTCTTCAATGAATTCTGAACGGGAGGATCCGGTAGGTGGAAGGGATACTGATACTGCTGTTCATCCTGGATATCTACCGATGGATATTGATAGCCCGGGTAGTCCTTTCCTTCATTCCCTTGTTCAAGCCCGACTGGGTACCTCCCAGCTTCCTGACTCCGGTGATTGACGTGGTTTACGGTCTGACCGAACCCCCTTTGCAGCTTCTAAGGAGAGTTGTTCCGCAGCCAGCGGGATTTCCGTTCGATCTCTCCTTCCTCGTTCTGTTCTTGATTGTGGGGCTGTTGCCGCAGATCATCGTTGCCGGCGCACGTTAAGGAGGATTTCCGATGACTCTGACGACACGGGACATCCAGGAAAAGCAGTTTCACGATGCCTTCCGGGGCTACAGCCACGAAGAGGTGGACGTCTTCATCGATCAGGTCGCCGAGTCCTTCGACCAGCTGGCAAGAGAAAAGCACGCACTCACCATGAGGATCGAGGAGCTGCAGGAACAGCTTCGCAATGCCCAAGCGCAAGGGCCCGACGATATGCTCAAGCGCCTGCTCGTGACTGCCCAGGAGACTGCGGACAAGGCCATCCAGAACGCCAGGGCCAAGGCTCAGGGAATGATCGAGGAGGCGGAGAACAGGGCCCGGCTAATCAGGGAGCAGGCAGAGGCGCTCAGCGCTAGCCGGCTGCAAGAAGCAGAGCGCAGAGCGCAGCAAACGCTGGCCTCCGTCACCTCGGAAGAGCGTGATCTGAGGTCGAAGATCGAGGGCATGAAAAAGTTCGAAAAGGAGTTTCGGGCTCGCCTTACGGCCTTTATTCGGTCCCAACTCGATCTTTTGGAGAAAACCTCCATGGCGCAGCCCGAAACCCCGGAGGACTTTGCGTCGGCAGAGATCAAGCGCTCCATCGCACAACAGGAGCCCAGGATGCCTTCTGCGGCGGTGGAGGTGCCGTCGTGGGATGACTTGGCTTCCGACCCCTTCCTGCCCGAGGCTGGTGATAGAGAGGACTTGAGCGTACGCGAGAGCTTCCTCGAGCTCGACTACCCGTCACCGCAGCCTTCAGACTTGCCTCATCCCGCGATGTCCGAGCCAGGCCCCCCGCCCGGCGAGCCGGTATCAGGCCTTCTCGATGAGGAGCTTCCGGGGGATGTGGGCGCAGAGAGCTCTTCCAGAGAACGGGGGCCTGGCCCCGGCCCGCCGGATCACACGTCGGTTCCCAGAACGGCTCAGCCGACGCAGCCCGTGGTTGCCCCAAATCCAGGAGCCGCTTCCGAGCCAAAGAAGGAACCCAAGCCAAAGGACGAAAATCGCTCGATAAGGGAGCTTTTCTGGGGTGAGGAGTAAGCGTTTTTGCATCGTTTAGGAGAAGCCTGTGAACCTGATGGGAAGGAGTCTGTAAGTTGTTGAAGGCCTCCATCGCTCTGGTTGGGGTAGCATTTGCGGCCCTGGCCGTCGGCTGGGTGACCGGGCTGGACCTTCTGCTGTACGCCTCCATCGTCTGCAGCGCCCTCGGGGGAATCGCTCTTCTCAAATCGACTCTGGCGGACCGCAAGGGTAGCGGTAAACCCGCCGAGGATGAGGCCACCGCCAAGCCCGGTAAGAAGGAAAAGAAGCCCTCGCGGCGTGGTGCCAAGAAGCAGAAGAAGCTCTCGAAGCGTGATGCCAAGAAGCAGGAGAAGGCACGCGTTGCGGAGGATGAGCTTTTGGAGGAGACCTCCTCGGTTCGTGCCATCGAGGGCGCTCCGGCGGAGGGTGCTGCCTCAACTACCGGCCATGATCAACAGGTCGCTCCCGCCCAGGCTCGTCTGGGTCAGCATGCAGGAGCCTCCACGGACTCATCTGAGGGTTCTGTGGTCGATTTCCGAAGTCGTCTGGCTGCCGCCCTGGATACGTCATCGCTGGAGGATCCACTCTTGCTCGAGGACGAGAACGATGACGAAGATGACGGACTTTTGGCCTCCCGTCTCAGGGCCAAAGACGCCGTGACTTCGGCCCTCGCCGAGATCGATGACGAGGTGATCGATGACGAGCCAAGAGAAGATGAGGGCGAAGAAGAGGAAGAGGAGGAGCTTGCGTTCGTCAGAGCTCCGGGCCACCTCGAGAGCTCCTTCGAGCCCGGTCAAGAGGAGGACGCGCTGGACTGGATCCGAATCGATGACCTTCCACGAATCGCAGAGTCTTTCAGGCTGACCAAAGGCTCGCGGCAGGCCGCAACGAAATCTCCGTCGGTTTCCGCAGCCCGAAGGACTGCCACAGGGTCTGCTGCCGGCAGACCCGCAGCCGCCAGGTCCCCAGCACGTAGGTCAACGACAGCCAGGTCCGCGCCCAGCAGGGTCACCGCCACCAAGGCCAAGGACAGGGCAAAGGCCTCCCCAGCAGGGAAGGGCTCGGCGAGGAAGGCGGCTCCCGGAGCCAAACAGAGCGGTGCCTCACAGAGCCGCGCGTCATCCAAGCCAAAGCAGGCGGCCGCCAGGGCAGCAGGCGACAGTTCGTCTACCCGCAAGCGGGCCGCATCAGCGGTCGGAGCCAAGCCGGCGTCCAAGGCGGCTCAGCCAGGCATCACCGGATCGAAGCGCGGTTCCGGCAGGCCAGCTAAGGCCAAACCATAAGGCAGGGCCCGTCATGGGGCCAGCCTGCTCAGCTCCCCGGATTCGGGATAACCGTCGACGGGGCCTCGCTCGAGTCGTGCCAGTACTGGCTTGAGCCCGCCGCTGGAAGCCGCCAGTAGACGGAACCTGCATCGCCGGGCATGAAGACGTCGGACGGAACCTCGATCTCCATGGCAAAGCGCACCGAACCGCGCGCTGGGACCGCCGGCGGACCGTCCTTGCAGTTGAGGTAAGACTCGAGGGACGTCGAAGTGCTGCCCTCTCCGAAGGCCGAGTAGTAGGCGGGGCAAGGATCGAGCTTGATGTCCTTGCCTGTTTGGTTTTGAAGCTCGACCACATACTCGAGTCGTTCTCCGAGCCTGACTTCCTTCGGGACCTGCATAACGCGGACTCTAAGGCCTCGCAGTGGAGGTCGGTCCGGGACTCGCAGAGCCGGTTCCGCCCCGGGTGCCGACGTCTCGTAGTCGGCTTCTCGAACCGGCTGGTAGGCGAAGGGCACCACGCCGGCCACTGGCTTGGAGGCCGGCTGGCAGGCTGTTAATACGACCATGAGGAACGTGGAGGTCGCGCAAAGGATCAGATTCAAGGATGTGGCCGGCTACGGCCTGACCGACCTCGAGGCGGCCGGCAGCTTGAAGGTTGCTCTCCCGCGTAGCGGGCGGTGGTCTGAGTAGCTGGAGGTGGTCGCGTCACCGGAAAGGCGCTCGAACCTCTCCCGGTTGAGCAGGATGTAGTCGATTTTGCTTGTTGAATAGGTTGGTTCGCTGTACTGGAAGTCGACGTCGCGAAAGTGGCCCCCCGGCGAGGTGATCTCCGTAATCTGGTCGGGCGTGGCGTTGAGGTCGCCACCGAGGAACACCGCGCTTCCCGATGCGGCCCGAGCATTGTGTATTCGCGCCAGCTCCGTGATTTGCCGGCCGTTGTACTCCTCATTGGCGTCACGAGGCACCAGGTGAGTCGAAGAGGCATGGATCCTCACCCCTCTTGGCTCGGTCACCATCGAGATGACTCTGCGCTTTTCGCGCCACTGCGGCCTGTTAGGCAGCTCGATCATCTCTGGCAAACCGATGCCATGACCCATTGACAGGATGGCATTGCCATACCAACGCTGTCCCTCAGCTCCAGGGCACAGGCTCCTGCCCGTGGTGGCGCCAAGACAGGCGCTCATGGTCACGTCGTTCTGCATCAGCAGCGTCCACAGCCGGTCGACCTGCGCCAGGCAGGCCTCGTTGAGTGAGACGATGTCTGGCCGAAAGCTGAGGATCGTGTTCAGGATGGCGCCCACGACCCCTACCACGTCGCCTTTGTTGCAGAGGCTGCCGCACATGTTGAACTGTAGGAAGCGCATGTCGGGGTCTGAAACGGGTCGCGGGGTTTGGCGGCCTACCCAGGGGCCCCACCGCCAGACACCTTTGCCGCTCGGAGTAGGTGGCACTTGGGGCAAACATTACGCACGGTGCCGCTGGTGTGGCAAGAGGAGCCCATCGCGCTCGCGCAGCGGGCCGGACTCCTTTACCTGTGCCCGGCAGGTACCTGTGCGGGGATGGGCTTTAGCTCGAGGGTCAGCTCGGCTGAGCCGAGCTTCACTTGCTTTCCCTCGACGCCCAAACTGCCCTCGATCAAGCGGTCCGCCTGGGTCTCGCCGCTGATGTAGTCGTGCCACTCGGCGACTGCGGTTCTAAGCTCCTCGTTCGTCGTCCGGTAAGCGGCCTCGATGTGGTCCTGGATGTTCAGGTCACGTTCCTTCCTGAGCTGCTGTAGGTGCCTGACGACGTCCCTGGCAAGGCCCTCCTGCCGTAGCTCATCGGACAGCCGGGTATCCAGTGCAATTTGTAGGTCTCCGGCCTGCCCCACCGCCCATCCGGGCCTGGTGCTCACATCGATGAACACGTCGTCAGGTGTGATCTCCCAGCGGCCCTCTCCATCGCCCATCTCGACCGTGGACCCCTCCTGGAGCATCGAGACCGACTCATGGGCGGCGTTCCTGACCGCCCCAGCCACCGCTTGAACCTGCCTGCCGAACTTGGGGCCTAGGCTGGCGAAGTTGGGCCGGATGGAGACCTCGGTCAGGTCTTTCAGACTGTCAACTGCGGACAGCGTTTTGACGTTTATCTCGTCCAGTATCAGGTCCTTGAGCCGCTCGAGCGCGGCTCGCTCGTCGTCGGAGCGAGTGGCGACGAGAAGCTGCGCCAGGGGCTGACGCACCCGCTGGCCCGCCTCCTCGCGAAGGGCCCGGGCGGAGCTGGCCACCTGCTGGGCCACTCTCATCTGGAAGCTCAGCTCCTCATCGACAAGGGTGGAGTCCGCCTCGGGGTAGTCGCACAGATGGACGCTGTCAGGCTGGGGACCAAGGCTCTCGACGGAGCGGACCAGGTTGCCGTACATCCTCTCGGTGAGAAAGGGAATCACCGGTGCCAGGAGTTTGCTGAGGGTCACCAGGACCTGATAAAGCGTCTGGTAGGCGGCCATCTTGTCTTTTTCGTTCTTGCCCCTCGGATCCCAGAAACGCTGGCGATTGCGCCGGATGTACCAGTTGGAGAGCTCCTCGATGAAGTCCTCCGCCTTCCTGACAAAGGGCGCGATCCAGTAGTCACGAAACTGGTCCTGGCCCGACTGAATCAACATCTGAAGGTTGGAGAGGATCCAGCGGTCGATTTCGGGCCGCTCCTCGATCGGCACCTGTTCGGCTGCCGGATCGAAGCGGTCCAGGATGGCGTAGTTGCAGAAGAACAGGTAGCTGTTCCACAGCGTGCCGAACACCTTGCGTTCCAGATGCTCGCCAAGCGCATAACCGAAGTTGAGGTTGATCGTCGGAGTGTGGCGGCAGTACATCCACCGCATCACATCGGCGCTCATCCGGTCGGCCGCCTCGTCGAACTCGATGGAGTTGCCGAGAGAGTAGTGCATCTCCCTGCCCTCCTCGTCGCGCACCGAGGCGTATCCCAACAGGGTCTTGAAGGGAGGAATGTTCTCCATCATGGTGCTCATCGTGAGCAGGGCATAAAACCAGTTCCGGAACTGACCGGGAAACGACTCGGTGACAAAGTCGGCCGGGACCCACCGTGCCCAGTACTGCCTGTCGGTGTTGTAGCCGACGGTGGAGTAGGGAACGATGCCGGCGTCGAGCCAGGGATTTCCGACATCGGGAATGCGGGAGGCCACCCCCCCACAGCCGCCGCCGCACGCTATCTTTACTGCGTCGACCCACGGCCGGTGCGGGGTGTTTGGGTTCTCTGGATCTCCTTCGAACTCCTCCCAGCCACTGACTGCACGAGCCTTGAGCTCTTCCCTCCCGCCGATGACATCGAACCAGCCGCAGTCGGGACACTCGAATATGGGGAGGGCCAGGCCCCAATACCTCTTCTTGCTGATCATCCAGTCGCCCATATTGGTTAGCCAGTCGAGCTCGAGGTCCTCCCCGTAGTCGGGGATCCACCGAATCTGGCGGACGATCTGTTTGATCTCCTCGCGCCAGGTCATGTCGATGTACCACTCATCCACCGCTCTGAATAACAATGCAGTCCCGCAACGCCAGCAGTGCGGATAGTCATGCCTGTAGCGCTCGCGCTTGAACAGCAGGCCTTTGGACTCCAGGCTGTCATACACCTTCGGCGCCACCTCAGATGCCGGCGTGCCGGTGAGCGGCCCGAACCCTTCAACGTAGATACCGGAATCGTCGATGGGAGAGATGATCGGAAAACCAAACTTCTTTCCGAGGTCGAAGTCCTCTTTTCCGCATCCGGGGGCGATGTGAACGATGCCGGTCCCGCTGGCCTCCGAGACCTCATCCCACGCGATTACCCGGTGCTCCTGCGCCGCCGGGGCGGCAGCCGGAAGATCGTCGAAGGGCCCTCGGAACCTCCAGCCGACCATATCGGCGCCGTTCAGCTCCGCCATGACCTCGGGCTCACCGAGCCTTCTTGTCTCGGACGAGAGGATCTGCAGCCGGCCCTTCGATAGGTAGTAGATGTGGTCGCCCTGCTTCACTTTGAGGTAGGTAACATCGGGATTCACGGCCGCAGCTACGTTGGCTGCGAGGGTCCAAGGGGTGGTGGTCCACACCAGTAGGTACTCGTTCTCGGCGTCCTGTAAGGGGAAGCGGACGTACACCGCCTCATCATCGATCTCCCGGTACCCCTCTTTTCGCTCCTGCTCGGAGATGCCGGTCCCGCATCGGGGGCACCAGGGCATGGCGTCGAGGCCCTTGTAGATCAAACCTCGCTCGTGACATCTGGAGAGAAAGCTCCAGATCGTGTAGTTGTTCTCGTCCGACATGGTGTAGTAGGAGTTGTCCCAATCCATCCACATCCCCAGGCGGATCGACTGGCGAGTCTGGATGGCCGAGTACTTCCAAACCCTCTCCTTGCAGCGTTGGATGAACTCCTCGATGCCGTAACGCTCGATGTCCCTCTTGGACTTGAACCCGAGCTCCCTCTCGACCTGGACCTCGACCCAAAGACCCTGGCAGTCGAATCCGTTCTGGAAGCGCTGATCATGGCCCGTCATGGCGAAGAAGCGCTGAAATGCATCCTTATACGTTCGGCCCCACGCGTGATGCACTCCCATGTAGCCGTTTGCGGTGATGGGGCCGTCGAGAAACGACCAGCGAGGCTTGCCCGCGTTCTTTGACCTCAGCTTGTGGAAAGCCTGGGACTCATCCCAGTACTCGAGAACCTTATGCTCGCCCTCTACAAGGCCGGGTTTGTTCGGTACCTGCTCGAACAACGATCCATCCTTCTTATGGTGATTGACCCGCGGGATTCCCGCACCAAAACGGTCCAGGGTGATGAAAGCTCCAAAACTGCCCGCTCAACGGGCATTCCTGAAAGATTAACAGCCCGGAAGAACTGCCTAGGTCAGTCCCTTAGGCTCCTTTTCAAGTGGGCGGAGGGTCCAAAACTGCCAATTTTTGACTGGTGCCTGCGCCTGTGCTAATGTGCGCCGATTTTAGGGGGGCTTTTACTCGCGCCGGCTTAGCTCCACTTATCTGCTCAAGGCCGGACGGGATCTTTTGGAGGTGGGTGTTATGGCACGTGAACCCGCCGGAGTAACTCGGAGCGCAACCGCTCAGGACGACGGAGACATCGCTGAGGCAAAGGGCAAACGCGGCCCCTTCGACGCGAAGACCCTGAGATCGATAAAGATGGCCTTGATCGGTCAGAGGGCTGAGCTGGAGGACCAGCTTCAGACGGAGGAGCAGGCGTTTCGCTCCAGCCAGTCGGAGGTCTCCTCGGAGGTACGAGCCGATGAAAACCCAGCCGAGGCCGGGACGGCCACCTTCGAGCGAGAGAAACACCTGTCAATCGCCAACAACGTCCAGGACCTCATCGATAAGAGCAACAAGGCCCTGGAGAAGATCGAAGAGGGCTCTTACGGAATCTGCGAGTCGTGCGGCAGACCCATCTCACTCGACCGGCTGAAGGCCCTTCCTCATGCGCTAATGTGCATTGAATGCAAGAAGGCCGAGGAGCGGAGGTAGCGAGCAAGAAGCGTCCCCGAGCACTGCTCATAGGCACCGCGCTGGCCACCGTCGTGGCCGACCAGACCTCCAAAGCCTGGGCGCTCTCCACCCTGGAGGGCGGACGAATCATTCCCCTGGTGGGAAGGTACCTGGACCTCAGGCTGGTCAGAAATCCGGGGAGCGCCTTCGGACTGTTTCAGGCATCCACCTTCGCCGTGTTTGCAGCCAGCCTGGTCATCCTGTCCGTGGTCTCCGTCTGGGCCATTCGCAATCCCTTCGCCACCGTACGCTTGGGTCTGGTGATCGGCGGGGGAGCCGGCAACCTGATCGATCGAGTTTTCCGGCCGCCCGGCTTGGGCAGGGGTCATGTCATCGACTTCATCAACCTGTCCTTCTGGCCGACTTTCAACCTGGCCGACTCGGCGATCGTTACCGGGGTCACCCTGTTGTTGGCCGAGAGCGTGTGGCGGAAAGGGTGAGCTCACAGGACAGGGACTTGACCGGGACAGTCCCGGACGGTGGTGCCGGCCCGCTCGATAGTCAGGTGCGCGTCAGGTACGAAAACGGGGATCTGGCGGTTGTGTCGAAACCCGCCGGCCTGCTGACCCACTCCATCCCCGGAGCGCAACAGAGCACTTTGGTCGACGCCCTGAGTGGCCGCATGGACCTTGCCCCGGCCGCCGGCGTAGGTAGAGAGGGCATCGTGCACCGGTTGGACAAAGGAACTTCAGGACTGCTCGTCGTAGCCAAGAGCGACGCCGCCTACCACGCGCTTATCGACTCGATGAAGCGCAGGAACATCCACCGCAGCTACCTGGCTTTGGTTCTAGGTTCGTTTCGTCTCCCCACGGGGAGGGTGGAGGCGCCCATCGGCAGGTCGTCCGGAAACCCGACGCTCATGAGCGTCACACCAGGTGGCAGGCCGGCGGCCACGGAGTTCGAGGTGTTGGAGAGCCTTGGACCGGCGAGCTACCTGAGGGTCGAGCTCCAAACCGGCCGGACGCACCAGATCAGGGTCCACTTCGCCCACATCAGACATCCGGTAATTGGAGACCCGGTGTACGGCAAGTCAACGGAGCGGCTGGCTCGTGCCCTGGGGCTCCGCCGCCCCTTTCTGCATGCCTGGCGGATAACGTTTCAACATCCCATGGAAGGGCAGTTGATCGAGGTCGAGGATTCCCTCCCTCTCGACCTTGAGCTGGCTTTGAAAAGGGCGCGCCTGGAGAGCCGAAAGCCCGGATGAGAAAGGCCGTCACCGCCGGCATCGCAGGAGTGGCGTCGTACCTGAGAGAGCGCCCGCAGATCGCACTCTTCGGCCTGGGCGTGATCTTGTTTGCCGGCGGGCTGGCCAGCGTGGTCGCCGGCCAGCTCTCACCCAACCTGGAGCCCCAAGGCGTGGGGACCAGCCCGCAGTCGCCGGCCGGCTCGGCCCAAGTGAGGGTCGGCCCGGCTTTGGATGAGCCGGTCCGCCCGTACATCCAGGGCCGCAAGGCGCTGCTCACCCGGAGGGCAAGCCAATCGCCGGGGACCCCCACGCTGGGAATGATCGTCTTCGCCTCTTATCGCCCGGTGTCCGACGTGGATGCCCTGTTGAAATCGCGGGGCCTGGACCCGGTCGCGGTGAAGCTGCGTGTGCCCCTTCCGGTCTTCCGTCCGGTCGAGGTGGTGCTGGGTGGCAAGACCCTGGCGGCTGCGGCTTCTGAGCATCGCGCATCGATTCGGCGCGAGGGTGAAGCTCTGGACGACATCGTCCGCGAGGCCGAAGACCCGCAGTTCAAAGCGGTCTACAAGAAGGACCTCGACTTTCACCGGCAGGCCATTCAGACCCTGGAAGATGATCCTGCTGTCATCTTTGCCGTCGTGGTCAGGACTACTTACTCCAACCTGGCGCGCATCGACGACCTGCCGCAGGTCAGGTACGTGGATATCCCGGAGGATCCCTCGGCAAGCCTGGCAATGCTTAGCTTCGCCGCCCCCGTTCCGGAGGACACCGAGACTGCAGGGTTCGCCTTAAAGTAGTAAGGGGTCGTCAGCGACCATTTAGTGCGCTTTGGAGCGTGGAATGGCAATACCCGCTGAGGAGGCTGAAACGATCCGCGGGCTGAAAGGCAACCGGTGGCGCTTGTCCGTGTCTGCAACCTGTGCAAGGAGTACCGTCTCGGCACCGTCGAGGTGGTCGCGCTCGACGGCGTCTGCCTGGAGGTAGAAGCCGGCAGCTTCGTCTCGGTCATGGGGCCGTCGGGCTCCGGCAAATCCACTCTCCTTCATCTGATAGGCGGGCTCGATACGCCCACCGGCGGCTTGGTGGAGATAGACGGCAACGATCTGTCCACTCTCGACGATGAGGAGCTCACACTCTTCCGCCGCCGAAACCTTGGTTTTGTGTTCCAGTTCTTTAACCTGCTGCCCACCATGTCGGCGTGGGAGAACGTCGCGCTGCCGCGGCTTCTGGACGGGGTCAAGCTGGGCGAGGTCAAGCCTCGGGCGCTCGAGCTCTTGGAGATGGTGGGTCTGGCAAATCGTGCCGATCACAAGCCCTCCCAGCTGTCGGGGGGCGAGATGCAGCGGGTGGCCGTGGCGCGGGCTCTCGTCGCCGATCCAGTCCTTGTGCTCGCCGATGAACCGACCGGCAACCTGGACTCGAGGTCTGGGGCCGCGGTGCTCGAGCTTCTGAGAGAGACGGTTACGAATGACGGGCGAACCGTGATCGTTGTTACGCACGACTCCAAGGCGGCTTCCGTGGCGGACCGAATCATCAGGTTGCAGGACGGCAAGGTGTCGTCGTGACCCTGTTCCGCCTTCTGAACCTGCGGAGGTTCACCGAGCATCGCACGAGGACCCTTCTCTCGCTGTCCGGGATCGCGATCGGAGCAGCCCTCCTTGTGGCGGTGCTAGGGCTGCTTGGCTCTCTCACCGGGTCGGTAAGGGGTTTCGTCGAGGACTTGGCCGGACCAGCGGATCTGGAGGTCTCCGCCGTGTCCAACGAGGGGTTCGACGAGACCATCTTCTTCGAAGTGGAGGGGCACCGAGGGGTTGAGGCAGCGGTCCCGATGATCAGAACCCGTGCGCTCGTAAACAGGGTCCCTGTGGTATTCGTCGGGGTTGACCAGCGTGCCGAGGCGCTGGGCACCGACCTGCTCAAGGATCAGAGAGCCACCTTTGAGCGCCTGGCCACGCGGCCGGGTGTCGTGATCGGGCAGGGTCTCGCTTCCCGTACCGGCGCCGGCCCCGGAGAAATGGTCAGGGTCTTCGCCGGCGCTGGAGAGGTGCAGGTGCCGGTCCTTGGGGTGGTCGGCGGCGAGGCCGGCAGGTTCAGCCAGGGCATGTTTGCGGTCGGCGCCATCCCTGTCGCGCAGCAGGCACTGGGCAAGACTGGCCGCATCGATTCCATATTCATCGTCGCGGAGCCGGGTTACGGGGTCGAGGTACTTCGGCGAGAGCTTTCCAGGCAGCTGGGCATCCAGGTCTTCGTGGATTCACCATCCGGCCGGGTGAGGCAGGCTCAATCCACCACCGCGTCGCTGCGTTTTGGAATGCTGATGGGCGTGAGCATTGCGCTCACGGTTGGGGCCTTTCTGGTCTTCAACACCATGAGCATGGCCGCGCTGGAGCGCAGGAGGGAGCTGGCGACCCTCCGGGCGCTTGGGGGACCGCGGCGCAAGCTCCTTGCCCTGTTCCTGGCGGAGGCCGCCCTGCTTGGCCTGATCGGCGGCGCAGTAGGCTGTACTGCGGGCTTTTTCCTGGCCCAGGTACTGGTCAATGCGATCCCGGACTTTTACACCTCTCAAGTCGAGGTGGCGGTTCAGCTGAGGATGCCGGGTTATGCAATCCCGCTCGGCTTGGCTATCAGCATCGCATCCTCGGTAATCGCCGCCCTGATGCCGGGAAGGCGAGCGGTCACTGTAGCCCCGTCGGACTCAATGCGTCCGGAGGGTGTCCTCGAGACGCATGAGGAGGTCCAGGGCATCTCCCTTCTTCCAACGGTCCTGGGCACCGCGCTGTTGGCAGGGAGCTTCTCGGCCGCGGTGTGGGGTCCGGGGTGGATCAGCTTCGCCGCAATGGCCGGGCTCATGGCCGGTGCCATAGTCGCCACCTATGGGCTCACGCACCCGCTGGCAGAGG
Source organism: Actinomycetota bacterium (assembly GCA_036258795.1). Taxonomy (GTDB): domain Bacteria; phylum Actinomycetota; class CADDZG01; order JAHWKV01; family JAHWKV01; genus DATACZ01. The sequence goes on from DATACZ010000002.1 coordinate 15,367, forward strand.
CCACGGCCAAGCTTGCTGCAAGCCTTGGAATAGCCGGAAGGCTGGCGGCTTCGGCCGTTCAGAGGGCGCCCAGGAGGGCCTGGGCAACCAGCATTGCCGTGGTGGCCGGAGTCGGCATGATGGTTACTCAGGCGAGCGCAAGCATCAACATCAACGACTCGGTTAACCGGGGCCTGTCCTCGCTCGGAAAGACCGACCTCTACGTTTCCGCGGCGTCCGGCACCTCA
>DATACZ010000003.1:0-3426 GCA_036258795.1 Actinomycetota bacterium
CCGGGGCCCCCAGGTAACGCTTATCGGTCCCAACTGCCCCGGACTGATATCACCGGGAAAGTGCAACGTCGGCATCATCCCGAGGGAAGTAGCTTCCGAAGGCCGAGTGGGGATGGTCTCGCGCTCCGGGACGCTCACCTATCAGGTGATGGACGAGCTAACTCACTCCGGTATCGGACAGTCCACGACCGTGGGCATCGGAGGCGATCCCATTGTAGGCACCAGCTTCACCGACTGCCTGGCAAGGTTCGAGGAAGACCCTGACACCAGGGCGGTGGTGCTTATCGGGGAGATCGGCGGCGATGAGGAGCAGAAGGCTGCGGCCTTCATCGAGAATCAGATGAAGACCCCGGTGGTCGCCTATGTTGCAGGCTACACAGCGCCTGTTGGCAAGCGCATGGGCCACGCCGGAGCAATAGTCGGCGGAGCGGGAGAGACTGCCGAGGCCAAGGCCGAAGCCCTTAGGGGAGCCGGCGCACGGGTGGCACGCAGCCCCACGGAGGTATCCGGGATCGTTTCCGGCCTGCTGTGACCGGGCTCTTTCGGGGCGCTTTCTCCGAGAACGCTTAGTCGCCGCGATATTCTCTCGTCCATGAAGATCAAGAGGGCTTTGCTGTCGGTCAGCGACAAAACCGGTATCGAGGAGCTGGCGCGGGGCCTCATTGAACAGCAAGTGACCTTGATTGCCTCCGGAGGGACCGGGCGCCTGCTCACCAAGTCCGGCATTCCATCCACGCCCGTGAGCGAGATCACCGGTACCGGCGAGATGCTCGACGGGAGGGTGAAGACGCTACACCCGAGAATCCATGGGGCTATCCTGGCCGACCGCCGAAAGCCGCATCACCTGGCGCAGCTGAAGAGTGAGGGCATCGTGCCCATCGACCTGGTCATCTGCAACCTCTACCCGTTTGCTCAGACGGTAAAGCGGGGCCAGTCCGAGGGTTCGGTCAGCGAGGAAGAGATCATCGAGCAGATCGACATCGGCGGTCCCGCCCTTCTCCGTGCAGCCGCAAAGAACCACAAATCCGTGGCGGTGGTCGTGAACCCCGACAAGTACCAGCAAATCCTCGACGAGATGCGCTCGAGGGCCGGGGCGCTGTCCGACGAAACTCGAACGGCCCTGGCGGCCGAGGCCTTTGCCCACACGGCCGCTTACGACATCGCCGTGAGCCAGTGGATGTCAAAGCCCGGACTCTTCCCCGAGAAGATTTTTTTGGGGCTCGACCGAAAGTTCGAGCTGAGGTACGGAGAGAACCCTCACCAGGCTGGCAGCTTTTATGTGCCCAGGGAACCAAGCTGGCGGCAGCTGGGTGGCAAGGAGATGTCCTTTACGAACATCCTCGACTTCGACGCCGCCTGGCGCCTGGTGAACGAGTTCGACAGGCCCGCCGTGGCCATCATCAAGCACACCAATCCGTGCGGGGTGGCGATAGGCAAGGGTATCGAGGACGCATACGTACGCGCCCTCGAGTCCGATGAACGCTCCGCCTTCGGAGGCATCGTGGCGGCAAACAGGCCGGTGGACGGGTTCGCCGCCAAGCGAATCACCGAGATCTTTACTGAGATCGTCATTGCTCCCGGCTTCACTCAACCGGGAATCGACATACTGAAGACCAAGAAGAACATGAGGATCATCCTTGCCCCCTCTCCGTTCAGCACGACCCTTGATCTCAAGTCGGCCGCCGAGGGGTTCCTGCTTCAGGACCTGGACCAACCTCGAAACGACAGCCGCCAGGACATGATCGTGGCCGGGAGCTATGAGCCGAGGGAGGAGGATTGGGACGACCTTCTGTTTGCTCTGGCCGTGGTGAAGCACGTCAAGTCCAACGCCGTCGTCTTTGCCAACAACGGCCAGACCGTCGGCGTCGGCGGAGGGCAGATGAGCCGTGTCGATGCGGTGGAGCTTGCGGCTCGCCGCGCCGGTGACAGGGCGAAGGGCAGCGTTTGCGCCACCGACGGCTTCTTTCCCATGAGGGACGGCCTGGACACGGCGGTAGAGGCCGGGGCCAGAGCGATAATCCATCCCGGGGGGTCGGTTCGGGACTCAGAGATCATTGCGGCAGCCGATGAGCACCGCATCCCCATGATCTTCACCGGGCGCCGCCACTTCCTTCACTAGCTCTTGCCCTCGATCTTTCCGTTGCCCCCTACAGCAGCGCTCAGTTGACCGCCCGGCTGCTGAGCGGAAAGCCCGTCGCCGCTGAGGTCAGGCAGCACGTACAGGAGGGCGTGAGCGTTCTGAAGGAGAACGGGATAGCTCCGGGCCTGGCGGCCATCCTGGTGGGAGACAATCCGGCCTCCCAGACCTATGTCTCCTCAAAGCAGAAGGCCGCTGAGGCGGCTGGGATCAACTCGTGGGTACACCGGCTGGATTCAACGACATCTCAGTCGGGGCTAAACGACCTGATCAGCGAGCTCAATGCCGACCAGCGAGTCCACGGAATACTGCTTCAGCTCCCTCTGCCCAAGGGACTGGATCCGGACGAGGCGGTCCAGCTCATCGATCCTTCCAAGGACGTCGATGGGCTCACCGCTTCCAGCGCAGGGATGCTGGCACTGGCCCGACCTAGGTTCGTGCCCTGTACGGCCTTGGGGGTGGCGGTCTTGCTTCGGCGGAACGGCGTCCAGGTAGCTGGATCAGATGTCGTGGTGGTGGGACGCTCCAACCTGGTCGGCCGTCCCCTCTCCATACTCCTGTCGCTAAAGGCAGGCCCTCCCTTTCCAGCCGGCGGTGGTGAAACGATCAACCTGCCGGCGAACGCCACGGTGACCCTTTGTCACACCGGCACCAAGGAGATGGCTGCTCATACTCGTCAGGCGGATATCTTGGTCGTCGCCGCCGGCTCACCCAGAGGGGTAAGTGGAGACATGATCAAGCCCGGCTCCACCGTCATTGACGTCGGTATCCAGAGGGACGATTCCGGCAAGCTGGTGGGCGACGTCGACTTTGAGTCCGCCTCCGAAGTGGCCGGGGCCATAACGCCGGTCCCCGGCGGGGTCGGCCCGATGACGGTGGCGATACTGCTTTACAACACCATGCTGGCGGCCCAGGGCCCGGGCGCGCCGGGTGGAATGCCTTGAAGCCTCGCGCGGCTTAGGGACTCCCAGCCCCGACTATTCCTAGTCACTCACCGCAGTTATGCGGGGCGTGGGGGCGTCACTAGCCAGCTCGTGTATCAGGCTGTCAACTACGCTGACCAGGCTCCCGGTCGACTCAGCAACCGCCCTCTGGCGGAGATACGAGGGCCTGATCTCCAGGATCTTGAGGGCATACCTGAGCTCCTCCAGACACCCGCGGCGGGTGGCAACCGGAGTCAGCTCCTCCACAAGCTCACGGATCGATTCCTTGATAGGTCTCAGCGTCCCGCCCTCCTCCGTGATTATGTCCGCGTCGATGCCGTGGCGAACTGCCCGCCATTTGTTCTC
>DATACZ010000004.1:0-15196 GCA_036258795.1 Actinomycetota bacterium
GAACGATGGCAAGCCCATTGGCCTTGACCACACCGCCCAGCAGGTGGGAGGAGGGGGGACCGGTTACCCGTGCATGCCACTGTCCGTCGACGTGATCGGCCCTCACCCTGGTGTACCGGTCTCGGTTGGGTAGACCCTCGAGCTCCTCGTCAGCGATCGCGGTGATGTTCGGACGGTCCAGGTCGCCTCGTCCCATCATCTTGAGAAGCGCCGGGCGGAGGAACAGCTCGAAGCAGACGAACACGGAGACCGGGTTGCCGGGAAGACCGAAGTAAGGCTTTCCTTCCAGCTCCCCGAAGGCCTGGGGCATGCCCGGTTGCATCGCCACCTTGTAGGAGTCGATCCGCCCCATGCCGGTGACTACCTTCTTGACCACGTCGAGATCCCCCACCGACATTCCACCCGAGGAGATGAAGCAGTCCGTCTTGTTCGAGTATGTTCGGAAGACCTCGGCCAGCAGGGTCTCGTCGTCGGGGATGACGCCCGTCCTCAAAGGATCGATGCCCAGCTCCCTCAGGCATCCGAAGATCGTGAAGGAGTTGGCATCCGGAATCTGGCCCGTCTCCAGGGCCTGTCCCGGTTCGACCAGCTCGTCGCCGGTCGCCACAACGCAAACCCTGGCCTTTGGGTAGACCTTCACGGCGGGGAATCCCGCCGTGGACAGCATCCCAAGCTCCGGTCCCAACAGGACCCGTCCTCCAGGTACCACCACGTCACCAGCCTTGAGATCTTGTCCGGGCGGCCTGACTGCGTTGCCGGCTTCGAAGGTCGTTAGCACCTCGACGGTGTCCTCTCCAGCTTCGCAGTCCTCTTTGGGAGCCACGGCATCTGCCCCCTCCGGGATCGGAGCTCCGGTGGCAATCCACACCGCTTCTCCGGATCCGACCGATACGTTGGGGGCCTTGCCGATGAAGGCGCTTCCCACCAACCTCAAGGTAGCCGGAGCGTTCGTCGTGTCCGAGGACCGGATGGCAAAACCGTCCATGGCGGACGAGGCAAAGGTCGGTATGTCGTAAGGGGACTTGGCGTCTTCAACTAGAACGCAACCCCAAGCCTTCTCCAGGGGCAGCTCGACCGGTTCAAGAGGCTTGATCGAGTCTAGGATCCTGCTGCGCACCTCGTGCACCTCGAGCATCTCGCCGGCATGGTGGTGGTCGTGGTGGTGGTGATCAGTCATGTGGAGCCGTATCCGCGGAGCCGGCATCCGGCCGGATGGCTGTCGCGTTCTCCAAACCAACCCACCGTTCACCCTCCGGGCCCCTCTCTTTCTTCCAGATTGGCACTCGAACCTTCACCTCGTCGATGGCGTAGCGGCATGCCTCAAAGGCCTCGCCGCGGTGGGCTGAGGAGCAGGCCACCACTACCGTGTGGTCTCCCACGGGGAGGTCGCCCAGCCCATGCAGAATTGAGACCCCGTTCAGCGGCCACTTCTCAGCCGCTTCCTCCGCCACTTGCCTAAGAACCGACTCCGCCATCTCGTGGTAGGCCGAATATTCCAGCCGGTTGACGCTGCCCCACTCTTCGGCATTGTTCCGAACGGTGCCGATGAACACCACGATGCCGCCGACCTCTGGGGCGGTGACGGCCTCGATTGCCTCGGAGACGTCAATGCCTTCCCTTAGCCCGGTCAGGATGTTCGCCCCTCCGGCTACCGGTGGCAGCAGAGCGATTTCATCGTCCTCCACGAGCTGCTGGTCGGATGGCGAGACTTCAAGGTTGACCGCGACCCTCACCTGACCGGCAAGTTCCGAAAGTGATGGATGATGCTCGGCCAGAAGGCTCAGCACATCGCCGGCGACCGTCCCCTCGGGAATGTCCAAGACCTCTTCCGAGGTTCCCGTCCTTTCACTCAAGGCACCGAACATGCGGACTCTGACTTTCAAGCCTTTACCCTCCTTATCACCGGTCGTGGTTCACGATCTGCCCGAGGACCCGCCCCCCGGCGGTCGTGGAATCTTCAACGTCCATCCGCCCCAGCCTTGCCGTCGCTGCCCGGGGCACCCTGTGAGTAATCGGGATCCAGCCAGTCGCCCTCTCTGCCCGTCCGGTCCCTCATCAAGCCGGCCAGGATCGAGAGCGCGATCTCTGGCGGAGTCTTTGCTCCGAGGTTGAGACCGACCGGTGTCTGGATACGGTTTAGCTCCTCATCGGAAAGGCCCAGCTCTCGCATCTTGTCGAGGTGGTGGCCCGTATGGCGGGCACTTCCGATTATGCCTACGAACCGAACGCCGCTTCCCATGAGTGAGGCAACATGCTCAGCGATGAGCGGGGCATCATGGTCCGTGTGGACCACGTCGGTCTGGTCATGTGGCGTGAGCGAATCGGGAGAGTCAACGATCTGCGCCGCCGCCTCACGGTGCTCCGGCGTGACCCACTCCTTACGCGGCTCGACGAGTACCGGCGTGTAGCCAAGGTCGCGGCCCCACCGGAGAAGCCACAGAGCGACCGGCGTGGCCCCTAAAACGACCAGCCTAGGACCCTTCTTGTATGGCTCCAGGAGAACCTCCACCGATCCCAGGTCGTGGGTATAGGTGCGAACCGCTGGACTGCCACCGCTTATCAGCTCCGCTGACTCCGCGGCAACGGCGTCATCGAACTCCGAGCACCCCAGGGTGCCGGCAAGTGGACCGTGATCTCCCAACAGGAACTTCTGGCCGGGCTGGCAGGGAGGTGCACCAAAGGTTCGGACCGCCGTTGCGAGAAGGGCGTTCTCCCCCCGCCGGACCCGCTCGGCGAGGGCGCCCGTGATGTCCCAGCCGCCGACTCTGTCGCCACTGCTCCGGGCTTCCTTATCGGCGGAAGGCTTCCGCGAGGCGGCATGCTCGTGCTCTACGTGACCGTGGTGGGAAGCTTCAGAATCGTGATGATGCTCGTGGGAGTGACCGTCGGAATCCTCCTCGTCGGACTCGTGCTTCGTATGCCCGGCAAGAAGGTCGAGTGCATGCGTCAGCACGGGCATAATTCCTTCCAGCCCTTGAGTTACGCCCTTTGGGCTACCCGGTAGGTTCACCACCAGGGCCTCCTTCACCACCCCGGATACTCCCCTCGATAGCACAGCCATCGGAGTCTTGGCCCGTCCCTCAGCTCTGATGACCTCGGCCAGCCCTGGAGCCTCCCGCTCCATCACCGCCCTCGTGGCCTCCGGCGTCACATCCCTTGGGCCAAGGCCGGTGCCCCCGGTGGTCACCACCAGGTCCGCCAGGTCGGCCAGCTCCATCAGCGCGGCTTCGATCTCCTTCCGCTCATCCGGAACTACCATGCGCTTCGTCACCTCGAAGCCCGCCTTCTCCAGCATCTCGTTTAGTGTCCTGCCGGAGGTATCGTCTCTCGTGCCCTGGGAGACCCCGTCGCTTACGGTCAACACCGCGGCGCGGCGCCGGGTTTCAGACAAGCTTTGTCAGCGCCTTCCTAAGTCCTGGCCGGGGGATGATCCTTCTGTAGAAGGGGATGGCTTGTCCCATGCATTCCCGCCGTGTCTGAATGTTACATTCGGGTAAATAGGCCATAAGATTAACCTGGAGCAAATTGCTACGCATGGTCCCCGGCAACCGGGACGGGGCAGTATTGGGGCCGCAGCAAGGCGATCGGTAGGCTAAACCCGACTGCTAAACTGAGCCCTAGGAGGTCTTAATGAGTCACATCAGGTTGGGTTCGCTGGCAGGTTATGTCTTCGAAGGACCGTTCACTCTCCAAGGGTGGAGACCACCGGCCAAACCGGGGGTCTACTGCATCATGTACAAGCCAAAACCTGAGAAGGCGCCCGACAAGTATGCCGTCATCTATGTGGGCCAGAACATGGACATGTCGAAGGAAGGCCTTCCCAAGAACCATGACCAGTATCACTGCTGGGTGGAGCGGGCAGGCGGATCTCCGTGGAAGCTATTTGTGGCTGTCTACTACCCGTGGGCCGACCCCCTGGCTTCCAACCCGCGACAGCTCATCTCTCTGCAAAATGACCTGATTGCACACTACGATCCCCACTGCAACCCGGTGAAGTTCGACAAGGGGTGGCAGGGTAAATGGGTCGGCGAATACACCTCCAGCCTCACCGGTCCTCTCAGCAAGCGGGACGCTAACGAGAAACCCATCTAAATTTCATCAGTGTTAATCTTGTTCACCAACAGCGCGGTCAAGCAGGCTTGGGAAAGGAGCTTCAATGGCTGACGAGGATTTTGAAGCCAGTCCAGGAAGTCCCAGGATCTACGAGCTGGTCCAGGATCATCCAAAGGCGGGCAAGCTTGGGGACAACCGAAACACTATTTGGGCGTGGCCTGAAGTGGTCGACATGCTGAAGGTTGCCGGACAGCCGGTACCCGGCCCCTGGCCTCCGCACCAGCAGCGCCGCCCCGAGCCGGAGGAGGCCCTCGAGCCTACCGCGGTTCGTGAGCCCTCCAGGGAGGAAGAGTAGCGCCACAGCCGGCAGAGTCCGGCCTCCCTATAGGACTCCAGTCAGTTCCCACCGGAAGCCGCCTAGGCGGCTTCCGGTGTTCGCGTAAAGAGCTGCCCGATCTTGCCCGTAGAATGTTCGCCTGATGGACGCGGTCAGCAAGTGGAAGACCGAGGTCGAAGCTTGGGCCATACCAGAGGAGATTCTTTCCGCCGCGCCCGAGTCTCCCTGGGGCTATCCCCCCGAGTTTCAACGCCTGACCAAAGAGGCCCTCAGGAAAAAGGGCAGCTTCTCCGCGCGCAAGGCGCTCGAGGTCATGCCGATAGCCGGCCGATGTATGGATATCGGTGTTGGAACCGGCGCTGCAAGCCTGCCGCTGACGAGCAAGGCTTTCCTGATCGTGGGGGTGGACCCGTCGGCTGAGAGACTGCAGGAATTTGAGCTCCTCGCATCCTCGCTGGGCGTGCAGGCAAAGCGTATACAGGGGGATTGGCCCCAGGCGGTCAAGCGGGTCACTCACGCCGATGTCGTGATCTCACACCACCTGCTGTACAACATTCCGGACATCGGGCCCTTCGTGCAGGCCATGGATAACCGGGCACTGTTGAGGGTGGTCATTGAGATCACCAGCGAACATCCACAAGCGTGGATGAACGACCTGTGGCTTCATTTCCACGGTCTGGAAAGACCCTCCGACCCGACAGCTAAGGACGCCCACGCCGCAATAAAGCAGCTGGGCATCAAGGCCGAGATCCACGAGGAGATGACGAAACCCGTGCCCAGCGGCTTTGAAGACAAGAAGGATGCCGTCGCTTTGGTCCGCAAGCGTCTATGCCTACCGGCAGACAAAGATGATGAAATTGCCGAGGCTCTGGGCGACCGGCTGTGGATGCACGACGAAGGACTCTACACCGCCGGCCCAAGGGAACAGTCCGTAGCCACCATCTGGTGGGACTCTTCCTGAGAAGAACGCTCGGTCAACTGAAAAGACACGATTGCCGGTGACCTGCGGAACCATTCGCGGCCACTTCCTCCCGGACGGGACGTGCTGAAAGGCGGTGCATCCGAGGCGGCATTTGCGGTGCTTGACTCCACCCCAAATGTTCTGAGAAGCCTCACACCTGCGCTGGAGCAATCCACCGCTCAGGACGAAGGTTGGTCGGCAGCCGACGTCGTCGCGCATCTGGTCGATGCCGAAACCGTGGCTTTCGCCGAGCGCATCCGCCGGATGGTTGACGAGGATGATCCCTTCATAGAGTCCATTGACCCACCCAGGCGGCTTTTAGAGGGCGGCTACTCAGAACGGACCCTCGCAGAGTTGGTCGATGAGCTGGCCAAGCTTCGGTCAGCGAACCTAGCCGTTGCCCGGGCCTTGTCCCCTGAACAGCTCGCGAGGACCGCGCGCCACGACGAGGCGGGAGAGATCACACTCGAGGGCATCATCCATCAGTGGGCTTATCACGACCTCATGCACCTCAGTCAGGTCGCTTCCATCCTGCAAGAGCCACTGGTGACCCGCATGGGCAATACGCGTCGTTTCTATGGTCTTTAGCGACTACGTTGAAGAGCGCCTGAAAAGGGGAATCACCGGGTCGGCGCCCGCTTTCTAGTGGTGTATGCGCCCCTCCGCATGCTTAAGGAAGCCGCCGGACTTCCCATACTTGATGGCGATTATCTGTCCGGCAACGGCAACTGCGACCTCCTCAGGGTCACTTCCTCCAATGTCTAGGCCCAGGGGGGCCTGAATACGTTCCAGGTCCTCCTCTGACACACCCTCTTCTCTCAGGGTTTGAGCCCGCTTTTGGTGCGTCCGCCGGCTCCCCATGGCGCCTATGTAACCCGCGGGGGTCTTCAGAGCAATCTTGAGCAGTGGAATGTCGAACTTCTCGTCATGGGTGAGGATGCAGATTGCGGTTCGGCGATTGACCTTGGCATCGGCGAGGAACTCGTCGGGCCACTTAACCACGATCTCGTCGGCCTCGGGGAAGCGCTCCTTTGTAGCAAAGACCTTTCGGGCATCCACCAGTGTCACCCGGTACCCCAGGAACTTGCCGATCCTGACCACTGCCGAAGCCAGGTTGACGGCTCCAAATACGTACATCTGGGGCGGCGGAGCAAAGGATCGGACGAAGATCTCGATCTCGTCACCTGACTCCTCGCCCTTTGGCCCAAAGTGACGAGTGGCAATTTCGCCGACGGATAGCATCTTGCGCGCCTCGTCGATCACCGCCCGGTCCAGCTCATCGTCTTTTAGGGACCCCTGTACCGACTCCTCCCCTACCAGCATCTTCGCCCCGGGGTTCGGCCCCTGAATCTGGGTGACAAGTGCTACCGGTTCCTCCTCACGGATCGCCCGGGTCAGTGCCCGGTAGATCTCGCCCATCAGAAGTCGAGGCGCTCAACGAACAGGTGGACCGTGCCCCCGCACGTGAGGCCTACCGCGCAGGCCTCTTCGTCCGTGATCCCATAGGTAAGCCGCTTGGGCTCTCCTGTTTCGATGGTCTTCATCGCCTCTTCGATCACCGATGGCTCGACGCAGCCTCCGGATACCGAACCTGCCACCTCCTGGTCCTCGGATATGGCCAGCACGGCGCCGGGATCGCGTGGAGCGGAGCGCTCAGTCGCGATCAGCGTGGCTATGGCCACCTTCTTGCCGTTGGAAACCCATTCGTCTACCTGATCCAAAACCTCATACATGTCGCTCCCTCCTACGCCGCCTGACGCTGCTCCCCATGACCTTCTAACCCCTGCCGGCCTCTTTTGAACCTATAAAGCTCAGGAACGCACGGACGGGGGTCATTGTTCCCGACCTAAAACAATGTTACGGCGGGTCACCCCTTATACCGGGCCACCACCTGACCCACTCGGGCTGCCGGCTCCCCAGATTGACACCCCAGGTCGGGAACGCTAAATTGATGGTCGTCCAGCATGTGCTGCGTGGACGAGATTGACCACAGGGAGGGGGCTGGCGCCCGAAGCTCACAGGCGCGCAGGCGATCGCCGCCAGTCCTTTGAATCCCTCCCCTTCATCGGGTTCCCAACACTTTGGCTTTTAGGGTTTTCGTCGTATTTCGTTGTCGGCCGGTAGAGTCACGAGTCAGGAGGTTGTATGTATCCCCCACCCTTCCACTACGAAGCCCCAACTTCCATCGAGGAAGCAATAAGCCTTCTGCAGCAATACGGTGACGAAGCCAAGGTTATCTCGGGGGGCATGAGCCTCATACCGATGATGAAGCTTCGCTTCGCCAGCCCGGAGGTCCTAATCGACATCAACAACATCCCTGGTCTCGACAACCTCGGAACAGGCGCCGACGGCGCGCTCGAGGTGGGCGCGCTGGTGCGCAACCGCACGATCGTACGCTCCGACGAGGTAAGAAGCGGCTTCCCTTGCGCCGCCGCTTGCGCTCCTATGGTTGCAGACCCTCTCGTCCGTAATCGTGGCACTTTGGTGGGGTCAGTCTGTCACGCCGACCCTCAGGGGGACTGGGGAGCGGTCATGATGGCCATGCAGGGCGAGATAGTCGCTCAGGGCCCGAACGGCAGGCGCAACATTCCGATTGATCAATTCATCGTCGGACCGTTCCAAAACTCCCTAAACGATGACGAGATCGCGGTCCAGGCAAGAATTCCCAGCCCCGGGGGCAGGGCCGGCGGCACGTACTTGAAGCTGGAGCGCAAGGTGGGAGACTTTGCCACCGCCGCCGTGGCCATTTCTTTGGGCTTCGACGGCAGCACGGTCAGCCGTGCTGGCATAGCTCTCACCGGCGTGGGCTCCGCGAACATCAACTGCAACAACGCCGCTCAGAGTCTCGTGGGGTCGTCCCTGAGCCAGAGCAACATTCAGGAGGTCGCCAGGCAGGTCGCGGGCATGGCGGAACCCAAGAGCGACCACCGTGGAAGCGCAGATTACAAGCGTGAGATCGTCCGGGTCTTCACGGTACGGGGACTCAGCCAGGCAGCCGGGATAAGGGCAGCGTAAGGGCCGGCTTCGGAACGTTTCAAGGGAGGTCATTGTGCAAGTCATGCAGGTAAGCATCACAGTCAACGGAGAGGAATACACCACCGAGATCGAGCCCAGACTGCTCCTGGTTCACTTCCTTCGGGAGGTGCTGGGTCTTACCGGTACCCATATCGGATGTGACACCACGAGCTGCGGGGCCTGCACCGTTCACCTCGACAACGTTCCCATCAAGGCCTGCACGATCTTCGCCGTACAGGCCGATGGCCGTGAAGTCTTGACGGTGGAGGGCTTGGGCTTGGCAAGCGAGCTGCACCCGATCCAGGAGGGCTTCACCGAGGAGCACGGGCTTCAGTGCGGGTTCTGCACTCCCGGCATGATGCTGGCAGCGAAGGGTTTGCTCGACGAGAACCCGAACCCTACCGAGGAAGAGATTAGGTGGGCTATCTCGGGCAACCTGTGCCGCTGCACCGGATATCAGAACATCGTGAAGTCGGTACAGTGGGCGGCTCACAAGATGCAGTCTCAGCCGTCATTCAGAAGGTAGGTAGTCCCTTAGCCCGCCCCCTTTGAGGGGGGGCGGGCTAATTTTCTTAAGGCCCCAACCAATCAATCGGTGGCACCATCGCCCGGGGCTGCGCTATCCCTTCAAACCAAAGCGATCCGATACTTGGCTTTTGCTTTTCTCAACCGGCGTGAGCTCCGGTGGCGAGGTGACACGTGCCGCAACATGAAACTGTGAAGTCCATAACTACCGACGCCGCTACCGCCAAGGCGGTGGCTGACTACTACGACGGTTCCTGGTTCGACTACCGCGTGGTCTGGCTGGATCGCAGCAACCTTGCCAAGCACTTCGGCTACTGGGAGGACGGGATTAAATCCCACTCGGAGTCGCTACTGAACATGAACAGGCAAGTGGCTGCCAGGGTCGACCCCAAGCCTGGTGAACGCGTTTTGGATGCTGGGTGCGGCATTGGAGGATCATCGATTTGGCTGGCCAAGAACTATGGAACCACCGGCGTAGGCATCAGCCTGGCGCCCAAGGAGCTGGAACGCGCCAGAAAGTACGCGGCGGAAAGGGGCGTTGGCGCTCAGCTTAGCTTTGAGAAGCGCGACTTTCTGAACACAGGCTTCCCCGATGAGAGCTTCGACATAGTTTGGGCGCAGGAGAGCGTATGCCACACACTCCACAAGGACGTCTTTCTTACCGAAGCCTTCCGGGTATTGAAGCCTGGCGGACGCCTCGTCATCGAAGACTGGTTTCGGCCGAGGCGGCCATTTTCGCCAGCCGACGAGCGACTCTTCAGCGTTTGGCTCGAAGGATGGGCCATCGAGGACATTCCAACCAGGGAGGAGATCACCTCCTGGGCCTCTGCCGCAGGCTTCACGGACGTAAAGCTGGACGACATCACGCCCTATATGCTGAAGTCCGCGCGCAGGCTGTACGCCATGACGGCGATCCTTTATCCAGGGGCAGTGTTCCTGAGGTGGATAAGGGTTCGAACTGCCGTCCTGCATGCGAACCTCCGAAGTGCACGGCTGCAGTGGCGGGCGCACCGCCGCGACCTCTGGTTCGCGGGAATCCTGTCGGCAAAGAAGCCCTCCGGCCAGACGACCTCTTAGCTGTTGACCGGGCCGCCGGCCCGGAGCTTTTCGTAGTCTTCCCAGGTGTCGAGATCAGGCGGCAGGTCGCGATCAAGCTCCGCTGCCTTAATCCACTCCGGGTGCCTCTTCAGGACGTCCCGTGCTCCCTTGTCGCCCTCGATGGCTTTGAGCTCTTCCCAAGTTGCCTTATCAAAGAGCACGGGATGGCCAGGGCGGCCTTTGTAGTGAGCCTGCACGACTTTTGAGCCTGAGCGTTCGTACTCTTCAATGACTAGGCGGATGGAGTCAGCTTTCAGTCCGGGTTGGTCTCCGAGCAGAACCACGGCCGCCCTGGCGTCCGATCCCGCTGCCTTTAGCCCAACACGCAAAGAGGAGGCCTGCCCCGAGGCGTAGTCGGGATTCACGACTACCCGTACCTCGGGAGCCAGGTCAAGAGCGGATCTCACCTGTTCTGCAAGGTGTCCCAGAACTACGACGACATCCTGGAGGCCGCTATCGCGCACGGTATCCAGAGTGTGCTGGAGTAGCGGCCTGCCGTGCAGCTCGAGCAGCTGCTTGGGACGTCCCTCCAGGCGGGATGACGACCCCGCCGCCAGGACAATCCCTGTAATCAATTAATCAGGCGGATGAGGAATGTAGCCCCGCGGCCGGACCATGATCCGGCCCCGGGGCTTTGTGATTTTCTGTCGGCTGGCTATTCCTTCTTGCCGCCGCCGAAGATTCTCTTAAGTCCTGCCTTGGTTGATCCGGCCATCAGCCCCATTCCACCCATAGAGCTCTTGGCCGTCGGGCCCTTGCCCGATAGGTCCGACTGGACGCACTGTGAGAACTGCTTGATCAAAACCGAGAGCACATCGCTCATCATCCCCCGGCCGTACTGAGCCGCTGCGCCGGTGAGGCTGATGTCCTGATCGAGCTTGACGGTGGTCGAGTCTCCGCTCCCTTGAAGCTGAGCGGTGACCGAAGCCTCAGCCTGGCCCTTGCCGCCTTCTGCGTTTCCCTTGGCCTTCATAACGACCCGGTGGGAGGCCTCGTTGCGCTCGGTTACCTGCAGCTCACCCTTGAACTTGAGGCCGACCGGACCCATCTTCACCTTGACCCCACCCTTGAAGTGGTTTTGGTTAACGACTTGGTCCAGGTCAGCTCCAGGTACGCACTTCGCTACCCGCTGGGGATCCTGGAAGTATGCCCATACCTCATCCACCGGCGCCTGGATGGTGAAACTTTCCGACAGCTGTACACCCACTTCTGACACCTATCCTTTCGTCGACTATCCTCGGCTTCCCAACCTTCCTTAAAGAGTCGAAAAGCAGTGCTGCGCTGCGACGAGACCCCCGGATCACGGGGGGCGCGCTCCCGTAACCCAGGGTGCTCCTCGAATTCTTCGACCGGTTTCGGTCGGGATGATCCGCACCTTCATGAGGCTTCGGATAGAGCCGTCTCTTCAGTACGGGGATGGGTGGGGCCCTTGCGGTCTCTTAGGAATCCTGCGTTACGTCCGGACCTGACGGCGATGATCTCGGCTACCACTCCCCAAGCGATCTCTTCAGGTCCTTCGGCACCGATGTCCAGACCGGCTGGCCCGTAAATCTTCTTCTTATCCTCATCGGAGGGCTCAACCCCCTCGTCGGCCAACTCGTCGAGCTCCCTGCGAAGTCTCGTCTTCGGACCCAAGCTGCCTATGTAGAAAACATCCGTTCCAAAAAGTGACGTTAGGTGGTCCTTATCCCTCAGGTAGTTGTGGGTCATGACGATGGCGGCCGTAAACCGATCGATGCTTGTAGACGCGGAAGTCTTCGTGGCGTCCTCGAGGTGAATGAACTCCTTGGCCTCCGGAAAGCGTTCATGATTTAGCAGATTTTCCCGATCATCGATCACCACAGGCTCCCACCCGATCTCCGCTGCGAAACGGACCATGGGCAGAGCGTCCTCCCCGGCGCCGCAGACCAGGAGCTTGAGGGGAGGCTCCAGAGACTCGACGAAGGCGGACACCTCTCCTTCGTCTAGTTCGAGTTCGCGCCTTGCCGACTTACCCGAATCCATGGCCCGACGAGCGGCGTCCACGGCTACCTTGTCGGCGTTTTCGCTTCCTAGGGTGCCTTCGGTGCTGCCGTCAGGGTTGACGAGCAGCCTCGATCCCGGCTCTACATTGGGAACCTCGGAGGTGAGCACAGTAACCAGGCCCACGGGGCGCCTCTGAATAAGCGCTTCCTTGAGGACGGTGGAGATCTCCACGGCTTTGCCTGTAGGTTCGACGAAAACTTCAAGAGCGCCGTTGCACCCGAGCCCCCACCCCCAAACTGCCTCGTCGTCGGCAGTCAGATCAAAGTCGACCACCCGCGCAGGGGCACCATCCATTATCTCGTTGGCGACGGCCCGAATGTCGTTGTCCAAACAGCCGCCGCTGATGTTGCCGATCAGTTCCCCGCTTTCCGACAGCAGCAGACGGGCACCCGGGCGCCGGTAGGTTGAGCCACGTGCGGCAACTACCGTGGCGAGGGCGGATTGCTCGCCCTTCTCGCGAAGCGACTCGATCGCGCTTAGGACATCTACGATCTCGCTCATCCTATTGTTAATCTCCCCAGATCGATCCTCTACAAAACTAGGTCATGCCTCCTGCTTGACCTTGTCGAGGTATTCGTGGGGATCCGCCTGGAATTTCTTCCGGCAGGCTGGGCAGCAGAAGTAGTAAGTCTTGCCCTCCAGGTCGGATTTGTAGCGAGCCGAGGCCACCTCTACGATCATCCCGCAGACCGGATCAATCGCTTCCGTGGGCTCCTCTGTCGCCGCAATGGGCGCCGCAGCCGATGCATCGGGCGCCGCTTGTGCCGCCTCCGCCGCAGGTTCCGCAGGCTCAGTGGTGGCCTCACCTCGAGGACGGGATCCATCTGTAGCGGAGACGTCGTGATGATGGGCATGATGATCCGAGCCGGCTGGAGCTCCCGAGGGCTGTTCAACCTCCCCTGCAGCTCTCAGCTGAACCAGCTCCGCTATGACTCCGACCGCGATCTCTTCATGCCTTACCTTCCCGAGATCCAGGCCTGCGGGTGCATGCACCCTGGCCAGGTCCTCCTCACTAACCCCGGCATCTCTGAGGTAGTCGAGAACTCCGTTTGCCCGCTTTCTGGAGGACACAAGGCCGACGTACGAGGCATCCGTCTGGAGAGCCTTCTCCAGGGCATCCTCATCGTAGTGACCCTGAGTTGCGACCACCACGAACGATCCACGCCGAACGCCAGCCTCGGCCAGGTCCAGGCTGTTCACCACCTTGTCCGCCGATGAGCCATCTGGGGGACCCGCCTCACCTTCATCGTCGACGATCACTGTCCTCCAACCGAGGGCTCGCGCCATCTCCACCATCACTCCAACCACGGGCGATCGCCCAATGATCACCAGGTGAGGGCTCGGAATCACCGGCTCCACGAATACCTCCAATGCTCCCTCGCTCAGACAGGTTTGAGGGAAGGTCAAAAGGCCATCTCGTGCCCGAGCATCGATGTCCTCGGGATCCCCGATGAGCATCAACCTCGGCTGGCCATCTCGCATAGCCTTGCGAGCCTGCCGGACCATGAGAGGTTCCGTGCATGCTCCGGCTACCCAACCGTGAACCTTCTCGTCTTCGGTAATTAGGGCCTTGTATCCCTCCTTTGCAGAGGAGGGACCTCTTCGCCACACAACAGTGGCGAGGCAGTACGCCTCGCCACTGTTGGTGAGCCTATGGGCCAGATCTACTAAATCTGTCCCCACTGCGTCTCTACGCCTCCTGGTACGAAGCTAGAGGAGGCCAACCGGAGACGTCTCCCTTCTTCTGGATCGCCTCCCATACCCGGCCGGACAGGCAAGGCATGTCGATGTTGCGAACGCCCAAGTGCTCCAAGGCGTCGACAACCGCGTTCACGAACGCTGCTGGAGCGCCCACGCATGTAGACTCGCCGATTCCCTTGCACCCGATTGGGTGGTGCGGGGAGGGAGTCACGACCTCGAAGAGCTCCCAGTGAGGAGTCTCCCAGGCGGTGGGAAGCAGGTAGTCCATGTAGTTGGCCCCGATGCAGTTGCCATCCTTGTCGAAGGTGATGAACTGCATGTTCGACTTGGCGAAGGCTTCCGCCAAACCTCCCATGATCTGACCTTCGACGATCATCGGGTTGATCCGGACCCCGCAGTCGTCCACAGCGATGTACCGCAGGACATCCCAGACACCAGTTTCTGGGTCTATCTCCACGGTGCACATGTAAGTGGCCGACGGCCAGGTCATGTTTGGCGGGTCGTAGTACGCGTTGTTCTCTAGACCCGGCTCCATACCGTCAGGCATGTTCGTGTAAGCCGCGAACGATACCTGCTGGATCGTCACCCCACGGTCGGGGTCGCTCCCGACGTAGAAGCGTCCCAGCTCCCACTCGACGTCCTCTTCCGATACCTCGAGGAGGTGCGCTGCAAGCTTCTTGGCCTTGGCCCGCACCTTGCGGGAGACCATCGCCGTTGCTGCGCCTGCCGTCGGAGTTGAACGTGATGCGTAGGTGCCCATTCCGAACGGGGTGTTGTCGGTGTCGCCGTGCTGGACAAGGATGTCCTTGGCGGGGATCCCAAGCTCATGAGCCACGATCTGAGCAAATGTCGTCTCGTGCCCCTGGCCCTGGGTCTTGGACCCGATCTTCAGAACAGCCTTGCCTGAGGGGTGAACCCGGAGTTCAGCCGAGTCGAACATCTTGAGTCCGATGATGTCGTACTCACGACTGTTTCCGGCGCCGACTGGCTCGGTGAATGTGGAGGTTCCGATGCCGAGGAGCCTTCCCTCGTCATGGCCCCTCTTCTTCTCCTCCTGGAAGTTCCAGTACCCGATCTGCTCCATGGCAACGTCCAGAGCGGCCTCGTAGTCGCCCGAGTCCATCAGGAACCCGAACGCCGTCCGGTACGGGAACATCTCCGGCTTCACGAAGTTCAGCCTTCTGAACTCCGTTGGATCCATCCCCATGTCGTACGCCGCGTTCTGAATCAGCCTTTCACAGAAGAACAATGCCTCTGTGATTCGGAAGGAGCAGCGGTAGGCCACACCTCCGGGTGCCTTGTTGGTGTAGTGGCCCTGCGCCGTTAGGTACCCGACCGGAATGTCGTAGGCGCCGGTGACCGAGTGGTACAGGCCGATCTTGAACTTGGTCGGCTGTGCGTCGGAGAAGAATCCTCCGTTGTCGGTGTTGGCGTGGTACCGGGCGGCGAGGATTTTGCCTTCGTTCGTCAGGGCAAGCTCA
>DATACZ010000005.1:0-34358 GCA_036258795.1 Actinomycetota bacterium
CAAGCTTGAGGTCATGCAGAGTGACTGGCCTGCGCTGGTCCACAGCCAGATGGATGTCTTGTTGGCGGGGGGGCAGAGGGACCGGTATCAGGTCCCGGTCGGCCTGCGCCCGGAGGGAGATCCGGCGCTTGCAACCATCGATCGAGATTCCGTGATCGCGCTGTTCAGCACCGAGGCCGGTCCCGCCTACGGTTACGACGCCGCAGAGGATCCCGAGCTCGCCATCGCGCTCTTCATGCACATCCGGCCCGAGGCCGATCCGCCGTCCAGGGTGGAGCCCATCCAGGGGGAGCAGTCCAACACCTCGTTGATCTACGACGGCCGGTTATTCTCAAGATTTTCCGCCGCCTCTCCGAAGACCCCAACCTGGACCTGGAGGTCACCGAGGCCTTGGGTAGGATCGGCTTCAGGCATATAGCCGCCCCCTTGGCGGTCTGGAGGGACGGTGAAGTCGACCTGGCCATGCTTCAGCCGTTCCTCTCCGGAGTGGATGGCTGGGCCCTCGCGATGACATCGCTGAATGACCTGTATGGCCGGGGAGGAGACCCGTCCCAGTCGGGTGGAGACTTCGCTCCGGAGGCGCAGCTTCTGGGTATGACGATTGCGGAGCTGCACGGAGCCCTAGCGGAGGCCTTCGGAACCTGGCCCGCCGACCCGCAGGGTTGGGCCCGGGCCATGGCGGGT
The DNA here is from genome assembly GCA_036258795.1 of Actinomycetota bacterium. Classification (GTDB taxonomy): domain Bacteria; phylum Actinomycetota; class CADDZG01; order JAHWKV01; family JAHWKV01; genus DATACZ01. The sequence continues at coordinate 685 of DATACZ010000005.1, forward strand.
CAGCTCACCCGAATATCGCATCCCGACCTCGACAAGGCTAGAGCCTTGGAGGTCTTTCAAAAGCTGGAGCAGGTGCCAGATCCGGGTCCTTCCATCCGGGTCCACGGCGACCTGCACCTGGCCCAGGCGATGAGAACCGAGTGGGGCTGGCACGTTCTGGACTTCGAAGGGGAGCCGGCTAGGCCCAAGGAGGAGAGACGACTGCCCACCTCCCCACTCAAGGACGTGGCGGGGATACTGAGGTCGCTGCACTACGCGGCCTGGTCCGCCATGCAAAGAAGCGAGGACAAGTCCCTGGAGCTGGCTGAGGCCTGGGAACAGAGAAACCGGCAGGCCTTCCTGAACGGATATCGGGAGGTGGCGCAGAGCTCCGGAGGGATCCTGCCGATTGGCCAGGACTCATTTGATCGGGTCCTGAAGGCCTTCGAGCTCGACCGGGGCATCTACGAGGTGGGATACGAGCTGGCCAACCGGCCCTCGTGGGTGGAGGTTCCTCTGGCGGCGATTAGCACCCTGTACTGAACGATTGTCACCTGCTTAGCTGAAAAAAGAGGCAACGGCATAGCCGACCAGACCTCCGGCCAGACAGATAGGGAGTGAGCGCAGAGGGGTCATAACCAGCCCGCCCAACGCCGCGCCCAGCGTCGGAGTGTCGGCCAGCGATCCGTTCGGGGTGATCAGGGATAAGGTGGCCAGGCCGGCAAAGACGGGGGCAGGGATCCGCTCCAGCAGTACTTGGAGCCGCGGTGGGGGAGGAGGCAGGAAGAGCACGGCGGCGGCGCGGCTCACGTAGGTGATGGCAGCCAGCGCCACCACAATGAGGAGGTTCACTCCTGGCGGCCTGGAAGAGCGACCACGATCGCGGCCAGCAATGGCGCCAGTCCTGCGATGCCGGGAGCCAGAATGACCAGCGCCGCAGTGAGTAGCGCGGACGCGAGGGCCCGGCCGGCGTGGTGCATCCTGGTAGAGGTCATCGCCGCCAGACCGACGAAGAGCACAGGGAACACCGCGTTGGCCACACCCTGCAGCCCACCCAGCCCGGCACCCAGGATGCCCAGCCCGGTGCCTGCCAGCCAGGACACGTAGAACATGCTTCCAGAGACCAGCAGCGCTCGCTCGGCATCCTCACCGGCCGCTATCCCGAGGCCAAAGCTCTCGTCGATTAGAAACCAGGACAGCAGCGCCCGGCGAAGGCGGGCGCGCGAGAGCCTGGGACGTATGACCGCGCCCAGCACGAGGTGGCGGAGGTTTAAGGTAGCGCCGGTTATGAGGATTGCCGGCATGGCTGCCCCCGCACTAAGAAGGCCGAGCAGGGCGAACTGCAACGCACCCGAGAAGATCAACGCCGATGAGACAAGCGTCAGCGGTGTGCCCAGCAGGCCCTTCGAGGTGGCGCCGTAGATGGTTCCGAACACAAAGATGGCCCCGGCGGGCGGGGCGGCGGCGCTCAGCGTGTGCAGCAGAGCCTTAGGACCGGAGGGTTGCATGCAGGGGAGAATGTTCACATGAACCTTCCCGTAACACCCCCTGTAAAGCCGATGCTAGCGCTCTCGGTTCCCGAGATCCCCGAGAACATGCTCTACGAGCCCAAGTTCGACGGTTTTCGGTGCATCATCTTTCGGGACGGGGATGCAGTGGAGCTCGGAAGCCGCAACGAAAAGCCTCTGAACCGCTACTTCCCCGATGTGGTAACTGCCGTCCTAAATAACCTGCCGAGGCAATCAGTCATCGATGGGGAGATCGTAGTCGCCCGCGGCTCCGGTCTGGACTTCGAGGCCCTCCAGCAGAGGATTCATCCGGCGGCCTCCCGGGTGGCGATGCTGGCGCAAGAGACGCCGGCGGCATTCATCGCCTTCGACCTCCTGGCGCTCGACGGAACGAACTACATGGACAGACCGTTCTCGGAGCGACGGGAGGCTTTGGAGCTTGCCCTGGAGGCAGCCTTGCCCCCGATCTTTCTTACGCCGGCCACCGCATCGATCGAGCTGGCCCGGGATTGGTTTCGAGTGTTCGAGGGCGCAGGGCTCGATGGGATCATCGCCAAGCCACTGCACATTCCCTACGTTCCAGACAAGCGGTTGATGTTCAAGATCAAGCACCAGCGGACCGCCGATTGCGTGGTGGCCGGATTTCGGTGGCACAAGAGCGGCCCAGTGGTGGGATCTTTATTGTTGGGCCTGTACGACGACTCAGGGTTCCTCCAGCATGTTGGGGTCGCGGCATCATTTTCGGCTTCACGCCGGGTGAGCCTGCTGGAGGAAATTGCTCCTTATCGCCCCCAGCCGGGAGAGACCCACCCCTGGTCCCAGTGGGCAAACTTCGAACGCATACCCGGAGGCGAGGTCTCCAGGTGGAACCGCGACAAGGACATGTCCTGGGAGCCGCTGCGCCCGGAGCTGGTAGCCGAGGTTGAATACGACCATATGGAGGGATCCCGCTTCCGACACGTCGCCCACTTCAAGCGCTGGCGGCCAGACCGGACGCCTGAATCGTGCACCTTCGAGCAGCTTGACAGACCGGCGAAGTTCAACCTGGCCGACGTCCTCACCGCCAGGTGACCTCGGGAGGAATCTGGACCTGGAGCGCCTGCGACCTGGCCGATGCGGTTCGAGAAGGCCGGTTGAAAGCGGCCGAGGTTCTTGAGGTCTTTCTCGACCGCATTCGTCGATTTGATCCTGAAATCCGGTCCTTCGTCTACGTAGACGTTGAAGGGTCGCGCCGGCAGGCGGAGGAAATCGACCGGCGGGTGGGTGGCGGAGAGGATCCCGGCCCGCTCGCCGGCGTCCCCGTGGCGGTGAAGGACCTGGAGGATGCCAGAGGTCTTCCGACCAGGGCGGGCTCGCTCCTCACCGGTGATCGCCCGGCCACTGCGGATTCGATCCAGGTCCACAGAATGCGGGCGGCGGGGGCGGTGATCATCGGCAAGACAGCCACTCCAGAGTTCGGAAGCCTGCCCTATACCTGGTCCCGGGCCTTCGGCACGACTCACAACCCCTGGGGGCTGGACTGCACTCCGGGAGGCTCATCGGGAGGGTCCGCAGCGGCGGTGGCGGCCGGCCTGGTGCCGCTGGCAACCGGGTCGGACGGAGGAGGATCGATTCGAATTCCGGCTTCCTACTGTGGCCTGCCGGCGCTGAAGCCGACCGTGGGTCTGGTCCCCGTTGCCATCCGCCGGCAGGTGAAGAGGCTGAGCGTACATGGGACTCTGGCGCGCTCACCGAAGGACATCTCCCGGGTGCTGGACCAGGTCTCGGGACCGGACCCGGCAGACCCATTTTCGCTGCCGAAGTCGCCGCTTTCCTTTGAGGAATCGCTTGAGGATGAGTGCTCCAGGCTTGCCAACGCTGCGCCGCCCCTGAGAGCGGTGTGGTCCGCCGACCTAGGCTTTGGCTGGTGTGAGCCGGAGGTGGCGTCAATCGCCAGAGCTGCCGCGGAACGGCTATTCGAAGCAGCCGGTTTCGCAGATATTCAGCTCCCCCTCGACGTTTCGGACCCGAGTGTTGCCTGGCTCGCATTTTGGGCTCTCAACTACTACGCCGATCTTCGCGATGCTTGGCCGAGCCGAAGGGGCGATATGACCCCGGTCGTTTCGGCGGTTCTTCAGCTTGCAGATGAGATTGGGCCGGCCGAGGTTGCCGACGCCAGCAAGAAGACGTTCGAAGTCTTCCAGCTGATCAACGAAGTCTTCGATGAGGTCGATGTCATCCTGACGCCTACGATGCCGTCGGTCGCCTTTCCGGCACAGGGGCCAATGCCTGGGGTGGCTCCCAAGTACGAACCAAAACCTGCGGGCAGCTCCCGCCTGGCGGATGCGGCGGTTAGGGCCTACGACGCGGGGATTGATCCCCTGTCGGGTGTCTGCTTCACCTTTCCGTTCAACCTCACAGGCCATCCAGCGGTAAGCGTTCCTGCGGGCATGGACCAGCGAGGAATACCCGTCGGAGTGCAGGTAGTGGGACCGAGATTCTCAGATCTCCGGCTGCTTGCCCTGGCGCGAATAATGGAAAGGGCTTGTCCCGTTCCCCGCATGCCCGTGCGATATGAGACCGGGTGAGGCGTTTTAGGACCGCCGGACTGAGGTACTAGCTCTTTCCGACGACTTTGAGAATCCGCTTGCGCGGTGCGCCGCCCTTTTTGACATTCTTGAAGGCTTTGGCCCCTGCGCTGATGGCTCCCATGATTACAAGCCGTGCCAGATATCGGCCAATCAGCCTCTTGATGAACATGTCTCTCCTTGCCTTCTCAACTGTTCCGGTGACCTTTGAGTGCCCATTCCATCTGCCCAAATTTGATCTCGTCTAACCTTCGGCCCGCGCTCAGCCGCAAGGGGGCTAGCGCCGCCGCCGGATCCCAAAATCCCTCCGAGCGGTTCTTCGGCAGCCGTGTCGGGCTTCGGGCTTGGCGAATGGGGTTGGTACTGCTTCTCCTAATAACATCCGCATGCCGCCCGGGTGAGGACTCCGTCACAGCAGGCCGTGAGCGGGATGCGGCCGAATCCATACCGTCGTCCCCTCCGCCACCCCCTCCCCGCTTTGTCTTTGCGGTCAAAGGAGACTGGGGGGCCGGAACGCCGGAGCAGGCTGCGATCACCCAGCAGATGTGCCGGTCCCGGCAGACAACCCCCTTTGACGTGGTAGTGACGACGGGAGACAACTTCTACCGGCCGGACAGCCTTGCTACGCAGACCAACTACTACGGTCCGGAGGCCTGCCTGATTTCGCACCCAGGACACACCTGGCGCGCCGCGTGGGGTAACCACGATGTCGCGGGCGATTCAACGTTCAGGGTGCTGGGGGCGGAACGGTACTACCGGTGGTCGGCGGGACTGCTTGACTTCTTCGTGCTCGACTCCAACCGTGCTGCCGATCCGGTGCAGGCCGAGTGGCTGGCACGACAGCTTGAGGAATCCAGGGCCGCGGTCAAGGTTGCGGTGTTCCACCACTCGCCCTACACGGCTGGCCTACACGAGAACAATCAGGATGTGAGGAGGCTGTGGGTTCCGCTATTCGAACGGTTTGGGGTTCGCCTGGTTCTGACCGGCCACAACCACGGCTACGAGCACTCGGTTGTCAACGGGATCCACTACGTTGTGACCGGCGGAGGCGGTGCCACGATCTACCCATGTGTCGGGGCGGAGACGTGGCTGCTCAAGTGCCTGGCGGTCAACCACTTCCTGTTAGTGGATGCAGTAGGCGCCAGGCTCACCGTCACGGCTCTGGACTCGAGCGGCGGGGTGATCGACGCCTTTGTGATTCGAGGCTAGAGAGCTCTCTTAGTTGCACCCCGACTTGAACTGCACCTCCGGCAACTTTCCCACCTGGTATTTGACGACTTTGGCGCCGTCGGTTTCGAACACGATGCGAAAGTCTCTGTCGGCCGGGTTTCTTGGGGTGGCGGTGAGATACCGGAATGGCGGCCCAACGAAATCCCGTGGAGGCAGAGGGCTGCCGCCCCCGTAAGCCTCCAGCACGTCCTGCTCGGAGCTGCCGACCTTTACGCCCAGCTCGGTGGCAAAGTCTCCGCCCAGGATGTCGATCCTGGCTAGCTTTCCGTCGACCATCATGAATGCCAGGGGAGACCTGTTCCCGGTATTTGGCGGTGGGGTGTAGCCGGGGATGGACCCCGGGCTGAGGAAGGCACAATTTTTCTCGACCAGCGCCTGGTCATAACCCTCCTGCTTGAGTATGGGAACGCGGGCGGCATCAGAAAGCTGTTCGAAGGTCATACCGATGACCACTGGACCGATGCTTCTTATCCGGACCACCGAGTTTGCGGTAAGCCCCTGGCCGGCGGTGGGAGATGGGGAGGCGTCGCCCCCCGTGCTTGCGCCGCATCCGGCAGACAGCGCCGCGGCCATGACGAGGGCTGTGGCGAAGGTTCTCTTGCCGAAAATTAGGGGAGCGAACCGGCCGGCCGAGCACATAGTCCGCCTCTCGGCGGGCGGTTGAGTCATATCTGGATCATGCTAACCGGTGGTGGGAGGGGAGTCATTGTTATCGACAATGAGATACTGCCACTAGATCTCAGTGAATCCCGAGCACCGTATGGGCCAGGAAGGAGAAGCTATGGAGGATCAGGAAAGCGCAGCGCCGGAGGAAGCCGCGCAGGAAGAAGCGGCCGGTTCGGCTGGGCAGGGCTCCGCCGTTGATGCCGCCATGAGTCAGATTCCCGGACTTGCGGAGAGTCTCCAGTCTCAGTCCGCCGCCCGCCAGGCCGGCAGGGCTCAGAATCAGGGCGGGGGGCTACCTGCTGGAGACGAACAGATGGACGACTCGGTGGACGAGGCAATGGAGCAGATGCCCGAACTCCGGGAAGATAGCGGCGGGCCCAACCAGGCCTAACCTACTGCTGGAGGTTTTCCGAAGCGCTGCCGAGCAGCTGACGAAGCACCATCTGAAGAATGCCGCCGTTCAGGTAGTACTCGACCTCGGCCACAGCGTCGATCCTCGAGACCGCGTCGAAGCTCGAGGTGGTTCCGTCCTCGTGCTTAAGCTCAACCCGCACCTGCTGGCCCGGGGAGATCTCCTCCGCGATGCCGCGGATGGAGAATGTCTCTTGGCCGGTGATTCCCAGGCTGGCCGCCGACTCGCCCTCCGGGAATTGAAGCGGCAGCACCCCCATGCCCACGAGGTTGGACCGATGAATCCGCTCGTAGCTAGCCGCGAGCACCGCCCTCACGCCCAAAAGGGCGGTTCCCTTGGCTGCCCAGTCGCGTGAGCTTCCCGAGCCGTACTCCTTGCCGGCCACCACGACGAGCGGCGTACCCTCCCTGCCGTACTGCATTGCAGCCTCATAGATGGTCATCGGCTCGCCGTCGGGCAGGTGGACGGTGACCGGGCCCTCCGTCCCCGGGGCGAGAAGGTTCCGCAGCCTCGAGTTGGCGAAGGTGCCGCGGAGCATCACCTCATGGTTGCCTCGCCTGGACCCATAGCTGTTGAAGTCCCTCGGCTCGACGCCAAGCGACCTCAGGTACTTGCCGGCCGGAGAGTTGAGCCCTATAGACCCGGCGGGTGAGATGTGGTCGGTCGTGATCGAGTCACCCAAGACCACGAGGGCCCGGGCGTCGATGATGTCGCCGGGAGGGACGAATTCGGCTGTGGTGGCGGCAAAGAAGGGCGGCTCCTGAATGTAGGTGGAGGCGGCATCCCACTCGAATACCGCGCCAGAGGGCGCGGGCATGGCCTTCCAGTTCTTGTCGCCGTCGAATATCCGCCCGTACTCCTGGCCGAACTGTTCGCTGGTTATTGAGGAGGCCATATAAGCCTCCACCTCCAATGAATCGGGCCAGAGATCTTGAAGGAAGATCGCACACCCATCTGAGTCGCTCCCGATGGCCTCTCTGGTGAGGTCGATGTCCACGGTTCCCGTGAGCGCATAGGCCACACAAAGGGGCGGGGAGGCCAAGTAGCTTGCCCTCACCTGTGGGTGGATCCTGCCCTCGAAGTTTCGGTTCCCGGACAGCACCGCCACAACTGCCAGATCGCTCGTGTCTATCGCCTTTGCGATTTCCTCCGGCAGCGGCCCGGAGTTACCAATGCAGGTGGTGCAACCGTACCCCACCAGGTTGAAGCCCAGCTTCTCGAGATAGGGAAGCAGCCCCGCCTTCTCCAGGTAAGCAGTCACCACCCGGGATCCGGGGGCCAGCGAGGTCTTCACCCAGGGCTTGGAGTTAAGCCCGGCCTCTACGGCGTTGCGTGCCAGAAGACCGGCGGTGATCATGACGGTCGGGTTCGAGGTGTTCGTACAGCTCGTGATGGCTGAAATGACCACCGAGCCGTCGGTTGGCGTGCCATCAGGCGCAGTCGCTGGCCCCTGCTGTTCAGGGCTTCCCGCCACCTCCAGGTTGGGATCCTGGCCGGGAGGTTTCCCACCCTCGTCTACCAGCCGGGACAGCTGCTGACGTTGAAGGCCGTTGGGCCGATTCTGTCTTCCGTCAAGAAAGCTCTTCGAGAACGACTCCCACACCTCCGAAAGAGGGACGAGGTCCTGTGGCCGCCTAGGTCCGGCGAGGCTGGGCTCAACCTCGGAGAGATCCAACTGCAGTACCTCGGTGAACTTCGGGTCAGGGTCGGTGTCGAGCCGGAACAGCCCCTGTTCCTTGGTATACCGCTCGGTTAAATCGGCGGCATCCATCCTTCCCGTCATCCTGAGATAGGAGAGGGTGTTGCCATCCACAGGAAAGAAGGTGGAGGTAGCTCCAAACTCCGGGGACATGTTTGAGATGGTGGCCCGGTCAGGAACGCTGAGATTCGACAGGCCCTCTCCGAAGAACTCGACGAACTTTCCCACCACTCCATGGGCTCTTAGCATCTGGGTCAGGGTGAGTACCAGGTCGGTGGCTGTGGTTCCCGGCGGGAGGGCGCCGGTGGTGCGGATGCCTAGAACCACCGGGACGGGGAGGAACATCGGCTGCCCGAGCATGGCCGCCTCGGCTTCGATTCCGCCCACGCCCCAGCCGAGCACTCCCAAGCCGTTGACCATTGTGGTGTGGGAGTCGGTGCCGATGAGCGTGTCCGGAAACGCCACTCCCTCCCGCTCCACCACCACCCGGCTCAGGTACTCCAGATTGACCTGGTGACAGATCCCCATCCCCGGAGGCACAACCCGAAAGTCCTGGAAGGCCTGCTGCGCCCAATTGAGCAGGGCGTACCGCTCCCGGTTTCTCCGGTACTCCCAGTCGAGGTTGGCCTGGTATGCCTCCGGCGAGCCGAACCGGTCCACTTGAACCGAGTGGTCGATGACCAGGTCTACGGGGACGAACGGGTTGACCACCGTGGGGTCTCCCCCGGCCCTCACTACGGCGCTGCGCATGGCGGCCAGGTCGACGACCGCGGGAACGCCCGTGAAGTCCTGCATTAGGACCCGGGAGGGCATGAAGGCCAGTCTGGCCTCCCGATGAGGGGCCGGCCAGTTGACCAGAGCCACGACGTCGGCCTCGGCGACGTCCCGGGTTCCGGACCGCCTCAGCAGGTTCTCGAGGAGGATCTTGACGGTGTGAGGGACACGGTCCAGGTCTACTCCACCGGCCTGTGCCAGGGACGGAAGGCTGTAGGCGCGTACCCGCCCGGAGGCAGTGGGAATCTGAATCTGTACCTGAAAAGGATCTTCGTTCACTCTTCAATCATCCCCCGCGCCATCGTTCTATCCAATAAGCGAGATGATGGACCGGTATGGATCCGCTCGCACTTTTCTCCGAGCCTACCCGGACCTGGTTTGCCGATAGCTTCGCCGCCCCGACTCCCGCTCAGGAAGGAACATGGAGATCCATCGCCTCCGGCAATGATGCTCTGGTCGTGGCCCCTACCGGATCCGGAAAGACCCTGGCGGCTTTCCTGTGGGCCCTCGACCGCATCGCCAACTCGCCCATTCCCGCTGCCCATGAGCGGCTGCGTGTTCTGTACATTTCTCCCCTTAAGGCCCTTGCGGTAGATGTCGAGCGCAACCTCAACTCGCCCGTCACCGGCATCACCAACGCTGCGAATCGGCTGGGACTTCCGCCCCCCCAAATAACCTTCGGGATCCGGACGGGAGACACACCCTACGAGGTGAGGAGGAGGTTTCCCAAGAGCCCACCCGACATCCTCATCACCACACCCGAGTCCCTGTTTCTTCTCCTGACCTCTCAAGCGAGGGATGCGCTTTGCCATCTGGACACCGTGATCGTCGACGAGGTTCACGCGGTTGCGGGGACCAAGCGGGGCGCCCATCTGGCTCTCAGCCTCGAGCGGCTTGACGCCCTGAACTCCACCCCGCCGCAACGGATAGGCCTATCCGCCACGGTAAGGCCCCTGGACGAGGTGGCCAAGTTCCTCGGCGGCAAGCGAGAGGTGACCATCATCAATCCGCCTTCGCCAAAGGCATTCGATCTATCGGTGGTGGTTCCCGTCGAGGACATGGGGGACATGGGCCAGGAGCTGGAAGGCCCGGCCGAAGGGTCCGCGGCAGCAGGCCCGGAACACCGGACCATCTGGCCCAGCATCGAGGCCCGCCTGGTCGAGCTGATCGGCCAACACCGCTCCACGATTGTCTTCGTGAACTCCCGCAGGCTATCCGAACGGATATGTGCCGAGCTGAACGACCTTGCCGGCGAGCCGATTGCCCGGGCCCACCACGGCTCGGTCAGCAAGGAGCAGAGGAAGATTATCGAGGAGGGACTCAAGAGCGGCAGGCTGCCCGCGGTGGTGGCCACCTCATCGCTGGAGCTGGGGATCGACATGGGGGCCGTCGATCTCGTCGTTCAGGTCGAGGCTCCGACGAGCGTGGCCTCCGGACTACAGCGGGTCGGCAGGGCGGGACACCAGGTCGGTGCCGTGAGCCGGGGCGTCATCTTTCCCAAGTGGCGGGGTGACCTTCTCGAATCGGCGGTGGTGGTCGAGAGGATGAAGGCCGGCGCGATTGAGGCGCTTCGTTATCCTCGCAATCCCCTCGACGTCTTGGCGCAGCATCTGGTCTCGATGGTTGCCATGGACGAGATGACCGTGGACGAGGTGGAGGACCTGGTGAGGCGGACAGCCCCTTTCGAGAGCCTTCCCTCGAGCGCACTCTTCGGGGTTCTGGACATGCTTTCCGGCCTGTATCCAAGTGATGACTTCGCGGAGCTCAGGCCCCGTCTCAACTGGGACCGGACCTCCGGCAAGCTGACTGCCAGGCGCAACGCCCGGATTCTGGCGGTGACGAGTGGCGGCACGATACCCGACCGCGGGCTTTTCGGGGTCTTTCTGGCGGGCGAGGGGACCACCAGAGTAGGTGAGCTGGACGAGGAGATGGTCTATGAGTCCCGCCCCGGTGACGTCTTCACGCTGGGGGCGTCGAGCTGGCGCATCGAGGAGATCACCCACGACCGGGTGCTGGTCACCCCCGCCCCGGGCCAGCCGGCCAAGATGCCCTTCTGGCATGGGGACACGCTCGGCAGGCCGGTGGAGCTTGGACGCGCCCTCGGAAAGTTCATGAGGGAGCTTGCAGCCGCTCCACCGGAGAAGGCGACCGCCAGACTGAAGGACGCTGGACTTGACGAGTATGCATCTTCAAACCTCCTTCGCTACCTGGCGGAGCAGCGCGAGGCAACGGGTCACCTGCCAAGTGACAAGACCATAGTGATGGAGCGGTTCCGGGACGAGCTGGGAGACTGGCGGCTCTGCATCCACTCCCCCTTTGGAGCTCAGGTCCACGCCCCCTGGGCGTTGGCCATCGAGGCCAAGGTTAGTGAGCGCCTCGGTCTCGAGGTCCAGACCATGCACACCGACGACGGCATCGTGGTGCGTCTGCCCGAGGCCGACGAGGCCCCGGCAGCCGACTCGGTCATGTTCGAGCCGGAGGAGATCGAGTCGCTCGTAACGGCCGAGGTGGGGGGTTCGGCTCTCTTCGCTAGCCGGTTCCGTGAGTGTGCCGCCCGGGCATTGCTGTTGCCAAAGAGGCGTCCGGGAAAGCGGACTCCCCTCTGGCAGCAGCGCCAGAAGAGCGCCAACCTCCTGCAGGTCGCCTCTGGCTACGGATCCTTCCCCATAGTTCTCGAGACGATGCGGGAGTGCCTTCAGGACGTCTTCGACCTCCCCGGCCTCGTGGAGCTAATGCGGGATATTCGCTCCCGCGCGGTACGCATAGTGGAGGTAGACAGCGAACAGGCCTCGCCCTTTGCCAGCTCTTTGCTTTTCGGGTACATAGGCGCCTTCATTTACGAGGGAGATGCCCCCCTGGCGGAGCGCCGGGCCCAGGCCCTCTCGCTGGACACCGCTCTGCTCGCCGAGCTGCTGGGCTCATCGGAGCTAAGAGAGCTAATCGACCCTGGCGCGCTTGCCGAAATAGAGCTCGAGCTGCAGAAGCTTACGGACGGCCGGCGGATACGAAATCCCGACGACGCCCACGACGCCCTCAGGACCCTTGGAGACCTCACCACCGAGGAGCTAGTAGCTCGGGGAGCGGAGTTGAAGTGGCTTATCTCCCTTCAGAACCAACGCCGGGCCATCCACCTTCGGATCAGCGGCGAGGAGCGGTGGGTGGCCGCCGAGGATGCGGGCCGTTTCCGCGACGCATTGGGTGTGCCGCTGCCTGTCGGAATCCCTGAGGCCTTCCTCCAACCCGTGCCGGATCCCTTGGGCGACCTAATCAGCCGATTCGCCCGGACTCACGGCCCCTTTCACGCAAGGGATGTCTGCCAGCGTCTGGGTTTGGGAACGCAGGTGGTCGGCGAGGTGCTCCGCCGGCTGGAGGCCCGGGGGAAGGTGGTAAGGGGCGAGTTCCGGCCAGACGGAAGCGAGGCAGAGTGGTGCGACTCCGAGGTGCTGCGAGCCCTCCGGCGCCGGTCTCTGGCCAAGCTCCGCAAGGAGGTGGAGGCCGTCCCGCCCGAGCTGCTCGGACGGTTCCTCCCCGCCTGGCAGGGGGTTGGATCGGCGGGGGGCAGGGCGCTGATCGGCGGGCTGGACCGCCTCATCCGTGTCATCGAGCAGCTACAGGGCGCAATGGTCCCGGCCAGCGCCCTGGAGCGCCTGGTGTTGCCTGCCCGGCTTCCCGATTACTCGCCGGTCATGCTCGACGAGCTCACTTCGGCGGGGGAAGTCGTCTGGATCGGGAGCGGCGCCATCGGTGCCGACGACGGGTGGGTCAGCCTTTACCTGGCCTCTGATCTGGAGCTCTTGCGGCGCAGGCCTAGTGTCGAGGATCTGACGAGTGAGGCATTGAAAGTCCTCGAGACCCTCTCGGCAGCGGGGGCAATGTTCTTCCGCCAGATCCAGACCGCCTCGGGCCTCGAGACCGATCTAGAGGTACTTAATGCGCTGTGGGAGCTGGCGTGGGCCGGTCTGGTGACCAACGACACCCTTGCGCCGCTCAGGGCGTTGAAGGGCGTCGGCCGGAAAGGTGTTCCCATTCGTCCGGGGCGTACGCGGCGCACCGCGGGGCTTCCGCTAAGGCAGGGACCTCCCTCTGGAGCGGGCCGCTGGAGTGCTGTTTCCCAGCAGATCCAGGATCCGACCCGCACCAATCACGCCTTGGCAGAGCAGCTGCTGGACCGGTACGGGGTGCTCACCAGGGGAGCGGTGATCGCCGAGCAGGTGGCGGGCGGCTTTTCGGCCGTCTACCAAGTGCTGAAGGTCATGGAGGAGGCCGGCAGATGCAGGCGAGGGTACTTCGTGCGCGGATTGGGCGCGGCTCAGTTTGCCATGCCTGGAGCTGTGGACCGGATGCGGTCGATGGCCGGAGGCTCGCCGGACCCCACGGGTGCCCTGTTGCTGGCGGCCACCGATCCGGCGAACCCCTTCGGGGCATCGCTGCCATGGCCGGCCAGGCAGGTGGAGGGTGCCACCGGGCACCGCCCGGGCAGGAAGGCGGGGGCCCTGGTGGTCATCGTGGAGGGGACCCTAGTCCTCTATGTCGAAAGAGGAGGCCGCACCCTCCTGACCTTTACCGAGGATAGGGAAATGCTTCAGCCGGCGGTTGACGCGCTGGCCCTGGCAGTCAGGCAGGGGGCTCTCGGGAAGCTGGCAGTCGAGTCGGCCGATGGCTCCACTGTGCTGGACACGCCTCTGGCGAAGGTCATGGAAGGCGCAGGTTTCCGGCAGACTCCACGTGGTTTGAGGCTGCGTGCCTGAGGGCGACACCGTCTATCGGGTGGCTCGTGCCATGCACCAGGCACTGGCCGGGCAGGTAATCACTGGAACGGATTTTCGAGTGCCGGAGCTCGCGACCGCAGATCTTTCCGGCCAGACCGTCACGGAGGTGGTGTCGCGGGGCAAGCACCTGCTGGCCAGAACCGACCGGGCTCTCAGCCTCCATACCCACCTCAAGATGGAGGGCGCCTGGCATCTCTACCGGCCCGGGAGGCGCTGGGCGGGAGGGCCCTGGCACGAGATCAGGGCCGTGCTCAAGACCGGCACGTGGGTGGCGGTTGGATACCGGTTGGGCATCGTCGAGCTCATCCCGACGGCCGAGGAGCACCGGGTGGTGGGCCACCTGGGGCCCGATCTGTTGGGAGCGGACTGGGATCTGGAGGAAGCGCTCAGCCGGTTGAGAAAAGACCCGGACATCTCCATTGCAGAGGCTCTTCTCGACCAGCGAAACCTCGCCGGCATCGGGAACCTTTACAAGAACGAGGCCCTGTTCGTCTCCGGCATCAACCCGTGGACGAAGGTGTCGGAGCTCGAGGACCTTCCCAAGCTCATAGACAAGGCCCGCAGGATGCTCAAGCTGAACACCGTCCACTGGGCTCAGGCCACCACGGGGAATGCATCGAGAGGGCAGCAGCACTGGGTCTTCGAAAGGGCGGGACGGCCCTGCAGGCGGTGCGGCACTCGAGTAGAGGCGGCAGAGCAGGGCCCGGCGGGGGCAGCTCGGCTTACGTACTGGTGTCCAGTCTGCCAGCCGTCGCCGCCGGCCTAAGCCTTCGATCGGACGAAAGTAACCAACCGACCGAGCGAAGCGAGGGAGTCCAAGCCTTGCCTTCTCCGGTCTGCCGAAGCGAAGCGAAGGCAGCCGTTGATACGATGCCGGCGATGCAGGAGCTTCGAATCGCCATAGTAGGCAGCTTCTCCACCGGCAAGACGACCCTTGCGGAAGCACTCGCCAGGCGTCTGGACCTGCCTCTTTTACCGGAGACCGCCCGGGAGGTTGTTGAGCTCGGGTTCAAGCTGGATAAGGATGCCACCCCCGAAACTGAGGCGCTGATCTTCCTGAAGCAGTACAACAACGAGATCTCCGAGAGGGAATTCGTAGGCGACCGCTCCTTGGTCGACGTGATGGCTTATGCGGGTTGGGTTCTTGACAACCAGCCCCGCTCCAGGGAGATCGCCCTGTGGGAGGAGTGCGAGAAGCTAGCCGAACGGCGCCTCCGGGTGAATTACTCCCATGTGTTTTATCTACCGATCGAGTTTCCCATCGTCCTCGACGGCCTCCGGCCCGATGATCCAGCGTTCCAAAAGGAGATAGACAGCCGGGTGATCAGGATCCTCAGAGCTCACGACATCGAGTACCAAACCGTGACGGGGTCGGTTGAGGAGCGTCTCCAGCAGATTGAGCGTGAATTGGGCCGGACGGGCACACCCCGACCGTAAGCCGGCGCGAGACTTGAACCGGAATGGATGACGAACGGCTCCTCAGATTGGCGGAGCAGACGCTGGCCGAGATCGACCGAAGCTCGGGCTTGATCGATGAGCATGCCGAAGTTCTGGCGGCTCTTCGCCTCCGCCTGTTCGGGGTCTCCCGAAAGTCCCTGGACGATGCCATCAAGGCGGCGGGAGAGCTAAAGGGCCGCAGACGGCTGGAAGACCTCGATGTGCCGAAGTCAAGGGGCTCCCTCGAGGATGCTTTCAAGATGCCGGAGAAGAAGAAGGAGTGGCCCACCGGCTGACCGGTTGTTCTAGACCGCGTCCTCCGGCTCGACCCCTCTCCACTCCTCGACATCCAGCCGGACGATTGATGGCCGCCTTGCCCTCTTCCGGTACTGCGCGTACTTGCTCGCCAAAGCTTCCATCGCTCGCTCAGACTCTTCCCCACGGTCCAGGACCGTGGCCGTTCCTCGCGCCTGCAGCCACCCGAGTTTCGACCAGTCTTCATCCCAACGATCCACGATGAAGCAGACGGGAGGCCCCAAATGACCTCCTCTTGGGATCTTGAGCAGGTTGTTTGCGGTCGGCCGGCGGACGTCGAGTGCGATCCAGATGGCCTCACCGGCCCAGGTGAAGCAGACCGGCATGACCTCCGCAGTTCCATCCCGGCCGTGAGTTCCGAGATATCCGCGCCTGGCCCTCAATAGCGATGCATAGTTCGCCGGAGGGCCTGTCATAACCCGGATTATGGCCGAAAGCCGACCGACCGCGAGGGCGCGTCGGCGTCGATCTCAATGTAGGCGAGCTTCTGGGTCGGCACCCCTACCCGCTTACCTTTCTGGTCGTCAAACCAGATCATGACCGCGCCGTCGCTCAGCGAAGTATCTATGCGCTTCGATAGGTCCTCGGGCTTGTCATCCACCTGGAGGGTGATTTCCTTCTGCGACTCCGTCACCCCGATCCGAATTTCCAATGACGCAACCTCCTAGGCCGCCAGGGTTCTATCGGCTGTCTCCCCGGCGGCGGTAGAATAGCGAGCGATGTCTTCTGAAGAGCATATCCACGACCCAGGCTTTGAGGACGAGGATTTCGGGCCGATAGATGCAGCCGAGAGAGACGCCCTCAGCCAGGATCTGGTCGACGTCAAAACCCTCAAAGCAGTGCTCGCGGTGCGGGGGGTGCGCGGTGTGGTGGTCTTTTGTCCTGACTGCGACGAGGAGCATTATCTTGGCTGGGACCTCTTGGCCGGTAACCTCCAGCAGATCCTCGACTCAGGCACCACCCCGGTCCATGAGCCGGCGTGGGACCCCGACCCCGACGAGTACGTAACCTGGGACTACGCCCGGGGGTTCCTCGACGGGTACGAGTCCTACCCCGAGGATCGCTCGTTCGAGCAGACGTGCGCCTGGTGCGGCAACTTTCTTCCCGACGGGACCTTCGAGTGGGCTTACTGCCCGTTCTGCGGAAAGGATTTTGCGCCCGTCAACCTCATGGTGACCCTTCGGCAGCTGGGCTGGAGCACCGAGCGCATCGAAGAGCTTTTTCATGAGTGTGGGTTCCCACTCCCAGCCCTGGACCCGGGTAATATCCCTCCGGTGTTGCCGTTTGACCCCAAGCACAGGAACGATTAATAGCTTCCGTGCGCTGAAATCTAATCAACTGCTGACTGACACCTATACTGAATGTTCCAATCTAAGACGGGAAACTCATTGATCGCCAAGAACAGGCTGCGGGTTTGGCTTCCCCGCATAATCCTCATCACAGTTATCTACACGGTCTTCTCGTGGGGCGTGCAGCTCTTCGGGTCCTGTGGCGACCCCTTCACCGGCGGCCGGGAGTGCACCCAGGTCGACGTGCTGACCAGGCTCTTCGGGGGCCTAATGTTCTTCGCCCAGCTCTCCCTGGTCATGATCGTCCAGATCGCGGCCCTCTTCTGGTTCATGTCACGGGGAAGGGCATACACGATCTTCCCCCGTGAGTACGACGTCACGTTTGACGACGTCAAGGGGCAGCAGCCGGTGGTCGAGTCGGTCAAAGAAGTTGTAAAGCTCTTCCGGGGCTTCAGGGAGTTCAAGAAGATCGGAGGGTACCCGCCTCACGGCCTGCTCTTCGAGGGCCCACCGGGGACCGGCAAGACCCTGATGGCCAAGGCAGTGGCCGGAACTGTGGGCGTGCCCTTCATCTACACCCCCGCCAGCGGCTTCGCCAACATGTTCCTGGGCGTAGGCAACCTACGGGTGATGCTTCTCTTCAGAAAGGCCAAGAAGTACGCCCGGGTGTACGACGGCGCGGTGATCTTCATCGATGAGATCGATGCCATAGGGTCCCGCGGGACCATGCCGGCAACCGGCTCCACTCCTCAGGGAGCGTGGGGACGGACCATGAACATGATCATGGGCGGCATGGGTGGCGGCGCCGGCATGGGCATCATCAACGAGCTCTTGGTGCAGATGGACGGCCTCGTGATGCCAAAGGGCATGAAGCGGCACTTCCGCCGCCTCTTCAGGCTTCCGCCCAAGATTCCCAACTACAACATCCTGATCATCGGCGCCACCAACAGGGCCATAGACCTGGACCGGGCGTTGCTCCGTCCCGGCCGGTTCGACAGGAAGATCCACGTCGGCCTCCCCGACAAGGACGGCCGCAAGGACGTCATCAAGTACTACCTCGACAAGGTCAAGCACGAGCCCATGGACCTGGACAAGTTCGCCCAGGCGACCATCCACTACTCCCCGGCGAGGATCAAGAACATCATCAACGAAGGACTGATCGTCGCCCTGCAGGACGGGCGTGACTCGCTGACGTGGGGTGATGTCTGGTCGGCCAAGATGATCGACGACATAGGTCTCAAGCAGAACGTCAAGTACACCTCCACGGAGAAGGTCATGACCGCGGTGCATGAAGCAGGTCACGCGGTGGTCTCCAGGGAGCTCCAGGCCAAGGACAAGCAGATTCAGATCATCTCTATCGTGAAGCGCGAGTCCACGCTGGGTGTGGTCCACACCGTCGACCTTGAGGAGCGCTTCAGCGACACCAAGGAAGGGATGCTGGACGAGATCAAGGTATTCCTCGCGGGTCAGACCGCCGAGGAGATCTGGTTCAACACCTCCACCACCGGTCCCTCGAGCGACTTGTACTGGTCGACCATCCTGGCTCTCAACTACGTGGGGCGCTATGGGATGGGCAAGCGCTTGCTCTCGTACGAGGTCCTTACCCCGACCTGGGCCGGGGACCGCTACAGCGCCATGCTCGCCGACAAGGAGGTCAAGGAGGAAGTCGACGAGCTGCTGAAGCGCTGCAAGGAAGAAACCCGAGAACTTTTGGAGAAGCGGCGGTTCGCCGTGGAGCGCATCCGGGACGAGCTGCTGGAGAGGGAAGAGCTGGTCGGAGACCAGCTCGAGGTCCTCATGCAGGAAATCTCCGAAACGATTGCTGCCAGCCGCCCGAAGCTTCCGACCAAATAGTTCAGGCCTAAACAAGCCTAAATAGGGGCTCAGCATACTGACGTCCGGGCTCCAAGGCGTTTTGAGTCGCCCGGACGTCAGCACGCTGAGCCCTGAATAGCCTTCGGGCTCCAAGGCGTTTTCGAGTTGCCCGAACATCGGCACGCATGCCGAGCCCTGAATCCCAGGCCGCTTTACCCCCGTCCTCGTTTCTAGTCGTTCATGAAGTCTGAATCGAAGGGGAATGGCTGGGCCGTGCTCTCCTCGTCTTCATCTTCCTCTTCCTCTTCCGGCTCGGTGGGGTCGGGCTCACGCCGC
This sequence comes from Actinomycetota bacterium, assembly GCA_036258795.1. GTDB lineage: Bacteria > Actinomycetota > CADDZG01 > JAHWKV01 > JAHWKV01 > DATACZ01. The sequence goes on from DATACZ010000005.1 coordinate 19,481, forward strand.
TCCTCCGCTTGGCGGACAGGATCAGGGGGTGGCGCAGGGGGCGCCGGCTCTTCCCCGGCCACATCGGCGGGCGGGGAAACCTCAGGAGCGGGCTGATCGTCGATGACGGGCTGCGGGTTGGATCCTCCGGGTCCCCCATACACGTAGACCACCATTCCGGGCGGGGAGGCATTGGCGTAAAACCAGTCTGCAAACGGCATGGGTAGCCTCACGCACCCATGGGATGCTGGGTACGTCGGAACGGACCCATTTCCGTGAAAGGCGATCCCGCCGTTGAAGTAAGACGGCTTGTAGAGCTCACCGAGCGGCGAGATCCTCATTCCGTTGATCTTGCGAGAGATCTTGAACTGGCCGTTGGGTGTGATGGCTCTGCGGGTCCATCCTTCGCTGGTGAAGTTCTTGTTGGATCCGGTTGAGGTGGGAAGGACGGCAGTAACGGCTCCGCCCCTCACCACGAATACCACCTGCCGGGCGATGTCGACCTCCAGATGATTGGCTGGCGAGCTGTATCTCGGAGCGGGGGCGGTGGCAGTGGCCAGCCTTTGCATCACGGGTGGCTCGCCCCGCCCCGTTCGCGGCAACCCCTCGACCTTTTGAAAAGCGATGAGCCCGTGGCGGGTGGCTGAATCGAACACTCCATCTACTTTGCCAACCATGTACCCGAGGCCTGCCAATCTTTGCTCGAGTTCTTGAACCACGGGTCCCCGGGAGCCGACGCGAGGCGTGTGGTCGACCGCCGCAGAGGGCTCGGGGGTTGGAGTGGGCGGTTCCTGCCTGGGAGGCTCATCGTCCACTACCTCGATCGGCGCAGCCAGCGGGACGACGACCGGGGCTTCGGCTCGGGCGGTGATCAGTGAGGAAGGGAGCTCTCGCTGCGAGCCGTCTGCCGCCTTGATCAACAGCGTCAGAAGCCCAAGTAGGATGAGGGGTCGTTTCACTCGAAGGTCCTTAGTAGGCTCAGATTGTCACAATCCAGATGTCCACTGTCTATTGAGAAGGGAGTGACTTGCCCGGGGTAGGGGACCAAATCGAGGTACTGGATCACGGATTCGTCCGGCTGGACGCCGCCGAGGCCACCGATCTGTCGGTGGTGAACGGTGCCCGCGTCTCCTTTCTACAGATGAAGCGGGAGATGGACTACAAAGACGAAAGGCTGATCCGATTCCTGATCCGCGAGAAGCATGCCTCCCCTTTTGAGCACAACATGTTTCGCTTCCACATCAGATGCCCGATTGCCGTAGCAAGGGAGTGGATGCGTCACCGCTGGAGCAGCTTCAACGAGCACAGCCTGAGGTACTCGGAGGCAATTGACAGCTTCTACGTTCCCAAGGCCGAGCAGGTGAGGACTCAGGTGGGGAAGCCGGGAGCGTACACGTTCGAGCCAGTCGAGCCGGAGATCGCGGCGAAAGTCCAGGATCTCATGCGCAATCACTACAAGGAATCATGGAACCTGTATAAGGGTATGTTGGAGTTGGGCATAGCCAAAGAGCTAGCCCGCCTGATTCTTCCTGTAGGTCTATACACAGAGTTTTATTGGACGGTCAACGCCCGGGCATTGATGAACTTCGTTTCGTTGCGTAACGCTGAGGCGGCTATGTGGGAGATCGCTCAGTATGGCGCGGCCGTCGAGGAATTCTTCGCCGAGCTCATGCCCGCCACCCACAGTGCGTTCGTTGAGTTCGGCCGGGTGGCGCCGTGAAGGAGCTGGAGTTCGACAAGGTATTGGTTTTCTTCGCCCACCCCGACGACGGTGAGTTCATGGCCGGCGGCTCCATGGTTCGGTGGGCCGCCGAAGGCAAAGAGATCGTGCTCTGCGTCGTCACCAACGGATCGCACGGATCTAATGACCCCTCCGTTACGAGGGAGGCGTTGATCGCGGAGCGAATGAACGAGCAGAGGGAGGCGGCAAAGATCACAGGAATCTCCGACATCGTGTTTTTAGGTTACGAGGATTGCTATGTCGAGGACTCCCACGACCTGCGCCGGGACATCATCCGGGAGATCCGCCGATTCAAGCCGGACGTGGTTGTTGGGCCGGATCCCACCATGTACTTCTTCGCCAACAGGTACGTGAATCATCCCGATCACCGGAAGGTGGGCGAGGCCATGTGCGCGGCGATCAATCCCGGGTCACCCACCGTCCCGCTGTATCGGGAGGAGCTCTTCGACAAGGGGTTCCTGCCCCATGAGGCCAAGCTGTTGCTGCTTGGTTTCACCCCCAATCCGGATTACTTCGTCGACATCACGGACCACATTGACACCAAGATCAAGGCTGTCGCGATTCATAATTCGCAGACTCCGGGCTTCGGTGAGGATTTGGGGGCTCGGATCAAAGAGATCGCCAAGGCCATGGCGTCCTCCTCCGATGAAGAATTTGAGTACGCAGAGGCGTTTCGTACTATTTACCTTCAGGATCAACCGGAAGAAAGCGGTGGGGATCGGTGACCAAGTTGAAAGTAGCTCACTCGAAGGGAATGGGTATCGCAATGAAGCGTGTGCTGGTGTGCTGGGCGGCTACCGTCCTCGCCATCGCAGGCAGTGCCGGGCAGGCCGGCCTCCTGGCGGCAACAAGAACCGGGACCGCGGCGAGGGCGGCCTCCTTTGCCGGACCGGTAGCCCCGACCCTTGCCAAGGTCAAGCTTGCCAAGGGCGACTCGCTGGTGGCGGACGCCAAGGGAAGCGAGGTACCGATATTCGAGGCACCGGATGCGCCCATGGCAATCAAAGCGTTGAAAAACCCAACCTTCGAGGGAGTTCCGCTGGTGTTTGGGGTCAAGGAACAAAAGGGCGAGTGGCTTCACGTCATGATTCCTGAGAGACCAAACGGCAGCACGGCCTGGATCCGGACGAGCGATGTAGAGCTGCGAGCGGTTCCGAACCGGATTCTGGTTGAGCTTAGCAAGCACCGTTTGAGCGTTTGGCGGGGGGACCAGATGCTTATGGAGGCGCCGGTCGGGGTGGGAACCCCGCGGACTCCCACCCCTTTGGGATCCTTCTATGTCGACGTCTCAGTTCCCTTCCAAAGCTCCGGGGGACCCTACGGGGCCTACATGCTGAGCGTGGCCGGATTCTCCAATGTCCATCTGACCTTTGCCGGCGGAAGAGGGCAGATCGCCATCCATGGCACTAACAACCTGGGTTCGGTGGGTAAAGACTCCAGCAACGGTTGCCTGAGGCTGACGAACGACGTGATTCTGCAGGTCAAGGATCTGGCTCCAACCGGCACCCCGGTTGACATCGTGGCGTAGCTGGAAAGAGTCAGGCGCATTAGCCCCAGGCGGCCGCGGCGGCCTACAATCTCCGCCTAGTGAAGCGTTTGTATTTCCTCAAAGGAGGCTGGATGCGCCAGACCGTAATGCTGTTCATCTTGGTGGGCGTCCTGGTAATCGGCGCGGCGCCGGCCCAAGCGGCAACCGTTACGGTCGAAACGCAGGACAACAAGTTCGCCCCTGCAGACATCAAGGCCAAAGCTGGCGACACCATCGCCTTCAAGAACACCGGAAGAGTGCCTCACAACGCCGTGACGGCGGACGGGGCGATCAAGATCCCCCTTATCAATCCCGGCGAGGAGAAGACCGCCACGGTCAACCAGGGCGGAAACCTGGAGCTTATCTGCGAATTCCATCGAACCCTCGGAATGACCGGCACCATCACCGTCGAGGGCGGTGCGGGAGCCCCGCCACCACCGGCTCAGGGAGGCGGAGCGCCCCCTTCCCCACCGCCGCCCCCTGCACCGGCGGCCGGAGCGGGACAGGTTCCTCCTCCGCCATCGCCTTCGCCAAGTCCTTCACCGGAGGAGGAGAAGGGCGGCGGAGGTGAAGAGCCGGTCGCGGCTCCACCCACCCAGAAATACCTGCCGCCGGTTGGAATTCTCCTTGCGCTCGCGATGCTGGGACTCATAGGACTTCCCTTCCGGCGCTTCCTCATGCCTGTGCTCGCCTCGACCTTTTCCTTCGGTAGGGGAGGCGCCGCCGCCCCACCGGCGCCTGGGGCCGCTCTAGCCACCGCGACTGCCGAGGCGCCGGCTCCCGCAAAGGCGGCCGCGCCTGCCGCTGCTCCGGAGGCCCCGGCCAAGGCCGCCCCGGCCGCTGCACCAGCCGAAGCCGCGGCACCCGCCGAAGCGGCGGCACCACCGGAGCCGAGGATCGATCCCCAGCAGGTCTATCAGGCCGTGCTCAACGATGAGCTGGAAAGCGGAACCGATCGTCGAGTCGCCGAGGCTCGAGCCAAAGCTGCCGAGATACGGGTCCGGGAGAGTGCTCGGACCGTTCCTCCTTCGGTGGCCATAATCCCCGCCGCGGCGCCGGAAGTGGACGAATCGGCTGAGGCAGAGGCTCCACCAGCGAAGAAGGAGCCGCCTGCCGCTGAGCCTAAGGCTCCGGCTAAGGAGTCCCCGGCCCAAGAGGCCCCGGCCAAAGAGACTCCTGCGGCTGAAGCTCCCGCTAAAGAGGCCGCCCCGGAAAGGGCTGCCGAAGAAGCGCCCGCTCAGGAAGCTTCCGCGGAGGCCCCTGCCGCTGCAGTTTCAGACGAGGAAGCGGCCAAGATTCGCCAAAAGGTCTATGACGAGGAGGTTGCAAAGGGGTCCGATCCAAGGGTTGCCGAAGGCCGGGCGAAGGCGGCTGAGTTCCGAGCCAAAAAGGGCACCAAGGGACCCACGTAGCCCCCAAGTGATCGAGGTTTTAATAGAGGTCCGGCGGAAATAGTCTCCGCGAGTCCTCCCTTTCCCCGGTTGGAGGGGCCGATCTCGGCGGAACCACAGGTCTTCCCCTGGCGGGTGAGCGTCCGCTTGGACGAGTACGCATGGGTGTTTGATGGCCCGGCCTCACGGATACCCCCGTCCTTCGCCCGATCAGCCGAGCAACTGCGCGGAGCATCAAGTCAAAAAGGCGGAAGGTAGGCACGGTGACCGAAAGGATCATCAGAAAGCCGCCAATCGCGGCGAGCAGGAGGCCAAGAGAGGAATCCAGCCTTCCCATGCCAAAGACGAGCAGGATCCCTCCCACGAGGAGAAGGGCGGCGATGGCGACGATGCCCGCCATGGCGCGCTGGGACCCGGTGAGCCCCCCGACGTTGGCCTGCCGAGCGGGGATCGGAGCGGCAGCAACGGGCCTGTCCGGAGCACCATCCACCGGCCTGAAGGGCCGGGACCCGCCCGTGTCTCTCGGGGTTGGGAAGGACAATTCCCTCCGCCTTCTCTCCACCAGAAGACGCACGGGCAACACGCAGTAGGCTGCCAGCAGGAGGAGCAGCCAGACTCCCTTGCCGGAGACGGCGCCCAGAATCAGCAGTAAGCTGCCCATTGCCAGAAGCCCCAGGGGAATGTAGACCAGCAGCACCCATCTGCCGAAGAGCGTTAACCGTGCCCCTCCACGGCGCGCGGCGTACCGGTTCATCGGCGTTCCCGCCCTGTGGGAGCGCGGAGGGGGCCACCGGTCGTCCTCCCCTCCCCTTCTGTGTGCCACGGGTAAGAGCCTATTGGACCGGCCAGGCGGCCGACTCGGACTCGACGATCTGCTTCAGGAGGCCGAGATCCCGGTCGAATATCCGGTGCATCACCGGTTTGACCATTCTCAGGCCGAGGGCGCCGATGAATCCCCATGGAGGATGGAGGATCTCGGTCCACTCGACCAACGTCCCGGAAGTGCTCCGGACGCATCGTATGAGGCCGCTCCCACTGACCCAGCCCACATGCTGGATCTCCAATACTTCTGGAGGTTCCCACCGGGTAATCCGCACGCGGTCCTTGGTCCTTATGCCGGCTATGGTGACGGTCGCCTCCGCAGTGACGCCCACGCCTTCCCTCTGGTTGGAGGTGACCTTGAAGTCCCTGGCCTCGGCCATCCAGCGGCCCAGGTTCTCCCAATCCACCAGATAAGGCCAAATGGCTTCTCTGGGAGCTTTGATCGTAGCCCAAACGCTAACGACCACGGGATCTTCAAGCACGGCTGCCCGCCGCCGCGCCAGCAGTTACAGTGGATGAATGGCCCTCAAGATCTACGAGCACCTGGTGGTCGGCCCCCTTGCTTGCAACTGTTACCTCGTGGGAGATCCTGACACCAAGAAGGCGATCCTGATAGATCCGGGAGACGACCACTCGAACATTGCCGAGGCAGTCGCCAGGCACCAGCTCGAGGTCGTGGCCATGGTGGCCACTCACGCTCACTTCGACCATGTTCTGGCCGCCGAGGAGCTTCGGAAACTTACCGGTGCGCCTCTTTACCTCCACGGAGACGATACCGAGGTGCTGGAATGGCTTCCTGAGAGCATGTCGTTGTTTTTTAACAATCCGCCTTCAGCGTCGCCGCCGTTGGTGGATGCTCATCTAACCGACGGGGATGAGGTGACGGCTGGAGAGCTTCGCCTGGAAGTCATTCACACTCCCGGGCACTCTCCTGGAAGCATCTGCTTGGCGGAGCCCGACGGGGTGCTGTTCTCCGGCGACACGCTCTTCGCCGCCGGGATTGGCCGCACCGACCTTCTGGGAGGGGATTTCGGCCAGATCGTCACCTCCATTCAAGACCGGCTCTTTCCTCTCGGCGACCGGGACGTTTATCCCGGCCACGGGCCTGCAACCTCCATAGACCGGGAGAAGATCATCAACCCCTTCGTGGGGACCGGAAAGAGGTACTACGGTGCTTGACGGGCAGTACCGGCGGACCGGAGAGGGAACCCTTACTTAAGAAGCCTGCTGAGCGCCTGCACTCGAAGAAGCGGGCACCTCGGTCGCAAAAGCGGGGCAGATTGACCTGTGGGGACACCAGGAACACATGTTGCTGGGGCGGGGCCGCCAGTCATTCCTCTCGTGGGCCCGGAGAATGGCCTCTGCTATGGCATCGAGCTGGCGCTCCAATGCCCGGAGCATCTGGGGAGTAGGAACGAGGGTGATGACCTCAGGTTCTTTGAGGTGTATCAACCGAAGCTGCTTGGGCATCTTTCCGAAGGTGCGCCAGCAAACGAGGGCGTAAAACTTGAGGCCGAAGAATGAACCCAAGGCGTAGCTTTCCGAAGGCGCTCTTCCGGTCTTGTAATCGCTGAGCACCCACTCTCCGTCGGGCATAATCTCGACCCGGTCGATGATCCCCCTTAGCAGAGAGCGTTCAGTCTCATGCTCAACCCACCACTCCATCTCGTAAGGCATGACCTTTGTGGGATCTTCCATCTTGAAGTAGTTGGCGACCAGCTTGAGTCCCTCCCCCAGCCAGGAAGCCTCCTCATCGGGGTCGAGCTCGAACGAGGCATATTCCTCGCAGGACTTGAGGTCGTCCCAAATCTCGTTGATCGTCGACGTGGCCCACTCCAGCGTTCTGTCATCCGGGTCCAGCAGGTAAAGGCGCTCGAGAACGGCGTGTACCAGCGTTCCCTTGGTGCTGTAAATGTCGGCCGGCTCGGGCAGCCGATCAATGGCTCGAAACTTGAACAGTTGAGGGCAGGTCTTGTAGTCGGAGGCCCGGGAGGGAGAGAGTGGAACCAGCCCTGGTTGAGCTTGGTCCTGCTCTGAGAGCGTCGTTTCCTTCAGCGATGGCGGGGATGGGGTCATGCGCTGATCTTAGGAACAGCCTGTGACGTTTCTGTGGATTTGAACGAACTACAGGGAAGATCCGGGGGAAAAGATCCTTTGGGTGCCTGTGCCGGTCAAGCCCGCTCTCTCTTTATCTGAGACCCCACTGCCACTGCAGCCTGGAATATGAGGGTGAGCCCCAGAACCAGGTGCAGCACTCCGAGGGCAAAAGTTAGGGTTGGAGGAGAGCCCACAGCCTCGGCGGCCCTCAGGTCATTCGGCAAGTTGAAGGTGCTTCCCGCCACAAAAGCCAGCCCGACACCCAGTACAAGGGCCTTGCCCAAGAAACCGGTCCCCCCCGGCCTGCGGGCCAGCGCGGCGCCCACGAGCAGAGCGAGTGGGAGGAAAAGAGGTGGCGCAAGCGCGGTGCCCCTGAGCGGCAAGTCTGCCGCGGGGCTACCTGCCGGCTCGGCCCCTACCTGGAAGACGAATGAAAGCACCGCCCCAAGCACCACAATTGGGAGGTACACCACGGCGATGGTTAACAGGCCTTGCTCGGCGCCGGAAATCGAAGGCTCGGTTTCCGATTCTGCGAGCTCGTTGCCGTCCATTTGGTCGAGCCTACACCCTGCTTCTGGCAGGGCCGATCGTTTCAGACTTCTCTCAAAAGAGAGTTGTTTGGCCTGGGGTGATCCCGAGCTTGGTCCGGCGTCTGGACAAACGGCTGCTGGCAGGCATCCCCCTCTGAGGCTCCGGGTCCACTTCCCAGGGAGCCGGATCGGGAAGCAGGGGAAGCTGCTGCGGCGCCGGCTCGAGCTCCTTCAACATCTGTTGGTGGCTCTCGAGGCTCAGCTGTCCGGCCCCTGGGCCCGTGAAACTCTCCTCAGCATCTAGTTCTCGAGGAGCTTCGATTGCAAAAGCCCTGGGGACAATAAGCCGGTGCTGACTGCTGCGGGCAGGTGAGGACACGAGTCTTTCCTGAAGCCCGACCAAGAGCGCCTGCTCGGCCTCCAGGTGGGGGAGCCGAGGCAATTCCGTAATCACTTGAGCGGGTTCACGCGCTTCAAGATGGGGAACGGATTGGTCGCCGCGCCGGTGGGAACGTGGGTCTCGAAGTGAAGGTGGGGTGGAGTTCCTCTGGCGTTGCCGGTATTACCGACATAACCGAGCACTGCGCCTTTCTTGACTCGGACCCCGTTGCGAATTCCCGGTGCGTATCCGGCCAGATGAGCGTAGTAATAAGTCCAGTTGTCGCCGGGCGAGCGAAGCCACAGCTTGGTTCCGCCCAGAGGGGCGGTGCCAACGTTTTCGATCACGCCGTTGACCACCGCGTAGACCGGGGTGCCCTTGAGGGCGAATATGTCCGTACCTTCGTGGCGGTGGAAGAATCTGCTGCCCTCCATGCGGGGAGCTCCCCAGGAGTCCGTGTATGAGTAGGGTGCCCGAACCGGAAACGCAAAGCCAGACTTACGCTTGTCCACCTCGGCCCTGACGCCTTCGTACTGCCGGCCAAGCGCGGCCAGCGATGCCTGCATCTGCCTCTGACGTTTCTCGAGATCCCCGATCAACCTCTCCTGGTCACTGCGTTGCGCATCCAGCTCCGCCCTGAGCTTTGCCGCCTCGTCCTTCAACGTTCGAAGTTGCGCCAGGTTCTTTGCGTCGGCCGCGGTGACCGCCTCGATCATGCCTACGGCGGAGACAAACTGGCGGAACGTTCTTGCCTCCATCAGCACATTCACCAGCCTCGAGCGCCCGCCACGATAGGCGGAGGCGGCGCGGCGGTTGAGCCCTGACTGCGCCGCTCTCATTTGAGCCGCCAGCGCGTCCTGCCGGACCTGGTTAACGGATATCGCGGAAGTCAGGCTTTCCATTCGGTCACGCGCCACCTCGAATCTTCTGACGATCAGATCGAGCTTCGACTGTGCCGCCTTGACCCCGGCCAGCGATGAGCTGAGCTGGCTTTGAAGCCGCGCCATCTCCTGCGGCGTGGGCATCTGTGGCGGCAGGGGACCGGCATGAGCGGGGGCCGGCCACCCCGCCACCACCACCGCCAGGAGCACTGCCAAAATCTTGGGGTGCTTGATGAGAGGCATGACTTCCGAATAGGTCTGTTAAATGGGAGCAATGAGTATAAGGAGAGTTAAAGAGAGTTAAGTGGATCTTGGGCCGGTGGCCCCAGGTTCAGCTGCCTTGGGCGTAAGGAGCTAACGCTGGCTCCGCCGGCACCACTCCCCCGAAGCCGGTGTTGAGTAATCCCAGGAGCAAGGAGATTGCCATCAGAGCACTGGTGGGAGAGCTCATTTCGGGGACCGCGAGGGTGAGGCAGGGGGCCGTGCCCACCCGTGCCGGATCCGCCGGACCCTGCTGGCTAAGCGCATCCATCACCAGGGCAAACGCCATGGAGTCGAAGAGAAGGCTGACATGACCCACATGCCTCATCGGGCAGATGTCCTGCAGCGCAATGGACGTTCCACCATCGAGGAGCGATGTGGGCCGATCTCCGCCGAGGAACTGTACGATCTCGTCGGTGCGGCTCCAGATACTGGTGTAGGAGACGCTTCCCGGCGTTTCATCGCCGGAGTTGAGTGCTCGAAGAAAGTTGGATCCAGCCAACATCTGCCAAACTGCCGCGGGGCCAGCGATGTTCCCATTGAAGACTCCGTGGTGGGGCGCCCCGAGCGTGATCAGGTCATCGACGGAGTTTTGAGTGCTGGGCCACCACTTTAGTGCCCACCTCGCCTCGAGGCCACCCTGGCTGTGGGTAAGTATGTCTACCTTCCTGCCCGAAGCCGCCGACATCTTTCTGATCGCCCAGACTACGTACTCGCTGGAGATCTGTATGTCCCCAAGCGCCCGTTGGGGGAGATCCACCGTGCAGACGTCGTAGCCCTTCGACGGGAGCATGATGCCGTAGTTCCAGCTCCAATTCTCCTGGGCGGTGGCGCCGGTGCCGTGAACCAGGAGCACCGGTTCATGGCTGGGATTGACGAAGGAGGATGGGCATGAGACTGCACTGTCTAAGACCGGCTCCGGGACTGACAAGGCAGGATCTTGAGCGGCCACGGCGGGAGCGGAGGCAAGGCAGAAAATCGCAACCAGCGCTATGGCCCAGAGCTTACGCAACTCGCCTCCCAGGGCAGGACCTTTTGTCTGGCGGCATCCTACATGCTGAGGGAGGCGTTACTGCCAGCTCGTAAACTGCTACCCCGCAGATCCTCCTCCGAGACCCTTGCCCTCACTTGGGTCAGTGTCTTTGCTCTGTCGTTCATCGGGGCGGCGGGCTGTGAAAAGCAGCGCCAAGCCCAGTGCCACTGCCGCTACCGGCCATAGCCAGTTGAAGTCCAGCTCCGCGAGAGTGACCTCACCCGTCAGGAAACGCAAGCCTAGGATTACGAACAAGAGGCCGAACACTGCAGAGATTGGATCGAACTCGTGTCGCTTCACTTAAAGTCCCTCCCGATCTAAACGCCGATTGGATCTGGTGGCGATGGTGGATCCGGCGCCTGAGGTGGCAATGGTGGATCCGGCGCCTCCGGCCGTCCCTTCGTTACTTGAATGGTGCCGAAGGAGGCACTGGCCTCCAGGATGAGCAGTGGTTCCCCCTCGTCGGCTCTCCTAGCAGATCTAAGGTCGACGTCCAGTCCTTCTCGGGACTGATCGAACATGTGCACCTCACCGGCGTTGGCGTGCCCTCGAAAGTCGACGTTAACGTCTTCGGGCACCAGCACCAGAATCTCCCCAAAGGCCACGCTGGTATCGACCTCGACTGGATTTGAGCCCCACTCCATGCGGGTCAAGTCCAAGGTCATCTCACCGGCAAAGAGCCGGTACTGGTCACGGAGCTCTACCACCGACCCAGGGGCGTAGAACCGCTGTCCCACGCCTCCCCCCAGGGGAACGTCGATCATTCCGCCAACGTAGGCGAACGGGAGCAATGCAAACCCCGCCAGAATCAGTCCTCGGGATCGTCCCCAGAGAGCTCCTGTAAGCAGGCCGATGCCGACCAAGGCAAGCGCAATGGCTGGATACTGCCCAGGCTTGACCTCCAGCGTAGAGGTGTTGTCCAGGATTGCCAGCAGGCCCAGAACGATCAGGATTACGGCAAAGGTGTATCGGCCCAGGTAGGACCTTGGACGTCTGGCTGCTGCCGGACCCGGGGACGTCCCAACGGGAACGGTTTGGGCCCCTTGCCACCGGCCAGTCGACGGCTGGGGGGTCTCGGTCGCGGAGGAGACCGTCGCGCCCGCAGCGCCGGGACGAACATCATCCAAAGCGTACCCGCCGGTGGCCGGGGGCTGTCCGGGACGGCGGCCTTCAGTGTCCCAACGGTAGAGAAAGATGCCGGCCGCAATGAGCAGGACCGCCCAGAGGGCGGCCCAGTCATTCCAGGGATTGAAGCTGCCTATGACCAGTGTTCCGGCGACCAGAAGCAACACCACCATCCACAGCGGCGATTGGCGAGCCCAGTCGACCAGCGCTTCCCCGAGTGATTGCCTCTCGCCCTCCTTGGGGATGAGCAGCCACCCAGCAAAGTACAGAGGTATGCCGACGCCCCCTGCAAAGGCCAGCACTACAAACGCGACTCGGATCACAACCGGATCTATGTTGAAGTGGGCGCCCAGTCCGGCGGCCACTCCGGCAATCTGCCGGTTGTGAATCGTGCGGACCAGCCGCGGTCTTTCAGCCGGCGGAGCGGGGGGCGGCACCGCTCCAGCGGGCTCGCCGGCGGGCATGTCGGCAGTGGCGCCCGCTCCGCTGCCAGGTTCGCCGCCGGGCATATGAGAGGTCGTTCGGGCCTTAGATTCGTCGTCCGGCAGACCTTGAGTGGTTTCCAAGTCCTTCTCCCTTCCTTGTGGCCATGCTCCTGAAAGCCATCATCGGATGAGGAACATTACGAGTCCATGGGGAATGCCCCGGGAGAAACCCTGATAGAGCCCTTGCAATCTCAGGGGATTCACTGATGGTTCTGCCCGCGTGGGTGCGCGAACATCAACCAATTAGCTACAGGGATCAGACGCGAGGAGGGTGCACACCCACAGGATGGACGCTAAGCCCGTAACCTTACCCGCGGACTCCTCCGCCGCATCTGGAAGGGCCGGGTTTCTTGGGCTGGGATTGTTCCGCAGTCCCCGAAGTCGCGTCATCGGAGGGGTGGCCGGCGGTATAGGCGAGCTACTCGGCATCGACCCCGTGCTCGTCAGAGTCGCCTTTGCGCTCCTTACGCTTAGCGGTGTAGCCGGGATCCTCCTGTACGTCATCTTGTGGGCCGCAGTCCCGGAGGACGATGGCCGGATGCAGGTCAAGGAGCCCGGCCTCGTCCGGGCGGCGTCAATGGGACTTGTCGTGCTTGGCCTCATGATCCTGCTCCGCCAAGGAGGCCTATGGCTGGGTGACGCGCTGGCCTGGTCGGTGGGCCTGGCCGGTTTGGGAGTGGCCGTCATATGGCTGCGTAGCGACGACGGAAGCAGGGCCAGGTGGAGCAGGATAGCCGACAGCTCTCCGGAAAACCCTCTCGACCCCCTGGCTTCCGGAAATGTGGGGAAAGCGCGCCTCGTGATGGGGTCACTGCTATTGGCCGCCGGCGTGGCAACCTTCGTCCTCCAAAACGACCTTCTCAACGCCGCCCCGAGCATTGTGTTCTCGGTGACTGCGACCGTAGCCGGCCTATCGGTCCTCTTTGGTCCCTGGGGGTGGAGGCTGCTAAGGCAGCTCGCCGAAGAAAGGCGGGAGCGGATTCGATCTGAAGAACGAGCTGAGATGGCCGCCCATCTGCACGACTCGGTGCTTCAGACGCTGGCACTCATCCAGCGAACCGACCAGCCCCGTGAGATGGTTGCGCTGGCCAGAAACCAGGAGCGCGAGCTGAGGGCATGGCTGGGTGGTGCTTCGGCTCGGGCGGACCAAACCCTTTCACGGGCGATTGAGGCGGCGGCGTCGGCGGTAGAGCTGCAGTTCAAGGTTCCGATCGAGGTGGTCACCGTTGGTGATGCGCCGCTCGATGAGAAAGGGCAGGCAATAGTGGACGCCTGCAGGGAGGCTACGGTCAACGCCTCAAAGCACTCGGGAACAGCTCAGGTCTCCGTGTATGTAGAGGTTGAGAGCGATGCGATCAATGCCTATGTGCGTGATCAGGGTGCCGGCTTCGATCCGGACGGCGTCGCCTCGGACCGGAGGGGGATCTCAGAGTCAATCAAAGGCCGAATGGAGCGAGCTGGGGGCACGGCCTCGATCGTCTCCGATCCCGCAGCGGGAACCGAAGTCCACCTCGTGATGCCGAGAGGCCGGTAGTGACCAAGCCGATCAAGGTATTCCTCGTCGACGACCACCGCCTTTTCCTATCCGGGGTCCGGTCGGAGCTGGGGGCGGAATTTGAGATCGTAGGAGCTTCTGGGGACGTGGCCACCGCGGTCTCCGAAATTATGGCCTCCGGTCCGGATGTGGTCTTGCTCGACGTCCACATGCCCGGGGGTGGTGGCCGGGCAGTTTTAGAGGCGGTACACCCAAAACTCCCCGAGGTAAGGTTCCTGGCCCTTTCTGTGTCCGATGCCGCAGAGGACGTCATCGCCGTCATCCGAGCGGGAGCGCGCGGCTACGTGACAAAGTCGATCTCCCCGGCGGAGCTGGCATCGGCGATAAGAAAGGTCCATGAAGGTGACGCCGTCTTCTCTCCCCGGCTGGCGGGGTTTGTGCTGGACGCCTTCGCGGGCGAGCTGGCCGGACCGGTCGACGAGGAGCTGGATTTGCTGACCCAGCGGGAGAGGGAGGTCATGAGGCTGATCGCCCGTGGCTACTCTTACAAGGAGGTCGCTAAGCGCCTCTATCTGTCGGTCAAGACGGTCGAGACACACGTCTCGGCGGTGCTCCGGAAACTGCAGCTGTCCAGTCGCCATGAACTGACCCGGTGGGCAACCGAGCGGCGCCTGGTTTGACCCCCCTGGGTTCGGCCTCCGATACCGTTCGCTGCTCAGCTAGGAACCGTATCCCACCTCCAGAGGCACGTCGCCGGTAGTGGTTCGGACAAACACCTGCCAGTGGTAATAGCCGAGGTAGGCTCTTTCGTTTTCGAGCATCCTTTGGGCATACAGAGTGATGCCCCTCACGTACCGCTGGCTGCGGTTGTAGGCGTATAGAGCTGCGGGCATGTTCCCGGGGGCCCCGCTGGCTCGCAGGTAACGGGCGGCCGCAAGAATGGCGTCCTGAGGGTTGTTGATATCGCCTCTGCCGTAGCGGGCCCAGGTGCCGGGGATGAACTGCATCGGACCCTGAGCACCTGCCGTGCTAGTTCCCCGGATCCTGCCCATTCGGCTCTCTACAAGGTGAATGGCTGCCAGGTATGCCCAAGGAATCCCGAACTGTCGCTCGGCTTCCGCGTAGTAGCGG
>DATACZ010000006.1:0-3640 GCA_036258795.1 Actinomycetota bacterium
GACGTCTATCGCATGCTGAGGCTCATCAATCCCAGCCCCTACATGTTCTTTCTGAGCCACCCGGCAGTTACGGTGCTCGGTTCCTCGCCCGAGCCGCTCATCAAGGTGCAGGGCCGGCGGGTGGTCCAGCGGCCAATAGCAGGCACGAGACCTCGAGGAGCAAGTGAGGAAGAGGACCTTGCCCATGAGCGGGAACTGCTACAGGACGAGAAGGAGCGGGCTGAGCACGTGATGCTCGTGGACCTGGCCAGAAACGACATCGGCCGGGTCTGCACCTTTGGAAGCGTGAAGGTGGAGGAGATGATGGTTGTCGAGCGCTACTCACACGTGATGCACCTGGTCTCCCAGGTCTCAGGCGAGCTGGCGGAGGGAAAGAGCGGGCTGGACGCTCTGTACGCCTCCTTTCCGGCAGGCACGGTCTCCGGGGCACCAAAGATCAGAGCTATGGAGATCATCGATGAGCTCGAGCCCACTCGCCGGGGACCATACGCCGGGGTAGTGGGTTACTTCGACTTCTCCGGAAACCTTGACACCTGCATCGCCCTGAGGACTGCCTACGTGGTGGACGGCAAGATCCACATACAGGCTGGAGGGGGCATCGTGGCGGACTCCGAGCCGGCCACCGAGTGGCAGGAGACGATGAACAAGGCCAAGGCTCTCCTCACGGCGGTAGAAATGGCCCGCCGGGCCTAGCGACGCCCCGGCAAGCCCAAATCATGCCCGGCACCTATCTCGATGAGATCCTTGACGCCACTCGAGCCAGGGTGGACGACGAGAAGCGAAGGATGTCCTTCAACGACCTGGACAGAGACGCCTCCGGCATATCCGAGCCGAGAGATTTCCTCGGCGCCGTTCGAGCCGAGGGCATGTCGCTAATCGCAGAGGTGAAGCGAGCCTCGCCCTCGGCAGGGCCCATTCAGATGGACGCCGATCCGCACATGCTGGCCGAGGCATACCAGCGCGGTGGGGCGGCGGCCCTGTCGGTGCTCACGGAACCTCACTTTTTCCGCGGCTCCGTGGCAGATCTCAAGGCTGCCCGCCGTTCCTGCGACCTTCCAGTGCTGCGAAAGGACTTCATCCTGGACCCCTACCAGATCGTGCAGTCCAGGGTGGGGGAGGCCGATGCCATCCTGCTGATTGTCGCCGCGCTTCCCGACCGGGGGCTCTTTGCAGAGCTGGCGGCGGTGGCAGAGGAGTACGAGCTCGCCGCCCTGATCGAGGTCCACGATGCGTTTGAGCTCGAACTGGCTTTCAAGGTCGATGCGTCACTCGTGGGCATCAACCAGCGAAATCTCGTTACCTTCGAGGTGGACCGAAGTCTTGCCGCCGAGCTGAGGCGCTTGGTCCCGGCCGATGTCGCGGTCGTGGCCGAGAGCGGCATCGAAACTAGGGCTCAGGTCGAGGAGCTGGAGGGCGCCGGTGTGGATGCCGTTCTGGTTGGGGAGGCGCTGATGAGAGCCGAAGACCCTGGCAGAGCGGTCTCTGGCCTGCTCGGCACATCGATAGACTGAGATCGATGCCAGTTCAGCCGAGGACTTCGAGTGGGTCCGTAGTGGCCGGGGTCTCCATCCCTCACTACGACGGCCGGGGCCGGGTCGGAGACTACGGCGGGCGCTTCGTTCCCGAGGCGCTGGTTCCGGCCTTGGAGGAGCTCACGGAGGCAAAAGATCGGTCCTTCCGCGACCCACGGTTCTTGAAGGAGCTCGACCGTTTGTACCGGGAGGTGGCCGGTCGCCCAACCCCTATGTATCTCGCCGAGCGCCTGACCAAGATGGTGGGGGGAGCGCGCATTTGGCTGAAGCGCGAGGACACTGCATTTACGGGAGCCCACAAGATCAACAACACATTGGGACAGCTCCTCCTTACTCGGGAGATGGGAAAGACCCGGGTAATAGCCGAAACGGGCGCCGGGCAGCACGGAGTTGCCACTGCCGCCGCTGCGGCCTACTTCGGCATTCCATGCGAGATCTACATGGGTCTCCAGGACACCGAGCGGCAGAAGCTCAACGTGGCCAGGATGACTCTGCTGGGCGCCCAGGTTCATGCCGTTAGAGGAGGGACCCAGACTCTCAAGGACGCCATAAACGAGGCACTTCGCGACTGGGTCACTAATGTAGAAACGACTCACTACGTGATCGGCTCAGTGGTGGGGCCGCACCCCTTTCCCGCCCTGGTCGCCGACCTCCAGGCGGTCATCGGCACGGAGGCGAGGGAGCAGTTTCACCGGCAGCGTGGAAAGCTGCCCGATGCCGTGGTTGCATGCGTCGGTGGAGGATCCAACGCCATAGGAATGTTCAGGGCATTCCTCGGGGACCGTGATGTGGCGATTTACGGGGTCGAGGCGGCCGGATCCGGCCAGGTCGGGGCTCCTCACAGTGCGGCGCTGGCGTGCGGTCTGCCGGGCGTGCTGCACGGGGCGCGCTCGTACCTGCTACAGGACCCCGAGGGACAGGTCCGTGCTGCTCACTCCATTGCTCCGGGCTTGGACTATCCGGGGGTAGGCCCGGAGCACTCCTGGCTCAAGGACGAAGGGCGGGTCGAGTACCTCAGGGCCACCGATCATGAGGCCGTTGCGGCGTTCCAGAGGCTGGCAACGACCGAAGGAATCCTCCCGGCGCTCGAGCCAGCTCACGCCCTTGCCCGCGCCTACGACCTGGCGAGGGAGCTGGGCCCGGCAAAGGACGTGCTCGTCTGTCTTTCAGGCCGCGGCGACAAGGACATCGACATCGTGGCCAGCGCTCTGGGCTTGTAGGTGCCGTCCGGGTACGGCCTGGAGGCTCACCTCAAGAGCCGGTTGATGCAGGGCCGGAAACTGCTGGTTCCCTACTTGACCTGTGGCCTTCCCACGCCTCAGGAATTCCTGGAGGTGTTCGGGTCGCTGGCCGGGTGGGCGGATGCAATTGAAGTAGGCATCCCGTTCTCGGATCCAGTCATGGATGGGCCCGTAATCCAGGCTTCGTCCATGCGCGCATTGGAGAGCGGGATCACCCTGGAGGTCTGCTTCGAGTTGATCGACGAAGCGCGGCGAAGGGCTCAGGTTCCAGCCGTCGTCATGACCTACTTCAACCCCATTCACCGCAAAGGGGTGCGGGATTTCACTGCCTGGCTGTCGAAGTCGGGTGTCGGTGGGCTGATCGTTCCTGACCTGCCCTACGAAGAAGCAGGGGACCTTGCGGGCCACCTTTCCGACGCGGGCGTTGCACATATCCAGATGGTGGCTCCCTCTACCTCCGAGGAGCGAGCCGCCATGCTGGCCTCGGCGTCCCGAGGCTTTGTCTATGCGGTCTCGCGCCTGGGCGTGACCGGGGAGCAGGAGTCTCTGGCTTCGGCGGCCGCGAAGGTCGTGGGGCGAATAAGGCCGCACACGGACGTCCCGGTGCTGCTGGGCATCGGTATCGGCACGCCGGCGCAGGCCCGGGAGGCCAGTCAGATCGCCGACGGTGTAATCGTTGGCACTGCGGTGGTCAAAAGGGTCGTGGACGGCGACCTGCTGGGTGCCGCCACATTGATTCGTCAGATGCGGGAAAGCGTCGACGGGATCGGAAGCCAAGCTATTACGTAGTGGCCCCTGAGCGGGCTGCTTTTCTGACGTTTGTCTTACACTTCATGTGCCGCCGGGATGGCGAAACACGGCAAACGC
>DATACZ010000007.1:0-9565 GCA_036258795.1 Actinomycetota bacterium
CGGCGTCGGTGACCTCAGGGGTGTGGCCGGGCGTCTCGACTACCTCGAATGGCTGGGTATCGACGCCATCTGGCTCAACCCGATCATGCCCTCTCCAAACGCCGACTGGGGCTACGACATCTCAGACTACTGTGGAGTGCATCCGGAGCTGGGAACACTCGAGGATCTCAAACGGCTGGTGGCCGAGGCCGAGGACAGGGGAATCCGGGTCCTTCTCGACCTTGTCCCCAATCACACCAGCAACCTTCACCCCTGGTTCATAGACTCCAGCAGCTCGAGGTCCTCGAGCCGTCGTGATTGGTACGTCTGGGCTGATCCGAAGCGAGATGGATCCCCTCCGAACAACTGGAGCAGCCTCCTGGGCGGGGGACCTGCTTGGAGCCTCGACCCCAAGACGGGTCAGTACTACCTGCACCTATTCTTGCCCGAGCAGCCGGATCTCAACTGGTGGAACCCCGAAGTTCGCAGCGTTTTCGACAAGATCCTCGAGTTTTGGTTCAGCAAGGGCATTGCCGGTTTTCGGATCGATGTGGCACACGGGCTGATTCACGACAGGAAGCTACGGGACAACCCTCCGCTGGGCCCCGACGACCATCCCGAAGTTAGCCGGCACGGCCAGCGGCTCTTCTACAGCATGAATCGCCCTGAGGTGCACGACATCCTGGCGCGCTGGCGGCGCTTGTGCGAGAGGGCCGATCCGGCAAGGGTCCTGGTGGGGGAGACCTACCTGTTTGATTTAGAGGAGATGGCCCGCTACTACGGAGCCGGCGCCGATGAGCTTAACCTTGCCTTCAACTTTCCCTTTGTCTTTTCCGAGCTGGACGGCCGAACCCTGAGCGCCGTCGTGGAGGCTACCGAAGCACTGTTCGATCGCCGTCACTGGCCGGCCTGGACCGCGTCAAATCACGACGTAGGAAGGTTTCCCAGCAGGTGGTGCCGAGACGATCCAGAGGCCACCCGATGCGTCCTTATGATGCTGCTGACGCTTCGGGGAACGCCCTTCCTGTACTACGGAGACGAGATCGGCATGGGCAACTCCTCGGTTCCCCGTCGCCGGCTTAGAGATCCGGCGGCCCTGACTCAGTGGCCGCGAAATATCGGCCGGGACCAGTGCCGGACCCCGATGCCCTGGTCGGGCCGGCCGGGCGCCGCCTTTACCAGTGCCGAGGTCGAGCCATGGCTGCCCTTCGGAGACATCGCGGCGTGCAACGTCGAGGACCAGCGGGGGGACCGCGGCTCAACCCTTCACCTGTGCCGAGATCTCATCATGCTGAGGAGGGGGAACAGCGCCCTAGTTCAGGGTGACTACCGGGTCCTGAAAGCTCCGGAAGGCATCTGGGCGTGGGAGAGGGGCGAGCAGTTCAGCGTCTTTTTGAATATGTCCAACCTCGGTAAGACGTGCCCCCGAGTGAGCGGGACAGTCGCTATCGGCACCCGGCGAGAACGAGATGGTGAGCAGGTGAACGGAACACTCGACCTCCAGCCGTGGGAGGGCGTCGTCGTTCGCCGGTAGAGTTAGCCGAGGCTTACCCTCGGTGTAGTCCCGTGGCGGAAGGCACTCTGGGACGCAGACTTGGCGGCCAGCCCGCTGGATCCTCCGCCGCATAGGTGCGAAGTTGCGGGCCACCTGAATCCAGCAGCTCACTCGTGTGGCAGCCGAGGAGCTTGGCCGCAGCCGTAAGACCGGAGGTGGTGGCCCCGATCACTCCGTGAACCTTGGCGCTGGCGCCGCAGAGCAGAAGGTTCTCAATCTCAGTCGCCGGGCCAAAGCCGCGGGGCCCGATCTGCGACAGGAGCTTCTCGGTGCCGTAGACGGCCCCTCGGTGCCCGGCGACGTAGTGCTGATTTGTCAGTGGGGTCCCAAGCTCACTGAAAACGACGTGCTTTTCGACCTCGGGGATAACTTTGCCGACGGCCTTGAGCATCCGGTGGGATAGCTCTTTCTTGAGGCGCAGGTATTCGATGCTCCGGACGCCGGTGGCACTGCCGGAGAAAGGAAGGAAACGATCGTATTGGCAGAAAGCGAAGGCCTCGACGGTGTGCAGGCCGGAGCGATTCTTCGATCGGTCCTTCAGGGTGGTGATGTTTACAAAGAGACCGGGTATCTCGAAGTCCGCTGAGGGGTCCGCATGACTCATGTCGAAGAAGGCCTCGAGATCCGGTCTTTCCGTGTACCAGTAGTTGCCTGAATCGAATCCCATGGCCTCGAGGTCCATGTCCACCGCCATGAACAAGCTCAGCGTGGAGACCGACCAGGTCAGAGCTGAGAGTCTTCTCAGAAGGGATGGGCTCAAGGCATCCGGTCCAACCAAGCCGGCAAAGGTCACCATGGGGTCGGCATTGGATACGACCGCGCCACATCTGACCTCTTCGCCGCCGGCCAGCCTTACGCCCAAAGCACGGTTTCCAGAACGGGAAGCTTCCACGAGGATCTTCTGTACCGGGGTGCGGAGCCGCACGGTCCCTCCGGCGCGCTTGATGCCCCGGCAGAGGGCTCGAGGGATGGAAAATCCGCCCCCCCGCGGGTACCACGCTCCCTCCAGGTAATGGGACGTCACCGCGGAGTGCAGGACCGCCGAGGCCCGTGAGGGAGGAAGTCCATAATCCCCGGCCGCGGGCATGGCGAGAATGGTCCGAAGCCGGGGGTCCTGGATGGTCGACTTCAGAAAGTGGCCCAGGGGCCGGAAACCGTGACCGAGCAGCGAAGGGATGCTGAGGGGTGCAGGGGTGCTGTCTGAATGGCCCAATCGTCCTAGGTCGAGACGATTCATCAGGCGAAAGTACCTTTGGATGCCTTTGGCCTCATGCGGGAATCGCCTGAGCAGGCGCTCTCGGTAGTGCGTCTCACCAGCTGGAATGTCGAAGCGGCGCTCTCCCCCAATCAGGACGTGGTCGTATCCGTCACGGTTCAGCTCAAGGAACACCAGGTCCCCGCCCACCCCGAGCCCTTCGTAGACCTCCCGCAGCCTGCCCCGTTCGCCGAGATTTCCGACGTAGTGCACGCCCGGGCTGAACCGATGTCCCTGGAGCGTGAAGGAGTGGCTCCAGCCGCCTGGCAGGTAATGCTGCTCAAACACCTGCACCGAGAGCCCACGGCGCGCCAGTGCTAGGGCCGCAGTCAAACCGCCGGCCCCCGACCCGACTATGGCCACATCGCAGTCGAGCTCCATGGGGTCCAAGCTTGACCGGTCCGGGATGCTAAGGCCAGTCAGAATTTACTTGAGGGTAAGACCAAGACAATTTAGTCTTAGAGTCAAGCTTTTATGGAAGGAGAACGAAGATGAAACGCTTTTCTTTCCGTCCCGGTCTTTCGATCAAGGGCAGGGAGTTTCGTGGTTTGCGAGGGTTCGCAGGCAAGCCCTTTCACCCGCCCCTCACCGATGTGCCGATAGGCGCCTATGTCATAGCCCCCGTTTTGGACATCCTGTCCTTCTTGTTTCCTTCCGAGGCTTGGGCGCCGGACCTGCATCAGGCAGCCGGATACGTATACCTTGGCGGCGCCGCGGTGTCTCTCCTTACCGCTCTAACGGGATTTCTCGACTGGCTGGACACCGAGAAGGGGACCCAGATCCGCCGTATGGCGAATGCACACGCCTCAACGATGATCGTGATGACCCTGCTGGTTTTGTGGAACCTGTGGGACCGCTACCTCAGAGAGCCTGCGGCAACTGCGGACCTCACGACTGCTGTACTGGGCGCCGGCATTCTGCTCCTAGCGATTATCGGTGGGACGATCGGCGGCTCCATGGTCTACGAATACGGCTTCAACGTCGAAACCTCGACCGACAGCCCTGTTTGGCACCCCAGCGAGGAAGACATCGTGCACCCACGCCAGACCTAGGCTGCCTGTGTGGTGTTAGTGGCCGATGGGAATCGGGATCGCTACCCCCGCTTGAAGCTCCTCCTCTTGACCAAGGGCTTGCCTTCCTTGAGGGCAACGACGTTGTGGACCGCATCGTCCTTGAGACGCTCCTCGGTGTTGTCCTCGAGGTTCACGGCCACCACCGGGCTGCTGGGGGAAAAGCCTCCTAGATGCCGAATCTCCGGCACCGAGATCGTGTCCTTGGTCCATGGGTGGATGCGCCCTTCGATATTCACTTCATACCTTCCCGGGCGCTTGAAGCTGGTTCTTTTGACCAGCGGCTTGCCCTCCTCGAGGGGAACCAGGTTATGAACCGCGTCCTCCGACAGGGGCTTCTCAGTATCGTTCTCGATGTTCACTGCCACCACGGGGCTGTCGGCTGAAAAGCCGCCGAGCTCCCTGATCTCTGGAACCGAGATCGTCTCCTTGGACCATGGGTAGATTTGCCCCTCGATGTCTACCTCGTACTTTGCCGACCCCTCGTTCATGGCTTCCCCCCCTTGCAGATCGCGACCATCGTTTATCTACCCACTAAAGCTAAAACATATGGGCGGCGCCTTCGGCACCGGGTACGAGTCACAGGAGCCTTGACGCCCATTCGAACTCTCATAGCCCTAGGGTTCTTGACGCTTATGTGTTAGCTCGGAAACACCCCTGCCGACGCCAGTGGTTTAGCCATCCCGCGAGTGCGATATAAGCAGTGTCGCCGGCAGGAGTTCGCCATAACAAGCTACGAACATGGATAAACCGTTGATAGAAGCGGCGACTAGGGTCGCTGCTTTGGATGATGAGAATCGCCGGCGGATGTACATGTTCATCCGCCGCGAAGGACGACCGGTCAGCCGGGAGGAGGTCGCCAAGGAGTTGGGGCTCTCCCGCAAGCTTGCGGCGTTCCATCTGGACAAGCTCAGCGAAAAAGGCCTGCTCAAGTTCCACTACGCCCGGCCTGCCGGACGGTCGGGGCCCGGTGCCGGGCGCCCGGCCAAGGTCTATGAACCTTCGGAAGTGGAGATTGAGGTCTCAATTCCCGAGCGTCGCTATGATTTGGCCGGCTCACTTCTCGCTGATGCTGTTCGGATCAAGCAACCGGGGACAAGCGGCTACCAGCAGGCTATTCGCGTGGCCCGGGAGGCGGGGACCAGCCTGGGCCGCGATATCCGTGATGCTAGGCGGCTTCGCCCTCCTGGTGCCGAGCGAACGCTTGCAGTAGTTCGAGAGATTCTCGAGGAGTATGGCTACGAGCCCTTTGAGGGCCCTCCGCAGGAGCTGGCTCTTCGAAATTGCCCCTTCCATGCGCTCTCGGCCCACGCTCCGGACCTCATCTGTCCGATGAATCACGCGTTCGTTGAGGGAGTGGTTCGTGGTCTCGGTAATGAGAGCGTCATCGTTGAGCTTGTTCCGGCTCGGGGCCAGTGTTGCGTAAGGTTGCGCTCCCCGAAAAGCAGCTAACTCTGGCGTCCTGGCTCCCTCTCCAGATACACAGCCAACAGTTGCGAAAGGCTCAAGAGCCCGGCGACGCCGGCCGCGATGACCCAGCCCCGGCCCCGGAAGGCGGCGTTGCCCAGCAGGTATCCGATGGTGAGCGCGGCACCCGAGGAAGCCACAGCCCCGGCTGCGTCTGCCGTAAAGAAGCGCCGGGCATCGAGGTTGGAAGATCCGGCCGCGGCCCCGAGTAATCCGGTGGGGAACAGAGCAAACCGGCTCACAAAGATGAATACCTGGCCCTTCTTGCGCAGCACCCGCTTGAGCCGTCGGATTCGGTCGGTTGGGATGAGGCGAGAGGAGTAAAGCGGCAGCTTCGAATCGCTCCGAATCTCGTCCGCCCACGCCTTTCCCAGTACGTAGTAAAGCCACACGATGAGGATTTGAAGTGGGATCGCCGCAGCCGCTATCTGCCACCACTGGACCTGGTTCTGTTTCGCTAGCGCTCCGCCCAGAAAGATCACCAAGTTGGTCGGCCTCAACAGCACCAGAACCAGGAAATGCCTTTCGTACAGGAACGGCGCCAGGGGAAAAGCCAGGAGGCCGGCGGTGACTCTAAGCCAGGCGGCTCCCAACAGCCAATTTCTAATTTCCCGGGCACTTTTGACCTGTATCTGCATCTCCCTCTACCCGACCAGGATTTGGCTGCTTCCCTTTACCCCGCGTGGAAGAAAGGTATAGGACCCGGAACACGTTAGGCATAGCATCGGCTTCAGAGCCATTGGGAAGCGGCTCGGCCGTGGCGGAGAGCCACTGTTTTGCCCTCCGTGAAGCGAAAGTGGGAAATTTCCTTAGCCTTGCGCTGTTTGTGTGCATTAAGGTTCTGAAACCAGGTCTCAAGTGACTAAAGTGCCCTTTCCTGCCTCGTAGTATCACGCGGGGGTAGGGAGTTAAGGCGGAAGCGAGCTGTTTGAAACATGTGGATAAATCGGGGTAGTCGGCTCGGCATGCTGGACGGCCTGCGCGGCCTGGCGCTGGCCGCCGTCGTCGTCTACCACGTTGCCCCCTTCACTTTTCGCGGAGGCTTCCTGGGGGTCGAGGTTTTCTTCGTGCTGTCGGGATTCCTGCTATCCAGCCTGCTGCTTGGAGAGGTAGCCAGAACAGGCCGTATCCAGCGAAGAGCCTATGCCGCGCGTAGGCTGTCGCGGCTTGGGCCGGCTCTCGTCTGCGTGCTCCTGGGGCTGGTCATTGTCGCCCCACGCGTAGCTCCGGATGACGTTCATCGCCTGGGCGGCGACATCATCTCCTCCTTGGCGGGTCTGACGAACTGGCACCTCATCCAGGATGGGAACTCATACTTCGCCCAGTCGGGTCGTCCCCCGTTGGTTCGCCACATGTGGTCGATAGCCGTTGAGGTGCAGTTTTACCTGCTATGCCCCTTCATCGTCGGGTGGCTTGCCCGGCGCAAGCACCACCACGCTATGGGGCTGCTGGCCCTTGGAATAGCTGCCTCCGCAGTGGGCATGGCTTTTCTGTATCAGAGCCCCGACCCGTCCAGGGCCTACTACGGAACCGACACCCGGGTCGGCGCCCTGCTGGCAGGGGTCCTCCTGGCGTTCATGCTCGAACGTATACCTTCTAATGGTCGAGCTCATCGCCGTGGGACCTCCTGGAGCGTCCACGCGGGCCTACTGGCCCTCGGGGGCCTGGCCTACCTGGTGGCGGTAGCCGACGACCGTGCCCGATGGCTCTATCCCCTTGGATTTCTGGCCACCCAGGCCACCACCATGCTGGTAATCGCCGGGGGTCTCCGACCCGGCTACCTCGGGACCATGCTCGAGAGAAAGCCGCTGATGTGGCTCGGCAAGCGTTCGTACGGTATCTACCTGTGGCATTGGCCGGCGGTGGCACTGATGAGGCCGGGAATCGACGTCAGCTGGCCACCATTCGTCACGGGCGCAATCAGCATCATCATTGCGGTTGCATTGGGTGGTCTCTCCTACCGCTTCGTGGAACGCCCCTTCATGACCCGCAAACCGGCCCACTCGTCTCGCCTGGTGCTGTGGCGGCGGATCATGCGCCCTGCTGCCTCCGTGGCAGCGCTGGTTCCGCTGGTTGCCTTGTCACTTCAGCTACCCGCCGTTGACCCCGTTGCGGCGAGTCTTCGAGAGGGCGAACGAGTCATATCGCGCCAATCCGCGCCCCCTCCGGAGCTTCCACCGTTTGCTTTGACGGCGTCCATGCCCTCTCCGGCGCCGGTTCAGCCCTCGCCTCCTCCTCTGCCGGCGCAACCCAACGCTGCCCCGCTGACCGACCTTCGCGTCACCGCGATAGGGGACTCGGTCATGGTGGGTGCAGCCGGGGCCCTCCAGGACAGGCTCGGGCCGAGGGGCTACATCGATGCCCACCTGGGCCGTCAGTTCAACGAGCAGCTGGCGGTGGTTCGTAGCCTTCGCCAGCAAAGCAGGTTGGGTGATGTGGTCGTCGCGCACTTTGGCAACAATGGTCCGGTAAAAGCCAGCCAGGTCGACCAGCTGATGGCCGAGCTGACGGAGGTCCCTCACGTGGTGCTGGTCACAGTCCGTGTGCACAAGCCATGGCAGGATTCCGTGAACCGTATCTACGCCGAGGCCGCCACGCGCTTTCCAGCCATCAAGGTCGCCGACTGGCACGGCCGAAGCGCCGGACATCTGGAGTGGTTCCAGAGCGACGGAACTCATCTAAAGCCGAAAGGAGCTCAGGCGTATGCGGATATGATCGCAGAGCACTTGCCTCACTCGTCCACGCCTGAAGCCGCCCCGCCACCGCCCCATCCCGGCTGGCCTCTCCAGCCGCCTCCTCCGCCTCCGGCCGGGCCCTAGTCAGGGATCCACGTTACCGATAGCTGATCCTTGCTATGTCTTGGCACCGTTGATAGCGTCCCCGCGGTGAGCCTCCGGCCTGAGCACATGCTCATGTCGCTTCCCCGTTTTGTTGTTGCGTCGATAACTCTTACTGTCGCGGTGGCCGTGATTCCCGTTCACAACGCCAAGGGGCAGGCAGGGGGCGATCTTGCAGCAGTACGCCGGCAGCTGTCCGCCGCCAATCAGGAGTCCACGCAGGTACTGAATGAGATCAAGGCCCTCGATGCTCGCATCTTTGAGGTTGGGCGAAGCATCGCCAGAGATGAGCGGGAGGTCGGCCGGCTCCAGGGTGGCGTAAGAGCCACTGAGGCGCACATCATTCAGCTGGAGGGCCAAATGCAGGCGCTCAAAAGGTCAACAAATGCCCGGGCGCGCCGCATCTACAAGAACGGCCCTGCGGCCATCCTCGCCACCCTGTTCTCCGCCCAGACCTTTGACGACATGCCGCGCCTTCGGATCTTCTGGGAGATCGTCTCCGAGAAAGACAACAAGACCATCCTGGACTCATCCCGCCTAAGAGACGACCTTGCCGGTGAAAGGGTGCGACTCGTCGGCCAGGCCAAGAATCTGGCCGCCCGAGCTGCCGGGCTGGAGAGGCTTAGGGATGGCCTCCGAGAAGACAGGGAAAAGCGCGGTGCCAAGCTGGTCCAGCTACGAACGGCGATCGAGAAGGCCGTAGCCGCCGAGAAGGCGATCCTGGCCGCGAGGGCAGCAGCCGTGAAGGTGCCCACGGGGTCGTGCTCCCCGGGTGGTGCCCGCCAGGAAGCTGCCGACCGCAGGCTAGCCACACTGCTCGACTGGTACGCGCCTGCCGCGGGAAGCGAGCCGTTCATGCCGCGCAAACTTGGCTCGACCGGGATCGTAACGACCGGTTCTGCTTCGTGGTATGGGCCCGGGTTCGACGGTTGCAGATCCTCCAGCGGAGCCACCTTCCGAGCCAACCAAATGACCGCTGCCAGCTTGAGCTTGCCCCTCGGTACGCTGCTGAAGGTCACCCGCGGCGGACGAGCGGTCGTAGTGGTAATAACCGACAGGGGACCCTATGTGGCCGGAAGGGTTCTGGACCTCTCCAAGGCGGCAGCCCAGGCTATTGGGATGTCCGGTATTGGGGACGTGAACATGGAGATACTTCTTCCAAAGGAGCCGGCCCCCTCGTTTCCTTAGCGCCTCAAGGAGTCAAGCTGTCCGGATTAGCGTCCCAAGGAGTTGGGTAGGTGCCAGCCGAGGCGTACCAGACGCGCGCTCAAGCGCTCGATGGAGGAGGTGGCCATGGAAACTGAATTGGGTAGGGCTGCCGCAATTAACGAAGCGTATCCGGTGTCGACTGACGACCTCGTTTGGGCAGAATCCGAATCGCCGGAGCCGGAAGAGATGAGCC
>DATACZ010000008.1:0-3187 GCA_036258795.1 Actinomycetota bacterium
GAAGGGCCATGTCCAGCGCCGTCACCGAGTGTGTGATCCTTCCCACCGATATTCCGTCGGGTCTCAGCTTGGCGATGTCGGCGATGTTTGCGGCCGTCACGCCCCCGGAGATCTCCAGGAATGCCCTTCCCGACACCGCACGCACCGCAAGCTCCATTGTCTTCAGGTCGGCGTTGTCGAGCAGCACTGAGTCGGCACCGGCCTTCAACGCCTCCTCCAACTCCTCGATGCTGGTCACCTCCACCTCAATCGTATTCTCCGAGAAAGCCTTGGCTCGTCTTATCGCCCGGGAGATGCCGCCGGCGAGCTTGGTATGGTTCGTCTTGATCAAGATCGAGTCGTAGAGGCCGGCGCGGTGAAGCGAGCCCCCGCCGACCTGAACGGCGTATCTCTGAGCACTCCGGAGCCCGGGCAGCGTCTTCCTCGTGCATAGGAGCCGCACCCCGTGCTGCCTGCATATCTGTGCCAGGTTGGCTGTCGCCGTGGCCACCCCGGAAAGATGCTGAAGAAAGTTGAGGGCCACCCGCTCGCCCGCCAGAATGCCGCGGGCCCTTCCGGAGAGGTTAGCTACCACGGTTCCTGGCACGATGGGGTCTCCGTCACTCACCGACCAGACGATTTCGATGGACGGGTCGACCTGTCGGAAGACCTCCTCCGCCAGGGGGATTCCGGCCAGTATCCCGGACGACTTGCCGACGATCAGTGCTTTTGCCGTCTGGGTGGAGCTCACCACTGCGGATGAGGTGATGTCTCCCGTATCGCCCAGGTCCTCGGCGAGAGCTGCCCGCACCTGATCCGACAGTGCGAGGGTGGCACGCTCGAGTGGCTGAGACACACCAGCATTTTCTCGCACCGGATCCACTACGCTAGAAGCCTCATGGCGATGCTGGCAAAAGATCTAGCTACGACCTCCTACGAGAAGTGGGCGGAAAGTGTGCGCGCTCTGGCGGAGGCCAAGCGAGCGGTGATACTGGCGCATAACTACCAGGTGCCGTGGATCCAGCAGGTGGCCGACGTGGTCGGTGACTCACTGGAGCTCTCCCGCCGCGCCGCCGCAACGGACGCGGACATCATCGTTTTTTGTGGAGTTCACTTCATGGCTGAGACCGCCAAGATCCTTTCCTACGACAAGACTGTGCTCATACCCGACCTCGATGCAGGATGCTCGCTTGCAGAATCGATCACCGCGGACCAGTTGAGAGCCTGGAAGGCGGAGAATGCGGAAGCAGTGGTGGTCAGCTACGTGAACACGGCCGCCGAGGTAAAGGCGGAGTCCGACTACTGTTGCACCTCCTCCAATGCCGCACGAGTGGTCGAGTCGATCGATCCCAGCCGGCCCATTCTCTTCCTGCCCGACATGTTTCTCGGCGCCCACGTCGAGCGAGTCACCGGCCGGAAGATGAGTCTGTGGATGGGGGAGTGCCACGTGCATGCGGGGATTCAACCCTCAGACATAAGCGAAAAGCTGTCCGAGTACCCAGAGGCCGACTTCTACATCCACCCTGAGTGCGGGTGCGCGAGCCAAGCTCTTTACCTAAGCTCCATCGGCGCACTTCCCACCGAACGCACCCACATGCTGAGTACGTCAGGAATGATGCGCCGGGCGCTGCAGACCCGAGCCGAAACCGTGGTAGTGGCCACTGAGACAGGCTTGATCCACGGCCTGCAGCAGCAAAGCAGCGGGACACGCTTCGTGGCCGCCAACGAAGATGCGATCTGCCGTTACATGAAGATGATCACGCCCGACAAGCTGCTCAGAAGCCTTGAGGAGGAACGGTACGAGGTCACCGTCCGGGCAGAGGTGGCCCGGCGGGCACGGCTCGCTCTCGACCGGATGATAAGCATCCTGTGAGCATCGAGGCGGAATCCCTGGAGCTCAAATGGGACTCAAACGGCCTCATCCCGGCCATCGTCCAGGACGCTTCCACGGGGGAGATTTTGATGATGGCCTGGATGAACAGGGAGTCTCTTGTCCGGACGTTGGAGTCCCGGCTTACCTGGTTTTGGAGCCGGAGCCGCCAGGAGCTGTGGAACAAGGGGGCGACGTCGGGCAACCTCCAGCACGTCACGGAGGTCTTGGTGGACTGCGACGCCGACGTGCTGATAGTTAAGGTCCGGCCAGATGGCCCGGCTTGCCACACGGGGGAGCGAACCTGCTTCCACCGGTCGCTGACATCTACTTCAAGCGTGGCAGAGGGATCGTAGCCTTGGCGCTGCTTCCTACGAACCAGGGCCCGGCGAGAAAGCGTTGCCGGCGCAACCGAGCTTAGCGTTGATCGAGTTCCACCCCTCGAAGGAAGAAGCCGAGCGCCTCTTAGAGAAGTACAACATCGTGCCGATGTGGACGGAGGTGGTGGCCGACCTGGAGACCCCCGTATCCACCTATATGAAGCTGGCTCAGGTGGACGGTTCATCTTCGCCCTCCTTTCTGCTCGAATCCGTCGAGCATGGAGAGCGCTGGGGACGCTACTCCTTTGTCGGGGTCGATCCTTTCCTTGTTTTTATGTCCCACAACGGCCGTATCGAGGTCGCGGGCGAGCCTTTCGGGCAGCTCGAGGGAAATCCCTTGGAAGCGATCGCCGGCCTTCTAAAAGGATTCACCACGCCTGACGTACCCGAGCTACCTCCACTCATAGCCGGCGGTGTGGGGTACCTCGGATACGACGTGGTGAGGTATTTGGAGAGTCTTCCGCAGACCACCGTCGAGGACGTCGAGGTTCCGGAGATCATCCTTATCTTTGCCCGAAGCCTTCTGGTCTTCGACCATCTGCGCCAGCGGATCACCGTGGTCTCCAACCTAGTCGGCGGCGAGGACTACGACGAGGCTGCTGCCCGAACCGAAAGATTGATTCATCGCCTGGGAGAGCCGCTCACGTACCAGCCCCGGGCGCCATCGTCCGTAGAGGTCGGGGAGGTCCCGAGCACCATGACCCAGGAGAGCCACTCCCGCGCCGTTGAGCGAGCAAAGGATCACATACTCGCCGGGGATATCTTCCAGGTGGTGATCTCGCATCGGATGTCGGCAGAGCTGGATGCGGATCCATTCGACGTCTATCGCATGCTGAGGCTCATCAATCCCAGCCCCTACATGTTCTTTCTGAGCCACCCGGCAGTTACGGTGCTCGGTTCCTCGCCCGAGCCGCTCATCAAGGTGCAGGGCCGGCGGGTGGTCCAGCGGCCAATAGCA
>DATACZ010000009.1:0-4195 GCA_036258795.1 Actinomycetota bacterium
GTTTTCTCGGGGGTTCAACCTACTGCGGACGTGCCGCACCTAGGCAACTACATCGGGGCCTTCCGGCAGTGGGTGCGGCTTCAGGACGACCATGAGTGCTTCTTTGGAGTGGTCGACCTGCACAGCCTCACCGTGCCCTGGGATCCGAAGGTGCTCGCCCGCCGTTCCCGGCAGACCGCGGCCAGCCTGATCGCCGCGGGCATTAATCCGGAACGGGCGGTTCTGTTCATGCAGTCGGAGGCCCCGGAGCACACCGAGCTCGCCTGGTACCTGACCTGTCTTAGCCGTATGGGGGAGCTGGGCCGCATGATCCAGTTCAAGGAAAAGAGCCGGGGACAGGAATCCGGATCGATCGGCACGGGTCTGTTTGTCTACCCGGCTCTAATGGCGGCGGACGTTCTGGCATACCGGGCGCATCTGGTTCCCGTGGGAGATGACCAGCGGCAGCACCTGGAGCTCATGCGCAACATCGCCGAGCGCTTCAACCGGCAACTCGGCGAAACGTTTCCCGTACCCGAGCCTCTGATTCCCGAACAAGGAGCTCGGATCATGGCCCTGGACGATCCCTCTCGAAAGATGGACAAGAGCTCGGGGCGGGGAAACAACCTGCTCTGGATGAACGATGCCCCCGAGGTCGTTCGGAGCAAGATCTCGAAGGCGGTCACCGACTCAGGACGGGATATCCGGTAC
Organism: Actinomycetota bacterium; assembly: GCA_036258795.1. Lineage (GTDB taxonomy): Bacteria > Actinomycetota > CADDZG01 > JAHWKV01 > JAHWKV01 > DATACZ01. Next base: position 691 of record DATACZ010000009.1, read on the forward strand.
GGACCGGATAAACCGGCCATCTCGAACCTCCTGGTCATCTTCTCGGCAGTGACGGGCAGGGGAGTGGACGAGCTGCAGGAGGAGTTTGCCTCGAGCGGTTATGCACCATTCAAGGAGGCGCTTGCCCAGGCGATCAATGACTTCCTGGACCCCTTCAGGACGCGCTACGTCCAGATCCTGGAGGACGCGTCGCAGCTCGACAAGGTCCTCGATGCCGGAGCGGAGAGGGCTCGTGACGAGGCCTCGCAGACCCTTCAGCTGGTCCGTGAACGGATCGGCCTCAGGCGTCCGTGAGCGCGAATCCCCCAGCTGGGGGCGGTTCCTGGCTATTCTGTCGTGGTTGCTACTGAGCTCTAAGCAGTCCGGCCCCATCGCCTCGTGGCTTACGCGGTAAAGCTCGACGTATACGAGGGTCCTTTGGACCTCCTGCTACAGCTGGTGTCCAAGGAACGTGTCGACGTGGCGGATATTTCCATCTCGACGGTGACCGATGAATACTTGAAGGCCACCAGCGCTCTGGGCGAGGTCGACCTGGAGACTGCGTCGAGCTTCCTTGTGCTGGCCGCGACGTTGCTGGAGCTCAAGTCGCTGAAGCTGCTGCCGCAGAAGTCAGCTCCCGATCCGGACCTCAAGATGCTGCTGGAAGAGCGGGACTGGCTCCTTCACCGCCTGGTCGCTTATTCGAGCTTCAAGGCAGCGGCCACCAGGCTGAGCGAAGAGTTCGACCGGGGCGCCGGGTATCACTCCCGCGAGGCTGAGCTTCCGGAGGAGCTGATCCCGGAAGCACCCGACATCTTTCGCAACATAAGCGTCGGCCAGATTGCCGCTGCGGCCGCCCGCGCGCTCGGCCCGCGGCAGGCACCCACGGTAAACACCTCACACCTTACGCCCCTTACGGTTAGCCTCGACCAGATGGTGCGGGAGATGAGCCGCAGGCTCTCCAGGGCCTCGAGAAGCTCCTTTAGGGACCTGTGCGCCGACCTTCAAAAGCCCGAGGTGGTGGTTTCCTTTCTGGCTCTGCTCGAGCTTTACCGGGCCGAGTCTGTGGAGCTCGAGCAAAGCCAGCCGTTCGACACGATTACCGTCACCTGGAGGCAGCCTCCGCCCAGAGGGAGCCAATGAAGAGGGAAGACGATGTACCTGGAGGTGGCATGAAGGCCGAGGACGATGTGTTGAGAGCGCTGGAAGCGGTCCTGTTCATAGCCGATGAGCCGCTGCCCACAGCAGACCTTGCACTGCTCTTCGAGCTGCCTGCGGGTGAGGTGGAGGCTCTGCTTGGGATTTTGGCCGATCGTTGCCAGGCTCATGGACGCGGGGTCGTCCTACGCCGGGTAGCCGGCGGGTGGCGCCTGGCTACGCACCCGGATACCGCTCCCTATCTGGAGAGGTTCGTGGGCGAGCATCGCGCCGGACGACTTACCCAGGCAGCTCTGGAGACCCTTGCTATCGTCGCCTACCGGCAACCCATCTCCCGCATCCAGCTTGCGGAGATAAGGGGAGTCTCTTGCGATGCGGTCATGCGGACCCTACTTTCGAGGGGGATGGTTAAGGAGGTCGGCCGGGATCAGGGTCCAGGGCAGGCCATCCTGTACGGGACCACGACCTACTTTCTCGAGCGCCTCGGCCTCGACAGCGTGGACCAGCTTCCTCCGCTGGCCGAGTTCATGCCGGACGCTGAGTCGGTCGAGCGGATGGAGTCGGGTCTCGGCCCTGGCCTGTAAGGGCCCAAGGAGCTGACCCGCTGGTGACAGTCTCACCAGACCACAGATCCAAAAACCCCGAGGCTCCACAGGGAGTCAGAGTTCAGAAGGTGCTCTCCGAGGCGGGGATCACATCGCGCCGCGGCGCCGAGGAGCTTATTCGGCAGAAAAGGGTGAAGGTGAACGGCCAGACCGTGATTCTCGGCCGGAGGATTGATCCGACCCGTGATGTGGTCACCGTGGATGGAAGGCGGGTACAGGTCAACCCGGGTCGCCGGTATGTGATGCTCAACAAGCCGCCCGGGGTCATCACTACCGCACGGGACCCGGAGGGCAGGCCTACCGTGCTGGACCTGGTGGGGGACGAGAGCCGCCTTTATCCGGTGGGAAGGCTTGATGCAGGCACCGAAGGGCTTTTGCTTTTGACCTCCGACGGCGAGCTGGCGCATAGGGTTATGCATCCCTCGTTCCAGGTCAGCAAAACCTATGTCGCCGAGGTCGCCGGGTGGGTGGGACCGGCTGTGGTGAGGCGATTGCTCGACGGCGTCGAGATCGAGAAGGGTAAGAAGGTGAAGGCCGATCTGATCAAGGTTCTCGGCTCCCGGAGGGGACAGGATGCCAGGTCCCAGCTGAAGCTGGTGTTGCACGAGGGCCCTCGTCATGTGGTGAGGCGAGTCCTTGAAGCGGTTGGTCACCCCGTGATTCGGCTGGTGAGAACCGAGCTGGGCCCCCTCAGGCTGGGGCACCTGCGAACAGGGACCTACCGAAACCTCACCCCAGAGGAGGTGGCCTCGCTGTATCGTGAGGTGGGACTGTGACCGAGACCTCGCGCCCGTAGCTCCTTGAAGCAGGACGCCCGGCAGCGTCCCATGAATGGATCCACCTTCGAATTGGGAGCCTGACTCACATGCAGCTGCTAAGAGCACTGAGGGGAGCCACCTCGATCCCGGAGGACAGCGCCGGGGAGGTCGTCTCGGCGACTGCGGAGCTCCTCCAGGTCATGATGGAGAGAAATCAAGTCTCAATGGCGGATCTGGTAAGCATCATCTTCACGGCCACACCCGACATCACCTCCGAGTTCCCGGCGGCCGGCGCCCGGTCGATCGGAATCTCCGACATCCCACTGCTATGCGCCCGGGAGATCGACGTAGACGGGGCGATCCCCAGAGTCATCAGGATTTTGATGCATATTTATACAGACAAGGATTACTCCTCCCTCCGGCACGTTTACCTGAGAGACGCCAAGCCTCTTCGGGCCGATCTTTCTCACTGAGTTGAACCCACCACCGGCCGGTGTGCCAGCCCCCAAGGTCAACACCGGAGCGTCGATAGGTCCGCAGCTTGACCGCATCGCGATCCTTGGGCTTGGCCTGATGGGCGGGTCACTAGGCATGGCCTGCCTGCAGCGGGGGCTGGTTGAAGAGGTGGCCGGCTATGACCTCGACCCTCATACGATGGCGCGCGCCCTCGAGAGGGGAGCGATAACGAGGACTGCCCCCAAACCGAGGGACGCCGTGGCGGGCGCTGGCATCGTATTCATCGCCACCCCGGTCAGCGCCATAGTGAGCACATTTGGGGAGGCCCTCCCCGCCATCCCGGTGGGGGCTCTGGTCACCGACGTCGGAAGCACCAAGACTGAAGTGGTCGAAGAGGTGAGCCGGCTTACCACCTCAACCGTGGAGTTCATCGGTGGACATCCCATCGCCGGCTCTGAGCGGCAAGGAATCGAGGCAGCCTCGGCAGATCTCTACGATGGCTGCCTCTGGATTCTGACCCCGACGCAGGAGACTTCCACAGCCGCCTAC
>DATACZ010000010.1:0-51790 GCA_036258795.1 Actinomycetota bacterium
GGCGTAAAGCCGGCCATCTTCGCCGAACTTCATCCAGCAGATGTCGTCCCCAAGGGTCTCCACCTTCCAGCCGGGAAGGGTCGGGATCAGCATGGCGAGGTTGGTCTTGCCGCATGCCGACGGGAATGCCCCGGTGACGTAATAGACCTCGCCCTCTGGGGAGGTTACCTTGACGATCAGCATGTGTTCGGCGAGCCAGCCGTCGTCACGAGCCATGACGGAGGCAATGCGCAGCGAGAAGCACTTCTTACCCAGCAAAGCGTTGCCCCCGTAACCGGAACCGTACGACCAGATCTCCCGGGTTTCAGGGAAGTGGACAATGTACTTGTGCTCGGGATTGCAGGGCCATGTGGAGTCCGGTTCGCCCGCTTCGAGAGGCGCCCCCAAGGAGTGAAGGCAGGGAACAAACTCGCCGTCCGGCCCCAGGACGTCGAGGGCCTGGCGGCCCATGCGAGTCATGATCCTCATGCTCACCGCCACGTAAGGGGAGTCCGTTAGCTCTACACCGATGTGGGCGATGGGAGATCCCAGCGGGCCCATGGAGAATGGGACCACGTACATAGTTCGTCCGCGCATCGATCCTCGATAAAGGAGGGTAAGCGTTTCCCTGATCTCGTCCGGGTCACGCCAGTTGTTTGTGGGCCCGGCATCGTCGGGTGACTTCGAGGCGATGAACGTGCGGTCCTCGACTCGGGCGACGTCACCGGGATCCGAGGCGGCCCAGTAGCTGTTTGGGCGCTTTGCTTCATCGAGACGGGTGAAGGTGCCTGCCTCGACGAGCAACTGGCATAGCCGGTCGTACTCCTCCTGAGACCCGTCGCACCAATGAATCCGGTCTGGGGTGGTCAGGGCGGCGACTTCGTCGACCCACTTGAGGAGGCCAGAGTTGCTGGTGAGGGGAGTGGAAGAATTGGCCATGTACTTACAGTTCCTTCCTTTGGTGGACGGTGGCCATCCTAACGTCCAAATTTAGGGTTGTGGGCATGGTCCGGTCGACTCCGGGCATCATGTAGGGATGGATCTCTCCAACATAGGCGAATTTGGCCTCATTGACCGACTCGAGAAGATTCTCGGGGATCCCGCCGAGGGTGAGATTTGGGTTGGCGACGATACCGCAGTACTTCGTGCTCCGGCGGGCACCATCCTGTTCACCGCCGATCTGATGGTGGAGGGTGTTCACTTCGATCTGAAGCTCACTGGCCCGGAGGATCTCGGCTACAAGGCGATAGCCGTAAATGCAAGCGATGTCGCTGCTATGGGAGGCGTTCCAAGAAGGGCTCTAGTAAGCCTGGGTCTTCGCAGGGGCATAGAGCTGGAGTGGGTGGAGGCGCTCTATGCGGGCATGCGCGAGTGCTGTGACCAGTTCGACATGGCGGTGGTGGGTGGGGACCTGTCCCGAAGCGACTCACTCATCGTATCGGTGGCTTTGCTGGGTAACCCTGCAGGCAGGTTGTTCGTCGAGAGAGGCGGGGCCCGGGTTACAGACGCGGTCTGCGTGACGGGGACGCTCGGCGCCAGCGCCGCGGGACATGCTCTGTTGAGGGCGGGAATCGATACCCGGCCAGACCTGATTCAGGCGCATCGCCGGCCCACCCCCCGGGTGCGGGAAGCAGAGGTCCTGCGCCGGCACCTGCCTTCGGCCATGATCGACGTATCGGACGGGTTTTCGGCAGATCTGGGGCATATCTGCGAAGCGTCGTCGGTAGGCGTCGTAATCAACGCCGGGTCGTTGCCCCTTGCCGACTTGTCCGGACTGGAGCTGCAGAAGAGCGCACTTCAGCTTGGATTAGCCGGGGGCGAGGACTACGAGCTGTGCTTCACCATCCCGTCCGAGCGGTGTGACACTGCCCTCACCGCGGTGACGGAGGCAACTGGTACGCCGGTGACCCGGGTCGGGGAGGTTGTTGAAGCGGCCCGCGGGCGAGTTCTGTTGCTGGATACCGATGAGAGGCCAATGGAGGCACCGGGTTGGGACCACCTGCGGATATAGAGGCTGAGGACCCGGCCGGCGCCTATCTGCTGAGCGTTCCCGTGGCGCTTACCATCGCCGGCTCGGATTCGGGCGGTGGCGCGGGCATCCAGGCAGACCTCAAGACCTTCCTGGCTCTTGGCGTGCATGGGACCAGCGCGATCTGTGCCCTTACCGCCCAGAACACGATGGGCGTCTCAGCCGTCCACGCCGTACCGGCAGAGTTCGTCCGGGAACAAATCTCCCAGGTGGCGCAGGACTTCGTAGTCGATGCCGCAAAGACCGGCATGCTGTCTAATCCCGAGATCGTCGAGGCCGTCGCCAGCTCAGTGGAGGAGCTCGGCATCGGCAACCTGGTGGTCGATCCGGTTTTCGTATCGAAGAACCAGGACATCCTGCTCTCGCAGGACTCGGTGGACACTTTGGTGCAGAAGCTCTTCCCACTTGCAGTGGCAGTGACGCCCAACCTCTATGAAGCATCTTTGCTCACCGGCCGCGAGGTCAAAGACATCGGTGGGATGCGAGAGGCTGCCAGGGTCCTTCATGACAAGGGACCGAGGTGCGTGATCGTCAAAGGAGGCCATCTGGCCGGGGAGGCGGTCGACCTGTTTTACGACGGAAGCGAGTTCAGGGAGATCTCCGCCGGCCGAATTCCGTCCGACAACACGCACGGGACCGGTTGCACCTTTTCAGCCGCAATCGCCGCCTACCTGGCACGGGGGCGGGGGCTACGGGAATCAGTGGAGCTGGCCAAGCAGTACGTGACCGGAGCGATCAGGTATGGGCTCGCTGTGGGCAAGGGCTTCGGCCCGACCAACCACGGCTGGAGCTCGACTATCTCCCCTTCTTCTGCAGGTAACGCCTGACGACAAGTACACCCATTACCACCACAAACGCGGCAATGGCGACCTTGGCCCCGACGTCGCGGGCTCTTTGAGCACCATGTTTGAGCTGTTCGGCGCCCTCTTTGACGCGCTCCACGCTCTCGCTTAGCTCTTCGGCCAGGGCATCGACCTTCTCCGCCAGAGCCTCACGAGCCAGCTTTAGCTCGAGCTCTATCTCCTCACGGTCTTCGCCCATGCCGCCTTCCCATCCGTTTGGCCCAGTCCAGGTTATCCCGCAGGGAATTTATGGTGCGCTCCGGTTTGTAATTTCCCTCCAACCTCTTCTTGGCCAAAAGGAACACCACGGCACAGGTAACGGCCATCAGGACGGTGACCAGAAGAGCTGACGTCCAGCGAGGCATCCATACGGCAAACACCTCGAACAGGGTGAGCAGGACGAAGGGCACGAGGAACAGGCCGAGCAGGGCGCCCAGCGCCCCGAGGCCGGCACCTACCGCCTTGGTCCTGGCTATCTCCGCTATCTCTTGCTTGGCGAGCTCTATCTCGAGGCGGACCAACTTGGAGAGGTCCTGAGTGATTCCGGCGGCGAGGTCGCCTGCGGTTCGAACGCTGTCCTTTATGGAATCAACGGATTCGCCGAGGGAGTCCAACGGATCTTCGCCCGGGATGCCGTCGCGTGCCCTCATGTCCTTAGCTACGCTGAGCGGATCCGCACCTTCAGGATTTAGGCAGCGCCCGGGGAACCTTGTTTGCCCTGATACACGAGGTGCATACCCGGAGCTTTAGGGGAGTCCCGCCTACGATGGTTCGCACGGTTTGGATGTTGGGTGTCCACCTGCGGTTCGTCCGCCGGTGAGAGTGGCTGATGGACTTTCCAAACTGCGGTGTCTTGCCGCATACGTCACAGATTCGGGACACTAACCCTCCTGAAGTTTGTTCTAGGAAAACAGTAATCGAAAGTTATCAATCCGGCGACTTTGGCGGTCGGAGGTATCCATTCCGATGACTACGGCGTTTACCAAGCGAAATGAAAACGCCAGCCGTCATGAAACGAATACTCAACTCGATTCAAACCAGTGGGCACGGGCCTTTGGTCCTGAAGCAGCTTGCTGTGCTGGTAATCACCTTCGTAATCGGCTTCAGCGGCTCGGCGGCGATGGCCGCCCTCCGTACCGATCAGCCCGTGCCTACGCCGTCGGCTTCTCGCACCCTTTCGGCCCCGGCCCCCGGTCCTGAGGCACCTCCGGTGGCGCCACCGCCAGCAGCGCCGGCCGCGGTCGCGGCGGCAACATCACCGGCTGGTAAAGCTCCTTCCAGGAGTGTCGCCAAAGCCAAGCAGACACCGACAGCCAGCGCTGCGGCGCCCGTGACAGCCGCTCCGCCGCCTGCTGCGCCGGCCGCCAAATGCAGCCGGCTTGACGATCCCAAGATCGACTGGCTGCTACAGCAAGTGGCCAAGACCAAGGTGGAACATCCCGACGTTGCAGTTGGTGCATCCACGATAGAGCAGGCCCTGCTCGCTGCCAGGGGCAAGAACCTCTGCGCCGCGGAGGCTCAGGCGCTGGTGGCCCAGCTCTGTACGGACCCGGAGGCAGTAAAGGCGCTGAATCGGATGGTCGCAGGACTCCCGTTCTTCGTTCGCCCGTCGGTGGGTGACCCTTGCAAGGCAAACCTGGTGGACGTCATGAACAAGATGGGGCAGTACGTTCCCGGCCTGTCGAGCGAACCTAGCTGATAGCGGCCGGGCTCTGTCCTGAGAGGGATCTCACCGGTTAATCCGATGAGAGACCTCGACACCGGAGAGAATAGGGGGGATGTCGCAACAGCCGCTCCTCCTCTACGCTCCCCCCGAGCTACGGGTACCCGTCACGGGCGTCCGGGCGGTGAGCCCCCGTCACGCCAGGCTTCTGGCGGAGTCCCGATTTGGCATCCGGTCGGTTCAGGAGCTGCTACAGCACTATCCCCGCAGACACTTGGACTTCTCGGATACAAAGAGTATCCACAGGGCTCGAGTGGGTGATGAGATCACCGTAATCGGCGAGGTGCGGAAGGTCCAGACTCCTCCCCGTTCCAGGCCGAGGATCCCGGTCAAGGTGGCCGTCAACGACGGCACCTCCCATCTGTGGTTGGTCTTCTTCAATCAACCATGGCGAGCTCGTCAGCTGAAGGTCGGCACCATGATTGCCGCCAAAGGCAAGATCTCGGTGTTCAGGGGTGCCCGTCAGATGAGCTCCCCACTGGTTGACGTCATCTCCGACCCCGGGGAGGCGGTGAAGATCGTCCCCCTATATCCCGCAACAGCCGAGGTTCACACCGCGTTGCTGAGGAGGGCAATCCGCTCGGCGCTGGATCAGTTCAGCCCCCTGGCCGACCCGCTGCCGAAGTCCTTATTGGAGCGGTACGAGCTCATCGATCGGACCAGAGCGCTGGCCGAATACCACTTTCCCTCGGAGATGGGCCAGAAGTTCGTAGCCCGCAAACGCCTGGTCTTCGACGAGCTTTTCACCCTTCAGCTGGGCCTGGCTTTCCGTAAGCACCGCATCGAGGCCGAGACAATCGGCATCACCCACAAGGTGGAGGCAGAGCTTGCCGGCAAGTTCGTGGAGTCCCTTCCCTTCACGCTCACGGGGGCTCAGCGGAGGGCGATGGGGGAGCTGGAAAGGGACATGGGCCAGTCCGTCCCCATGCACCGGCTGCTACAGGGGGAAGTCGGCTCCGGTAAGACCGTAGTGGCCCTGTACGCGGCCTTGCTGGCGGTCCAGGGAGGCTACCAGGCCGCGATCATGGCGCCCACCGAGGTCCTTGCCAACCAGCACTACCTGACCATTTCCAAGCTTCTGGAGCCCTTGGCAGGTCATCCGGAGTTTCAGGGGGCGGGACAGCTAGACCTATTCGGGACCCCAGAGGCGGTTCTCCTCACGGGAGCGGTCGGCGCGGCCGCGCGGCGAAAGGCTCTGGCAGCCATCGCCGATGGATCTGCGGGCATCGTGGTCGGCACCCATGCCCTGATTCAGGAGGGAGTCGAGTTCGCAAATCTCGGGCTGGTAATCGTCGATGAGCAGCACAGGTTTGGAGTAAGACAGCGGGTGGCCCTCAAGGAGAAGACGGCCGGGGCCCGGACTCCCGACGTGCTGATCATGACCGCGACGCCCATCCCGCGGACCCTATCGTTCACCCTGTACGGAGACCTTGACGTCAGCGTCCTCGATGAGCTTCCCAGGGACCGGCAGCCCGTGAGCACGCTGGTGCTGGATGAGCCGAGGCGCGAGGAGGCCTATGCGCTGGTGAGGACCGAGGTGGCCAGGGGACGGCAAGCCTACGTCATCACGCCGCTGATCGAAGAGTCGGACAAGCTGCAAGTGGCCTCTGCGGAGGCGGAGGCAGAACGGCTTGCCAGAGAGGTGTTCCCGGATCTTCGAGTCGGAAAGCTCCACGGGCGCATGCGCCCTGCGGTCAAGGAGTCCACCATGACGAAGTTCCGGGAGGGCGAGATCGACGTGCTGATCTCCACGACGGTCGTGGAGGTGGGTGTGGATGTGCCCAATGCCACCGTCATGCTGATCGAGAATGCCGACCGGTTTGGGCTCTCTCAGCTACACCAGCTCAGGGGCCGGATCGGGCGGGGCCAGCACCCGTCCACCTGCGTCCTTCTGACGGATGCTCTGAACGGAGAGGAGGATGAGGAGGGAAGCCCCGAGGCCAGGCTTCGGGCAGTGGCCTCCACCAATGATGGCTTTGAGCTTGCGTCCAAGGATCTGGAGTTGAGAGGCACGGGAACCATCCTCGGCGAGCGCCAGTCGGGTATTTCGGATCTCAAGCTGACCCACCTACTCAGGGACATCGCGATACTTACCTCCGCCCGAAAAGAGGCGTTTGGAATGATCGACGAAGACCCCGACCTGTCCTCTTACCCCCAGATCCGGCTCGAGATGGAGGGCCGCTTTGCCGATAGGCTCGACTGGTTGCTCCGCTCTTGATTCGCTGGGTGGTCAGGGTTAGATGAGGGTCATCGCCGGAGAGGCCAAGGGCAGGCGGTTGAGAACGGCGCCATCGAAGAAGGTCAGGCCGAGCGGAGACCGGCTGAAAGAAGCACTCTTCGCTACGCTGGGGGCCGGGATAGAGAGAAAGACCGTCCTGGATCTTTTTGCGGGCTCGGGGGCCCTGGGAATCGAGGCGCTTTCCCGCGGGGCCGCTCACGCCACGTTCGTGGAGAGCTACCACGAGGCCGCATCCATGATTCGAGCCAACCTCCAGGCCACCGGCCTCGAAGACCGCGCCACGGTGGTTCGGTCAACTGTGGAGCAGTTTCTCAGCTCGCCTACTTCAAGGCCATTTGATGTGGTCTTCATGGACCCGCCTTATGCCACCGGTGTTCCGTCCCGGCTGCTCGATGCCATGGCCTCAGGAGGTCTCGTTCATGGGGACTCACTGGTCGTGGTGGAGATGTCCTCCCGGACGGAGAAGGGTCTTTTGCCGTCACGATACCGGCTTGCCGATGAGCGCAGGTACGGGGACTCGACCCTGCTTTATTTGAAGGTGGCTCAATAATGGCCGTAGCTCTATGTCCCGGGTCGTTTGACCCACCCACAAACGGACATGTCGATGTGATCGAGCGAGCCTGCAGGCACTTCGAGAGGGTTGTGGTGTCTGTCGTCGAGAATCCGTCGAAGTCACCGTTGTTCACCCCGGAAGAGCGTGTCGAGCTACTGCGCTCGGTGCTGGGTCATCTGGAGAATGTCTCCGTAGAGTCTCATCGCGGCCTGTTGATGGACCTGGTCCGTGAGAGGGGAGCCTCGGTTATCGTCAAGGGGTTGAGGGCCCTCTCGGATGTCGAGCGGGAGCTGCAAATGGCGCAGATGAATGCAAGCCTTCTGGAAGGGGTCGATACTATCTTCATCACCACAGATCCAAGGTGGGGCTTCGTCTCGTCCAGCCTTGTCAAGGAGGTCGCAACCTACGGGGGAGATGTCCGTAATCTGGTGCCGCATAAGGTGAATGAAGCGCTGACCGGGCGACTGAGAGCCCAAGGATGAATCCTCGGGAATTTTTCGTGCATGCCCGGAGGCTGGTGGTCTAGGCTGTAGTTGTGGGCCTTCTCGAAGAAATCGACGCCGTCATCCATGAGGTTCGGGCGGCCAAGCCGGTGCCCCTCTCCGCTTCGGCCATGATCAACAAGAAGGCGCTGCTCTCCCAATTGGAGCGGATAAGGCGCAACGCTCCCGAAGAGCTCAAACAGGCCCGCTGGGTCGTCCAGGATCGAGAAGAGCTCATAACGGGAGCACAAGCCGAGATAGACAAGATGCTCGCGGAGGCCGCTGCTGAGCGTGACCGGATGCTGGCTCGAACCGAGATCGTCGGTGCTGCTAGCCGGGAAGCCGACAGGATCATCGAGGAGGCCAAAAACCGCGCAAGGCAGATCAGGATGGAGGCCGAGGACTACGTAGACGCCAAGCTTGCCAGCTTCGAAGTCGTCCTACAAAAAACACTGGGCGCCGTCACCCGGGGCCGGGAATCCCTACGAGGACGCCTGGACGTGGCGGGGCAACAGGTCCCACTCGACCAGCCGGGAGAGCTTGCCACCCTGCCATCTGACACGGGGGGTTTTCGAATAACGGATACGGGGAGCTTCCGCCGCACCTAGCCGGAAGACCTGGGTAGCGAACCTCGATTTGTTATCATGGGGGTTCGCTTTTTCCGAGGCGGCCCTCCTCCATGCACTGGTTGCTCATCGACGTATCAGGTCTTGCCGGAAGGCCGGGGGCCATTCAAGACCTATCCACCGCTGGGATGATCGGGGGTCTTCGCGGCGGGCTGGGATGGGTCGAAGAAGGCGAACTGGTCAGGGTAGACCTGACATTTGAAAGCTTAAGAGAAGGTGTGCAGGTCAGCGGCACCGCCGGGGGGCTGCTTCACCTGAACTGCTCCCGATGCTTGGTTGATTACGAGCAGGAATTTGAGCGCAAGCTGGATGAGATCTTCTATTTCGACGCCGGCGAAGCGGAGGAGAGGGAAGGATACGAGGTTCACGGGAAGGTAGTGGACCTGGAGCCGATGTTGAGGGATGCCATCGTACTCGGCATCCCCGTCAAACCTCTTCATGATGTTGACTGTCGAGGGTTGTGTCCTGTCTGCGGGATGGACCTCAACGTCGGGCATTGTGCTCACGGGCGGGGAGAGGTCGACCCACGGTGGGCCCCCCTCCGAAAGCTCATGGAGAAGAGCGAAGGCAGCTAGATGCTGGGAGGAGTTTGATGCCGGTACCGAAGAGAAAGAAATCCAGGTCCACCACCAGGCACCGAAGAGCCCATTGGAAGCTCACCGTACCGGGGAAGTCCACATGCCCGCAGTGCCACGCTCCCAAAGCATCCCATCGGGTATGCGGAAAGTGCGGATTCTACGACGGCCGCGAGGTCGTTGAGGTCGAGTAGAGCGCCTTGGGGAATGAACCACTTCCCAACAGGAGTTCCGCGGAGCTAAGGAATCGGCTGGGCATAGGCTGCGAAACTCCGCAGCTCGATCTGGCCCTGACCCACCGTTCGTATGCGTTTGAGAGCGGCAGGCTCTCCCACAATGAGCGCCTGGAGTTCTTGGGGGACGCAGTCCTGGGCCTAGTGGTCACGGACCTCATATATCGCTGGTTTCCAGGGCTGAACGAGGGTGAGATGGCCATGTTGAGATCCAGCACCGTAAACATGCCGGTGCTGGCTGAGATGGCAAGGTCAATCGACCTTGGTTCTTATCTCCTTCTTGGCAAAGGGGAAGAGCTGTCGGGGGGCCGCGACAAGACCTCCATACTGGCCGACGCCTTTGAGGCTGTGCTTGGGGCACTGTATGTGGACTGTGGTTGGGAGTATGCCCAGAAGCTGATTGAGCGCCTGTTTGCCGACCACATCCGCACGCACGTTGATCAGGGCGTGCTGCGAGACTTCAAGACCAATCTGCAGGAGTTGACCGTTCAGGTTCACGGCACCGTCCCTGAGTACCGGGTCTCGTGGACGGGGCCAGACCACGCCAAGACCTTCAGAGCCAGCGTCTTCGTCGGCGGAACCGAGCTTGGCGCCGGAGCCGGCAGAAGCAAGAAGGAGGCGGAGCAGGGGGCCGCCAAGGAAGCGCTACTGCGACTGGCAAAGTCCTGATCTGTGCCGGAGCTCCCGGAGGTTGAGGTCGTCCGACGAGACCTGGAGAAGGAGATCCTCGACAGGAAGATCCGAACCGCTGAGGTGCGGAGCACGAAAAATGCCATGCGCATCATCCGTCGTCATCGCAGGCGCAAGGAGTTCGAGGACGCGTTGGCGGGCCGCAAAATCGCCAAAATCGACCGGCGTGGCAAGTACCTGCTCCTTTATTTGGACAACGGCACCATCCTGGTGGCTCACCTTGGGATGTCGGGGCAGTTGATCCTGTCCCGGGCAACGCTGCCAATGGAAAACCACACCCACGTGGTGCTCGACTTGGGTGCCGGAGACCAGCTCCGCTACATCGATCCACGCAGCTTTGGAGAGATGTTCGTCGCCACCCCATCCGAGATGGGTCAGGTAACGGAGCTGCAGAAGCTGGGGCTGGATCCGCTGGAGCAACCACTGACCTGGCAGTACTTCTCCGAGACCCTCATGCTACGTAGGACGAAGCTCAAGGCTCTGCTCATGGATCAACGGTTCATCTCCGGAATAGGCAACATCTACTCCGACGAGATCCTCTTTGCTGCCGGTTTGCGGCACGACCGGCCCTCGGAGACATTAGGCCCCTCCGAGGTGCGCAGGCTGTATCGAGCGATCCAGGACACCTTGCAGGAGGCCATCCGGCATCGGGGCACCTCCACCGAGGACGAGCAGTACCGGGATCTGTACGGGGACAAGGGGCAGTTTCAACAGTTCCTCAAGGTCTACCAGCGGGAGGGACAGGCCTGCCACCGGTGCCGGACACCCATCGAGAGGGCCCGCTGGAGCAACCGCTCGACCTATTACTGCCCACAGTGCCAGGTATGAACTTTCGGACCGAGGCCACCAAGCTGAAAACAGAAGCTCCCTCGAAGGGAGAAGAGCTATACGTGAGAGCGGAGGTGGAGATACCCGGCGAGCGGGTGCAGCCGTCCGTTTTGCTTACCCACGGAGCGGGCGGGAATCTTCACACGCCGGGGCTCAAGGCATTGTCGGCAGGTCTAGCCGAGGCCGGACATTTGGTCCTAAGAGCCGATCTTCCATACCTGGCCGCCGGAAGGAAAACCCGTCCGGCAGCAGAGAAAAGCGTTGACGGTTTCATAGCTCTGGCAGACGATGCCCGGCAGAAGTTCGGTCCCGAAGATGCCTGGGTATTCGGTGGAAGGTCATATGGAGGGCGGGTTGCCTCTATGGCGGTTGCATCTGGGCTCCAGGCGGCGGGCCTTCTCTTGTACTCCTATCCCCTCCACCGCCCGGGGAAGAAAAGTGAGCTCCGCGTCCAGCACTGGCCCAAGGTAAACGTGCCAAGCCTTTTTCTCGAAGGCACTCGAGATCCGTTCTGCGACCTGGAGCTGCTACGCAAGCACCTGGGCTCCTTGGGTGCCCCGGCGACGGTTCACGTCATTCCCGGAGCCGAGCACACGCTGAAGGTGCCTGCGGCCCATGCTGAGAGCGGCAAGGCGCAGTCCGAGGAGGTCACCGTCAAATCACTAATTCCGGTGGTCACGGATTGGCTCCGCACCTTGGCTCAAAAAGGGCCTCACTAAGGTTCAGCGGAGCTGGGAGGCCTCCCTGCCGCGTACGGGGTCTGAGGATTGCGCTCGCCAGCGCATAGCCGAGCCAGGCCACAGCTATCCCGACTGGGATCGCCGCAAGCCGCTGAATCGCGTGCGGGAGCAGCGCAGCCGCGGGGGTCAACACGGCGGCGATGGCAAGCAGGCCGGCCGGCCAGCGTGGCAGGATGCCGGCGCGGAGCGTAGCGATGCCAAACAGCAGGCCGCCGAGCATATACGGGATCCCGACCCCGAGGGTAAAGAGCGCTGGGAGGGCTCCGAGGTTGACCTCGCTGGCGCGCCCGGCGGCGAGGGTTCCCAGGGCGCCGTCAACAAACTCCGGCGCCGTGGTCGCCAACGGCGGAAAGATAAAGGCTTCGGCGAAAAACAAAGGCCGTCTGGAGCCACCTTGAGATGGTCAACAGGAGAAAACCGGCCAGACCGAGCCAACCGACCCTTTCCACTTGCCTGGCGTAGAGCCCCGTAAAGCCAATGAGAAAAAAGAGGCACATGACCGTCTTCAGGGCGGTGATGATTGCCCATGCGCTGGTGGTGACTGACGATACAACGTCAGGTGGATGGATCGGTTGAATGCCCGCGAAAATGATCCCTGCCGCCATGGCTGCTAAACCGGTCCACCGGATGAGGCTCGACCCTGTAAGCTTCATTTGGCTCGACTTAGGCTCCGTATGTAATCAAGCGGCCGCTGGAGGCAAGGATCAGCGCCATCAGCTCTTTTGCCATCCTGTGCCCGAAGGCGCCCGCCCGGGCAGCTTCCTCGTTGAAGTAGCACACGGAATCCATCCCTACCTGGGAGCCCCAAAGAATGAAGGGCACCGGGTGCCAGGAGTGGCGCATCAGCTGGCTGGGGGTGCTGTGGTCCCCGGTGACGCAAATGACTTCAGGGTTCAGCGCCCGAATGGCGGGGATGGTCGCGTCGACGCGTTCAATCTCCAGGCACTTTCGCTCGAAGTCGCCGTCCTCACCGGCGGCATCGGTGCCCTTGAGATGCAGGTAAAAGAAGTCGTACTGGTCCCAGGAACTGTGGAGCTCCTCGACCGCTTCGATCCAGCCGGCCACCGGAGGCGGGGTCTCCATGCCGACTATCTTTGCCAGGCCCAGGTACATAGGGTAGCTGGCAATTCCTCTCGCCCGTAGGCCGTAACGCTCGGGGAACCTTGGC
This sequence comes from Actinomycetota bacterium, assembly GCA_036258795.1. Lineage (GTDB taxonomy): Bacteria > Actinomycetota > CADDZG01 > JAHWKV01 > JAHWKV01 > DATACZ01. The sequence goes on from DATACZ010000010.1 coordinate 12,708, forward strand.
AGTCCACGTTGCGTGTCGAATCCTCTGAGCAAGATGAAGTTGGCCGGCTCGTCCTTCAGGATGATGCGTACCTGGGCTAGGAGCTTCTCCACCAGATCCGCCGTCCTCACGGCCTGCTCGGCAAGAGGTGCCGGGTCGTGCGGTACCAAACCCAGGATCTGGGGGTCGGTGTCCCTGATCATCGGGGAGAGGGCGTCTCCCTTAAGAATCAGCACCGCCCTGTGGTCGCGCTCGGTGTAGAACAGGGCCGAGACTCCCTCCTCCAGCTGAACCGCGGCATTGATTTGCGCGCACAACCTCCGGTTGACCTCGGTGGTGATGCGACCCGCCCGGCGGTCCACCACCCGTCCCATGGCGTCCACGGTGCAGAAGTTTGCCCGGGCGGCTATCTCTCCCGGTTTGAGCTCAATGCCGATTCCGGCAGCGGACAAAGCGCCACGGCCCAAGGTGTACTCAATCGGGTCGTAGCCGAAAAGGGCCAGGTGCCCGGCCCCGCTTCCCGGGGTGATGCCCGGGGCCACCATCGTGAGCAGTCCCGATGAGCCCTCGGCGGCGAGCTGGTCCAGGTTCGGAATCTTGGCTTCAGTGAGCTCCGAGCCTCTCTCCGAGCTGCGGAAGCCTCCGAGACCGTCCATGACGATGAGAACCATCTTCGCCTCGGTCCGGCGAACGAGAGTTGGGACAAGTTCTTCCATGCCGCAACTATATGGTCACGGGCAGCCTTCAGAGCAAGAAGATCTGTAAACAGCTGATTAAGGATTGGCTAATTGACCGTTGGGTGGTTCGGTCCGGCAAGACGGAGCATTTCCTTCGACCCGCTGGCAAGCCCTGCTAACATCGAGGCCCACTGATGTTCCTCAAATCACTGGTCCTTCGCGGCTTCAAGTCGTTTGCGGAGAGGACCCCTCTCACCTTCGAACCTGGAATCAGCGTGGTGGTCGGTCCCAACGGCAGTGGCAAGTCCAACGTCGTGGACGCCATCTGCTGGGTGCTGGGAGAGCAGGGTCCTGCCGCGCTGCGCGGCGGAAGGATGGAGGATGTCATCTTCGCCGGCTCGGGAACCAAGCCCGCGCTCGGCATGGCAGAGGTGCGGTTGACAATCGACAACTCCGCGGGGCTCCTGCCCGTCGAGTTCAGTGAGGTCACAATCTCCCGCACGCTCTTCCGGTCTGGCGACAGTGAATACCAGCTGAACGGATCCAGCTGCCGGCTCCTGGACATCCAGGAACTCCTATCGGACGCGGGCGTGGGGCGTGAGCAACACATCATCGTGGGGCAGGGCAGGCTGGACGAGGTCTTGAGCGCCGACCCTCAGCAAATGCGCCTGATCGTCGAGGAAGCCGCCGGCGTCGGAAAGCACCGGCGCCGTAAGGAACGGGCTCTCAGGAAGATCGCATCCGCCGAAGCCAACCTCGTCCACCTGGGGGACCTGCTGGCGGAGGTTCGACGGCAGCTCAAACCCCTCGAGCAGCAGGCCGAGATGGCTCAGCGTCATCATCAGCTCGATCGGGAGCTCCGCCAGGTCCGTCTAATCCTGGATTCAAGGCGTCTGGCGGAGGTCATCTCCTCGCTAAAGCCTTTCGACAACGATCTTCAGGCCCAGGTCTCCCACAGGGAACTGGAGCTATCCCGTGTCGACGCCAGGCTGGCGGAGTGCGAGGCCCGCAGGCAGCAGACCCATGCTTTAGCCGCCAGAAGAAGGGAGGTGGAGTGGCGCCTAACGGCAAGCTCCGAACGGCTCGCGGCCTTGAAACGCCTGGCGGATGAGAGGGTGCGGGCCCTGAAAGCCGAGCTCTCAGCCACCAACGAGGCGGCTGGAGAAGCCCACATCGCCGAGCTGGCTCGGCAGCTGGATGAGAGCCGCGCGGAAAGGCTTGTGGCGATGGAGGCGGAGGCGGCCCAGAAGGAGTCTGCCGACATGGCGTTGCATGTGCTGGAGAAAGCTAGGGAGGCGGCCGCGGTGACCCGGCAAGCCCTGGCCGAGCAGCGGGAGGCCAGCGCTGCCCTTGCTGAGGAGGTACACCGCCTGGGGTCGGAGCTGGCCTCGATAGAGGCGCTGTCGCGCTCCACCGAGCTGGAACGGGCTCGCCAGGTGGAGCGGCTAAGCGAGGACGAACGGAAACTAAACGACGCTCGCGAGCGGCAGGTCGTGACACGTGAAGCGGTCAGTGACCTCATTGCCCAGCAGGAGGTTCTTCGAGGAAGGGCCAGGAGCGGCCAGGAAAGCCTGCGACGGTTGGAACAGCGCCGTTCCGCTCTCCTCGATGAGATTAGAGACGCCGAGCGGCAGGCTGCTCACGCCAGGGCCCGCAAGGAAGTGATGTCCGGCAAGGCCTCCGCCGAAGCGGCCCGCCTTGCCGTCCTGAACAGGCCTGAGGGACGGCTGGCCATACTGAGCAATCTTGTGGATCTTCCGGGCAGGCGCCGGCGGGCGCTCGAGTCCTTTTTAGGACCGCTCGACGCGGTGTTGGTCGCAGCCGATCGGGCGGCGGCAACCGAGGTCCTGACCGAGGAAGCCTCCGCCGAACCGCTGGTGGTCCTTGTGGCCGAGGGCTCGGCCGCCGTAGTTGACGGAGCCGAGGCCCTTTTATCCGGGGCTCAAAGTGCCGATTCCAGGGCAATGCCGGCCTTGGGCGACATTTATCTGGCACCTTCGGTGCAAGATGCGGTATCGCTGGCGGAAAAGCACCGCCACGCGGTGTTCGTAACCGCAGATGGAGCCGTCGCCGCGGGAGGCCTGGTGTTGAGGAGGCCAGGCGTCACCACCCCGTTCCTGGAGGAGCTCGAGCTGCGCCTGGTGGCGCTGAATTCCGAGCTTCGCAAGCTGGACGACTCCCTGCAGTCCTCCCGGGCCGGCGTAGAGGAAGCTCGGGATGATGCCAGCCGTATGGAGGCCCAGCTGGCCTTGGAGTCAGAGAGGGCCCGGCTCGCGGAGCTGGAGGCCCACTCCATGCAGATGAGGATTGCGGAGTGCAGAGAGGCGATCCGTCTGATCGATGACTCGCTGGCGCCTCTGTCGGATCGGCGGCTAAGCCTCACCCGGGAGCTTTCCGAGGCGCGGGCCGTCAAGGCCTCGTCCGACGCCGAGCTCGATCATCTCGAGGTAAAGCACGCCGCGGCCATAGCGGGCGTCGATGAAGCCACGTCGGAGTGGGACGTCTGCCGAATGGCGAATGGTCAGGCGGCTGAACGCACCCGCTTGCTTGACGAGCGCCTGGAAGCACTCGAGGCCCGTATGTCAAAGGCCGCGCAGTCTCTGACCGGGGTCTCTGATAAAAGAGCCATCCTGGCGGGTGCGATGGACCAGGCTTCGTGGGTGTCCGAAGTTGCAGATCATGCCAGGGTAGCCGTTACCTTGTGGGCCGGCGAGGCGGCAACCGTCCACCAGGCTACGCTGGCCCTTGTGACCGAGGTGGAGGGCCAAGTCGCGGAGCTCAAATCCGAGAGGAGCGTGTTGGCCGCCGATCTGGAGGAGCGCAGAAGCCGGGCCACGCACCAGAACCTGGCCAGAAGTGAGCTTCAGGTGAAACGGCGAATCATGGAGGCCGGGATTCGAGAGGAGTGGCAGGTGGTGCCGGAGCAGCTCCTGGCCAGATTTGATTCCGGATCCGAGCCGGGAAGCGAGCCCGCCTTCCTCGGCGATCTGGAAGACGGGCTGGAGCAGCTTATGCAGCTGGACGAGCTCAGCCTGGAAGCACGGAAGTCGCGGCTCGAGCGCCAGCTTGCCGGTATGGGCAGCGTCAACCCGCTTGCGGCCAGGGAAGCCGAGGCATTGGGGGAGAGGGCCTCCTTCCTGTCTTCGCAGATCGACGACGTCCAGAACAGCCGCAGGGACCTGTTGAAGGTCGTGGAGTCGGTTGACGAGAAAATCAAGGATCTTTTTGCATCCGCGTATGCCGACGTGTCGGTGGAGTTCGAGAGGCTGTTCCAAGTGTTGTTTCCGAGAGGCAAGGGGGCCCTCCGGCTAACCGACCCTGACGACTTGCTGGGCTCAGGAGTGGAGGTTGAAGCTGGTCCCACCGGGCGAAGCCTGAAGCGCCTATCTCTGCTGTCGGGAGGAGAGCGGGCGCTGTCCGCGCTGGCGGTGCTTTTCGCCATCTTCAGGGCCAGGCCATCTCCCTTCTACATCCTGGACGAGGTTGAGGCTGCTCTGGACGACGTGAACCTTCACCGGTTTCTCGAGCTCTTGAGGGAGTTCAGGGACTCATCCCAGCTGCTGGTGGTCACTCATCAGAAAAGGACGATGGAGGTCGCAGACGTCCTCTACGGAGTCTCGATCCGGCCTGATGGAGTGTCCAAGGTCATCTCGGAGCGGTTATCCGAGCTCTTCCCCGCTTGATGCAGCTGTCCGCGGCCTAACAAAGTCATGAACCAGGGTTCTGGTGATCTTTTGGTCGCGGTGATAGCCGTAGCTATCCTGCTGGCGGCTCTCGTCAGCATCATCCGGCTTGCCACCCGGCCAAGGGCCGGGAGGGTTCCACCGGAGGCCGAGGTAGAGCCAAGGGATGTGGAACCGGCTGACAGGCCAACAGCGCTGGCAACGGTTGAGGCGCCACCGGAACCAGTCGAGGCCCCCGCGCCGGTGGTCTCTCGCCTTGGCCGGGGCCTTGCCAAGACGAGGAGCGTACTCGCGGGAACTCTATTGGCGCTCAAAGGTCGAGATCGGCTGGACCGCGAGGACTGGGAGGAGATCGAGGATGCACTGATAAGGGCCGATGTGGGAGTGGCAGCGGCGGACCGGATTCTGACCTCGGTAAGAGCCGCCAAGCCGGCCCCGAATGAGCTATCCGAGGCCTTGAGAGGTGAGCTGGCCGCAGTTCTGTCGGGAGGAAACTCGTCTCTGACCGTCAAAGAGGACGGTCCGAACGTGTGGCTGATCATCGGCGTGAACGGGGTGGGAAAGACCACGTCTATAGCCAAGCTCGCCAACCGGCTCCTCGGCGAGGGACGGTCGGTCGTGCTGGCGGCGGGGGATACCTTCCGGGCCGCGGCCATCGAGCAGTTGGGAAGCTGGGCGAACCGGCTCGGCGTTCACATGGTCAAGCATGCTTCGGGGGCCGACCCGGGAGCAGTGGTGTATGACGCCATCGAGCACGCCAAGGCCCGGCGGATCGACGTGGTGATCGTCGACACGGCGGGGCGGCTGCACACGAAGACAAACCTGATGGATGAGCTGCGAAAGATCAGAAGAGTGGCAGAGCGGGAAGCGGCGGTTAGCGAGTCTCTGTTGGTTCTAGACGCAACTGTGGGCCAAAATGGTCTAGCCCAGGCTCGAGCGTTCAAGGAGGCGGTCGGGGCCACCGGCGTGATCCTCACGAAGCTGGACGGGTCCGCCAAGGGTGGCATCGTGATTGCGATTCAGGAAGAGCTCGGGGTGCCCGTGAAGGCAGTGGGAGTAGGAGAGGGGCTGGAGGATATGGAGCCCTTCGACCCTGAGCGGTTCGTCGATGCTCTCCTGGACACCTCCAGGTAGGAGAACGGCCATGTTTGATGCGTTGGGGAAGCGGCTTGACCAGGTGTTCAAGCAACTTCGCGGGCGCGGGCGGCTCACAGAAAAAGACGTCGACCAGGCACTGCGTGAGGTCCGACTGGCACTACTGGAGGCCGACGTGGCCCTTCCCGCAGTCAAGAGCTTCTTGGGGCGCGTGCGTGAGCGAGCTGTCGGCGAGGACATCCTCAAGTCTCTGACTCCCGGCCAGCAGGTAGTCAAGATTGTTCATGAGGAGCTGATCAACATGCTGGGCGGGACGCTCTCGCCCCTCAAGAAGGCTCCCCAGCCGCCTACCGTGATCATGCTGGCCGGCCTCCAGGGCTCCGGTAAGACCACGCTTGCCGCCAAGCTCGGAGCCCACCTTAAGAAGAAGGGCAGCCGGGTGATGCTCGTGGCAGCAGACCTTCAGCGCCCGGCGGCAATTCGACAGCTCGAGATACTGGCCGGACAGGCCGGAGTCTCATTCCATGGACGGCCCGAGGCGACCGATGCGGTAGCGGTGGCAAGATCCGGCTTGGAGGCGGGAAGGCGGGAAGCCGACTACGTGATCGTTGATACGGCCGGGCGTTTGCATATCGATGAGGAGATGATGTCCCAGGTAGCGCGTGTTCACGCCGCCGTCGATCCAGACGAGGTGCTCTTCGTGCTGGACGCAATGACCGGCCAGGACGCCCTAGTCTCTGCCAAGGCCTTCTCTGAGACCCTGCCCCTTACCGGCATTGCCCTCACCAAGATCGATGGAGACGCCCGAGGCGGAGCAGCCCTCTCCGCCACTGCAGTTACCGGCACGCCAGTGAAGTTCGCCGGTACCGGGGAGAAGCTCACGGATCTGGAGCCTTTCTACCCGGACCGGATCGCCTCGAGGATTCTCGGGATGGGTGATGTCCTCAGCCTTATCGAGAAGGCTGAGGAGTCTATCGACGCCCAGAAGGCCGAGGAGCAGGCCAGAAGGGTGATGCAGGCCAGATTCACCCTGGAGGACTTCCTGGAACAGATTCAAGCCGTTCGGAAGATGGGCGGGATTACGGACATCATGAAGATGCTGCCGGGAATGCCAGGCGGCCGCCGGTTGTCGGACATCAACGTACAGGACTCGGACGTTGATCGGATAGAGGCGATCATCCGATCGATGACGCCGGCGGAAAGAAGAGACCCGAGGATCATCTCGGGGAGTCGCAGGGCACGGATCGCCTATGGCTCGGGGAGCCAGATCCGTGAGGTGAACGACCTGCTCAAGCAGTTCGAGGCAGCTCGAAAGATGATGAAGCAGATGTCCAAGCTTCGCCCCGGCAAGAAGCACCAGGCTTTCAACCTTCCTCCAGGATTTGAGCTGTAGCACTGCATCGATGGCGCTATTCGGAAGACCGCGACATCATCGAGCCCAGAAGAGCAAAGCTGCTACGCTGTGACCGATGGTCAAGATACGACTCCGCCGCATAGGCAAGAAAAAGCAGCCCACATACAGGGTCGTCGTGGCCGATTCCCGGTCATCACGAGATGGCCGGTTCATCGAAGCCATTGGCAGGTATGCGCCACGAAACGAGCCGTCGGTGGTTGAGATCGACCGGGACAAGGCTCTCGAGTGGCTCGGAAAGGGTGCACAGCCGACCGAGGCGGTCACCAAGCTGCTCACAATTGCCGGCGTAATCGATGAGAAGGTAGCGAAGCCCACAGCCAAATCCTCAAGATGAGCTCCCGGGAGACCCTAGAGTTTGTGGTCTCGTATCTCGTCGATCACCCCAACGACATTCGGATCGAGGAGGACGACTCCGGCCGCACCATCGTCTACGACCTCTTCGTGCATCCCGATGATGTCGGTAAGGTGATTGGTCGAAATGGGCGAATTGCCCGAGCCCTCAGAACCGTGGTCAAGGCGGCTGCCCTTCGGGAGGACCGTAACGCGATCGTCGAGATCGTCGACTGATCCCCCGGCAATCCTCATCGGACGGATCGTCAAAGCGCACGGGATTCGCGGTGAGGTCCTTATAAGGGTTCACTCCGAGAACCCCTCCAGGTTCCACCCGGGGTCAGAAGTGTTGGTAGGCGCCGACCCAGACTCCGTGGCGGCTCTGAAGGTAGTTGCCTCCCGCCCACACCAGGGCGCCATGATCGTGAAGTTCGGTGCCGTCGATACGAGGGACGAGGCTGAGCGGTTGAAGGGTGAGCTGATCTTTATCAGCGCCTCCGCCCTGGGCGGTCTCGAAGAGGATGCTTTTTGGGAGCATGAGCTCATAGGGCTGGAGGTAATCGATCCATCTGGCCGCCGGTTGGGGCATCTAGGAGAGATTGTCTCCCGGGCCGACCAGGACCTGTGGAAGATCGAGACGGATAAGGGCCCGGTTCTTCTCCCCGCCGTCAAGGAGCTGGTCCGCTCTGTCGATCTCCAGTCCGGAAAGATAACGGCCGACCCTCCCGAAGGCCTCTTCGACGACCTTTAGTCGAACCCGGCAACGAGGACAAATGAGGATTGACGTAGTCACCATCTTTCCCGAGGCTTTCACCTCGCCGCTTCAGGTTGGCCTTCTCGGAAAGGCGATCAAAGCAGGAATCATCGAGGTCAACGTTCACGACCTTCGCAACTGGGCTCCCGGTCCTCATCGGAAGGTCGACGAAGCTCCATTCGGTGGGGGCGCTGGAATGGTTATGACTCCCGGCCCCGTGGTAGACGCCGTCGAGTCTATCCGGCAGCCTGGGGCCAGGGTGATTCTTCTTAACGCAGCCGGAAGGCTGCTCGATCACTCGCTCGCTCGCGAGCTATCCGAAGATGGCCAGCTTGTTGTGGTGTGCGGCCGCTATGAGGGTATGGATGAGCGGATCGGGCAGGCTCTCGACGCGACTGAGATCTCCATCGGTGACTTCGTCCTGTCGGGAGGGGAGGTGGCAGCCCTGGTACTGATCGAGGCGGTAGGGCGGTTTGTGCCGGGCATGGTGGGAAACGCTGCCTCGCTGGTGGAGGAGTCCTTCGCCGGGGCCTTGCTCGAATATCCTCAGTACACCCGGCCAGCCGAATTTAGGGGCCTGAGTGTGCCGGAGGTCCTTCTCTCGGGACATCACGACCGCATCGCCAGATGGCGCCGGGAGCAGGCGCTTCGGCGTACCTACCTCCGACGCCCAGGTCTTCTAGAGAAGGCCGACCTGTCCGAAGAGGAGCAAGCGATGGTGCAGCGCTGGCGAGAGGAAGGGTGATGGTGGACCCTTTTCCGTTATCATCAGTTACTCACCTATAGATCCAAGCTGGTGGCCCATTCCCGTCAGACCTATTAGGTCTCGACACTATCGGAGGAGCGATGACTAAGACGGACGCCCTGGTGCGCCCGGTTCTGAGATCTGATCTGCCCGACTTTCGACCTGGAGACACGGTCAAGGTTCATGTACGGGTGGTTGAGGGAGCCCGGGAACGGATTCAGATATTTCAGGGCATCGTGATTCGCCGTCAGGGGTCCGGGGTTCGAGAGACGTTCACCGTGAGGAAGGTGTCCTTTGGAGTGGGCGTAGAGCGCACCTTTCCAGTTCACTCTCCCATGATTGCCACCATTGAGGTGGTAACCCGAGCCGATGTCAGGCGGGCCAAGCTCTACTACCTACGCTCGCGGGTGGGGCGCGCTGCCAAGGTCAAAGAGAAGCGGTTCTAGAAGCGGTGCAGACCAGATACGGGCCTAAGCACAGGGCCAAGCCCGGTAAGAAGCACGCGGCACGGTTGGGCAAAAGAGGCAGGCGTGCTCCCATGCTCACTCGTCGAGCTACCGACGGGCAGACGCCTGATCCGACCCGAGCTCGGCCGTCTGAGGATTCACCCGTACGACCGTCCGGTAATACTGCGGTAGGTCCTTCTGAGCAGCTACCAGTAAAGGAAGTGGCGGTGCGGCGGGAGCCCCCGGCGCCAACCCGGCCAGAGAGGCCGGCTGATACCTCAGCCAGAAGAACTGCTGCTCCGGTCGAAGACGACTTTTTCACCTCTGGCGGACATGACCCAGTGGGGCCGGATGGCTTTCGTCCATCACCCAGGCCGAGACTGAGAGATACCGAAGCCCCCAAGCAGAGCGTCGGCCAGTTCATCAAAGAGCTACCGGTTCTCATCGTGGTGGCGCTTGCCATCGCCATCATCGTCAAGACGTTCGTCATGCAGGCTTTCTTCATCCCTTCGGGCTCAATGGAGAACACCCTGGAGGTAGGGGACCGCGTTCTCGTCGCCAAGTTCCTCTACCGGTTCGTTGAGCCCAAACATCCCGACATCGTTGTTTTCGTCTCGCCCGTGAGTCCCCCCACTCCCGAACCCGAGAGGAACCTGTTCGGTAAATTGACAAATGAGATCGCGGAGGGCTTGGGGCTTAGGTCGTCCGAGCAGGACTTCATCAAGAGGGTGATTGCCACAGAAGGGCAAACTGTGGAGGTCAAGGTGGGCTCGGTCTTTGTAAACAACCGGAGGATCGATGAGCCCTACCTGCACGATATGGACCCCCTGCCCGACTATGGTCCGACCGTCGTTCCCCCGGGGACGGTGTTCGTGATGGGTGACAACCGAAGCAACTCCGAGGATTCCAGGGTTTTTGGTCCTATTGCCAAATCCAGCATCGTCGGCAGGGCATTCGTGCTCATCTGGCCACTCGACCGAGTAAGTTGGCTGGGGGGGTGAACCTACACTTCCCTCCATGACCTGCGGTGGAGGAGATTGAGCTTCAAGGCAACCTACCGAACGGCGGCTTACCGGGGACGATCCAGGTCCGGCCGGGCCGGCAGGACCAACCCCGTACCCAGCATGAAGTATGAGCTGGCTCTTAGGGCCGGCGGAGCGGAGCTCATCGGCGGAGTCGACGAGGTCGGAGTCGGCGCGTGGGCGGGACCCGTTGCAGTGGGAGTCGTCGTTTTAAAGCCCGGGACTCGTCTGTACAAAGTCCGCGACTCGAAGCTCGTCGACCCGGCCAGGAGACAGTGGCTTGCCGCTCGAGTCATGGAGCGGAGCCTTGCCTGGGCCGTGGCCTTCTCATGGCCCGAGGAGATCGACCGCCTTGGCCTCTCGCTGGCCATCAAGCTTGCGGCGGAGCGGGCCATCGAGGGGTTGGCCTGCCGCCCCGATGCGTTCCTCGTGGATGGGCAGTGGAACTTCCTGAATTGGGAGCCACCGCCGGAACGCGGTACATCCGGCTCGTTCATCTCGGCATCTCCACCCTGCGATAGCCGCACCATCGTCCGGGGCGACAGTGAGTCCGTCTCCATAGCGTGTGCCTCGCTCATCGCCAAGGTCAGGCGAGACGCCTTGATGGCCATGCTCTCTTCCATGTATCCGTACTACCGATTCGACCTGAACAAGGGTTACCCCTCTCCTTTTCACAAGTGGGCGCTCGCGGCTTTTGGCCCCTCGCCGGTGCATCGGCGGCTCTTTGCGCCCGTGCGGAAGCTTGCGGAGGAGGGGACCCCAGGCAGGCTTCTGCCGGCCCCCTAGCTGGGTGTCTATGGCAAGTCGTCGCCGACCCATGCAAGGATCGGAAGGCGTCATGCCGGCGGCGGACCCAAGCCCTCTTCCCTCGCTGACCGATTCTTGCCGGCAGCTTCTCTGTTAGCGACCATTCGTCCGGCCCCGGCGAGCATTCGGGGCAACCGATCGGCTCCGCGCTTTAGGGCCCACATGAGGGTCATGACGCGCCACGCTCTCGACTGCTGAATACCCGTGATCTCATCGCTGAGGCGTGTAGCGAGCTCCTGCGCCTCACTAAGTGCAGCCCTGAGCTGGGCAGCTTCGGCCTCGGACTTTGCTGCCAGGTCGGTTGCCGAATCCAGTGAGGCCTGGAGGTGTGCGGCCTTGTCCTCGGCTGCTTGCTCACGCTGCTCGTGATAACGGACTATTCCCTGGAGCTCTTCCGCCCACTGCCTTAGCTCTCTGATGGCTTCCTGAGCCCTCCTGAGCTCTGTACCGTAGCGCCGATCCAGTACCCTGGTCCTTTCTTCGTCCAGAAGGCGATGCCGAGCTCGCTCCGCAAACAAAAGGGACCGGTGGAACCCGGCATCCTGAGCGTGTTGAAGGTTCTCGACGTAGTAGAGGGGCCCCATGACGCCCAAGACCGTTTCCACTGCGCTTCTCATCGAGTCGCTGGAGTGCCGTGGAGACCCTTGCCCCAGGGCTAGAGCCAACGTTGCGGAGCTGGTTCCACGCACATGGTCCGACCTCGGAGTCCGCAGGGTTGAGGCGACTCGTCCGAGCACGTCCCCGTTCTCACCGTCGATGTGGACAAGCTCCTCGAAAAGAGATGGGGAGTGATGATCTGCCTCGAGCAAGGCCGGCCATACGCAAGCCTGGAGAAAGGTGACGATGTCGAGAGCAATTGCACGGTCACTTGCAACCCGCACGGAGTTCAGCCCGTCCCAAAAAGCCGAGGGTCCCTCCGGCCCGGAAGTCCATAGTGAGTTCACTAGGGTCGGGCTCCCGTGTGCCACGCCAAGATCATGCATGGCGCCCAGTCCATCGGCCAGCTGGGCGAGCACCTGCTCGAGGGCGTTTGGGTCCCATCGGATCCGTCGAGCCGACGGCGCCACCAGCCCAGACCCGAACCCGAAATCCTGAATCGGGCGTGCCTCAACGAGGGGTGTGGCGAAGGAACAGGAGCACAGGGCCACGACGGCCTGAACATAAGGAGGCGACGCTTGCCGCAGGGCATCCAGAAGCTCATGGCGTTGCTCAATGGTCGTCTGATCGCCTGGAAGGAATACCGGAGATCCGGGATGTTGGTCACCGGCGGTGATCATCCGTACGCCTACTTTGTCCTTGGCTCCAATGCCCTCGGACTGGGCCTCCGGGCCCATCTTTGAAGCACCGCGCATATCGCCAAGCGAGAGACATCCAGGACCGCAGGGAACCCGAGCGCTCATCTGAGGTTCACGCGGCATAACCGGCGAGGCTGGCCGCCGGCCCCCACCGTGCTTGCAACCATCTCGAAGCCCGTCGCCAGATCATTTTCAAGAAGCCACCTGGCAAGGGAGAACTGGCCGTGGGGATCAAACGGCTGAGCGGGACCTTCGTCCACGGGGACCTCAACGTACAGGCTCCGGCTAACACGCTTGCAGAGCTCGGCCAGGATTCCGGACTGCTGTTGCAGGGTTGAAGAAGCTGTTTCCGGCCATGCCGGAGCCACCTCATCCCCCAGTCCTACCACCAGTGCAATGTCGTAAAAGGCGTCAGAGCGGGCAAGATGCTGTTGAATGGCCGCCTCGTCCAGCCCAGACCCAGGGCCGCCGCCTTCGACGCCCGTGACCCTGTATCCCATGTCGGACAGCAACAGGCAAACCGTCTCAACGGTGGGCCCGACGGCCAGGATGGGCGAAGAGGGGGCTACCCCTTCCACAGCAAGGTCCACCGCCATGGCCAGGGCCATGTCGATTCCTACTCGTTCATAGGAATCCCCATTGGCGGACAGCTCCTGGAGCAGCAAGTCGACGTCGCCTTCCTTCAAGCGCTGACGGGCCTGGGGCGATAGGTCACGCGGAAAGCGTGTCGCCTGGGGCAATGTCTCAAAATCGATGCCTCCCGCGAGCTCCCGAATCAGTTGTAAGAAGCCCTCTGCGGCTTTGGCGGCGTCATGGTTCTGCCGAACTCTCTTTCTGGAAGCCTCGATCATCCTCCGTCTGGGCTCTTCGGCGAGGCCCAATGCCTTATCGAACGCGTGGGCCAGTTCGGCGACGTCGCCTGGCTCACACAACAAGCCGTTTACCCCATCTTCGATCACCTCGGCCACGCCCCCGACCCGCGTGCTTAGGACGGGAACGCCGAAGGCCATGGCCTCCAGCACCACGGAAGGCTGTGCCTCGTCAACTGAGGCCGAAACGAGCAGATCGGCAGCCAAATACCACTGCGATATGTCAGGCGATATGGGCAGGATCCGTATCTTGGATCCCAATCCGGCCCGGTCAAGGTAGCTTCTCAATCCTTCGGCGTAGGCTCCACCAATATCGCCCACCATGGCGATCACTGTTGCCGGATGGTGGGGAAGGGTCAGGTAGGAGGCCAGAGCCAGAACGGTCTGGCTCTTACGAGGAGAGATGATCCCGGAGCACAGGACAAGCCGCTCTGGTGGCCCCACGCCGCAGCTGGCCCGAGCGGATTCCCTTTGGGTTTCAGCTCTTAGGGCTTCGATGGCCCATACCTCGATCGCATTGGGTACCACGGTGAAGTTACCGCCGACCTCATACTGCTCGAAGATCCTTTTCTGGGCGTCGCAGACAAACGCCACCTTGGATGCCGATAGGAACAGTGTGCGGGCGCGCTGGTATGCGGTTGGGGACATGGCTCCAGTCGCCAGCGCCTGGCCCCAGAACACGGGAAGGTCCTGGCTCTCGTGAACGGTGAATAGGCTGGGTACACCCGTTGCCTGAGCCACCTCCAGCCCTATGAACGAGACGAGTGTGCTCGCCCATACGAGGTTGAAGTTTTCCCTTTCGAACCAGCGCGAAAGCTCGTGAACTCTTTGTTCGTACTGCTCGGGGTTCTCGTATGAGTAGCTGCCGCAGATGTGAACCGGGACGCCGATCAAGGCAAGCTCAGCTCGCATAGGACCATCGGTCGGGGACACAACCGTGAAGCTGAGGCCAGGACGGCCGGCAAGGTGATCCAGCAGCTCTAGCAGGCGAAGCTGGGATCCGGCCCTTAACAGGTCGTGGATAAAGAGGGCTACCTTGATGCCGGTGAGGTTGGCGGCAGGCACGTAAACGGGCCGTCCGCTGTTCTTAAAAGAGAAATCAGTGGCTGGGCTTGCCGATGTGAGTGGCTTGGTCCTCAGCCTCAAGGGTGGCAAGCCAAAACGCGTCCCATCAACGGTGGTCGCAGTTATCTCAACCCGGACGTCCGAGGCGGGTTCCGCCCATCGGGCAATATCCACTTCGAAGTCGAACCCGCACACCGCCGCCGCGGGCAGATGGATTACCTCTCCCAGGTCGGGCCGCGGCAGCCCCAAACGGGTACGGCCGGCCAGCTGGCCGTTGATCGTGACCTCGGCACGGGATACGAAGGGATCGGCCAGCGCCCAGCCTCGGATGAAGAGATACCCACAGTCGACGAGTTGTCCGTCACTTGGCTCGTCGATCACTCCTGTGGGGAGAGCAACTCGACGATCCATCACCCTGTCAGAATAGGGGCGGGCCCAGAGGAGCACAAGGATTGCACGGTTAGGGCATTCTTGACGTGTTCGCGGCGTTTATCTTGGGAAGCGCTCAGCGTCTGTCTTCTGATTGGACAGACGGTTAGAGGTCGAACCTAGTACCATCGACTCTGACGGGGGGTTGATACTTGAGCGCCGAAGACCTAGAGCAGTTCGAGACGGAGCTAGAGCTTGCTCTTTACCGGGAGTACCGGGATGTCCTACCCATGTTCAAGTACGTCGTAGAGACGGACCGGCGTTCCTACCTCTGCAACAAGTACGAGGTCCAGGCCCAAAAAGGCGACGCTGGAACTTGGTTCGAGGTAATCTTGAAAGACGCCTGGGCTTGGGACATCTACCGGCCCAGCCGCTTTGTGTCCGAGGTGAGAATCCACACCGTTCGGGACCTCAACATCGAGGAGCTTCCCAATCAGACGGAGCGTTCGTCGCTGGAGGACCTCTAACCGTCAGGATTGTCACTGCCCGAAGATAGTCTTCCGGCGTGACCCGCATTCAGATCAAGCAAGTTGGAGAGGCGTCCGCAGCGCGCTTTCTCGAGGGGCTTGGCATGAGGATCGTCGACAGGAATTGGCGATGCAGGCTCGGCGAGTTGGACTTGGTGGCATTGGACGGCTCTACATTGGTGTTTGTTGAGGTCAAGGCTCGATCTCACGACTCATTCGTCGATCCCGCACTGGGCGTGGACCATCGTAAGAGGGTGAAGGTACGGCGCGTCGCGGGCGCATACCTTGCCTTGAAACGCCCAGAATTCAAATCGTGCCGCTTCGACGTTGTCTCGGTGGTCACCGGCCCGCCCCTCAAGCTTGGCCATATCATCGACGCGTTTTGAGGGGACCTCCGAAAAAGACGCCTGGAGTATCTAAGTGAGGCGGCGGTGGCCGCTGGTGCTCACGGCGGCGCTGATGCTACTGATTTCAGGTGCCTTGGTAGCGGTGATTATCACCTCTCGAACGATCGTTGGCGCGGTACCGGGCAGGTCGCCGATTCTGGGCATGGCGGCTCTAGACGATGGTTTCCTGGTTGGAACCAGCCGGGGTGCGTTTGTGAGCCGGGATGGGGTTACGTGGTCCGGAGTAAAGAACTTCTCGCGTTCCGAAACGCTGGTAGCCGATGGCCGGACACAAGGCCTCGTCTTGTCCGCGGGAACGGTGTGGTCGACCAGAGACCTGTCGGCCTTCGACAAGCGAAGTCAGGTAGGGCGCGGGGTTGCGATGGCTGTGGCAGCCGACGACTCGGTGTACGTGGTCAAGGACCCGGCACATGTTCTTCGCATATCGGGCAACCAGACGCAGCAACTAGCTTTTTCCACTGGTCCTGAGGAGATCCTGTCCCTTGCGTCCGTAGACGCCGGATCACTCCTGGCGGGGGGATTGACCTCCGGTCTGTGGGAGTCGAGGGATGGAGGAGTCACGTGGCGCCGCCTCCTGCAGACCCCAACCCGAGCGATCATGGGCGATCCAGCCAGTGAGAAAAGGATTTTCATCGCCACTGCAGGAGGGATCCTAGTTTCTAACGATGAGGGACGCCGGTGGCGCTTCACCGGGATGCGGATGCCCGTGGAGGCCCTGGCAGAGGCCGCGGGCAGATTCTTTGCTCTGTCCACAGACAGGCTCGTCTACACCTCCACCGACGGGGTTAGCTGGTCAAGAATCAATAACTAGAATCCCTTTCCACCGGGGGCCCGGAACTGTCACCCGCAGCGTCTAGGGTGAGAGCGTGTTCGCAAGGGTGTCGTCTGTTGCCGTGGTGGGTATGGAGGCCCGTCCGGTCCAGGTCGAGGTAGACCTGGGGGGAGGGCTGCCCGACTTCCACCTGGTGGGCCTGCCGAGCGCCGGCACCAAGGAGGCCCGGCGCCGAGTCCGCTCCGCCGTTATTAACTCCGAGCAGGAATGGCCCCAAAGAAGTATCACGGCCAACCTGGCTCCTGCAGACCTCAGGAAGGATGGCTCGATGTTCGACCTGCCCCTGGCGCTGGGAGTCCTTGCCGCCACGGGGAAGGTGGCCAAGGATCGCCTCTCCGACTACCTGTTCCTGGGCGAGCTTGCACTCGACGGGTGTCTCAGGCCTGTTAGGGGCGCCCTTCCCGCGGCCCTGGCAGCCAAGGAGTCGGCCTCCAAGGGCCTGGTGCTTCCGCTGGAAAATGCCTCCGAAGCGGCGCTGGTGCCGGGCATAGAGGTGGTGGGTGCCGGACACCTGGCCGAGGCGATCTCGTTCCTCGGGGGACAGTCTCCGCCCGCCACGGACAGGCCGAGCGCTGCCGAGCTTCTGGCTTCCGCCCGGTACCGGGGGCCGGACCTGAGCGATGTCCGCGGCCAGGCTCTGGGCCTCAGGGCTCTTGAGATATCGGCCGTGGGGGGCCACAACATCTTGTTGGTCGGGCCTCCCGGGTCGGGGAAGACCATGCTGGCCGAGCGCCTGCCCGGGATACTTCCACCACTCACGGAGGCAGAGGCCATCGAGGCCACGCACGTCTGGTCTGTGGCAGGGTTGCTCGGGCCCAACCAGCCGATGGTGGTTGAGCGGCCATTCCGTGCCCCCCACCACCATGCCTCGGCGGCGGCGATCATCGGCGGCGGCAGCTCGGTTCCGAGGCCGGGCGAGATTTCCCTCGCCCACAACGGCTTGCTCTTCTTGGATGAGCTCCCCCTCTACCCGCGCACGGTTCTGGAGGCGCTCAGAGAGCCGCTGGAGCAGGGGTATGTCACGGTGGCCCGGCAGGGGGCCACAGTGCGTTTCCCTGCAAACGTGTGCTTGGTGGCCGCTGCGAACCCGTGTCTCTGCGGTGGTGTCGGCGATCCGCGCCGTATTTGCCAGTGTCCGCCGGGAAGGCTTGAGTCTTACCGGTCGAAGCTCTCCGGTCCGTTGCTCGACCGAATCGATCTGCATGTTGAGGTGGCAAGCCTGACTGAGCGAGAGCTTTTTGAGATGGAACCCTCGCACTCGACTGCAATGGTCCGGGAAAGGGTGCTCCAGGCCAGAGCCTTTCGAGAAGAAAGGAAGTTGGAGGGCTACGGTCAACCATTAGAAGGCCTTGCCGAGCTCAAGCCCGGCGTCCGCAGATTTCTGCAGAGGACCGTTTCAGTGGACCGCACCTCCGCTCGGGGAGTCTCCAGGGTGGTGAAGGTGGCAAGGTCGATCGCCGACCTGGCAAAGTCCTGTGAGGTAGAAGAGCTCCACATCGCGGAGGCCATCCAATTTCAGCGCACCGTCTGGAGGAGAACTTGAACCGTCCGGTGGAGCTGAGCAGCTCCAGGGAGATCACGCCAGCCCATCGCGAGTACCCAGCGCTTCTTCGTGAAATACCAGACCCGCCCTTGCGGCTCTACGGAGCAGGCAGGAGTCTGGAGCCCGGGCCTGTGCTGGCTATCGTGGGGACGCGTAAGGCCTCACCTTATGGCTTGGAGGTGGGGGAGTGGCTAGCGGCAGAGCTGGCCCTCCTCGGCATTACCGTGGTAAGTGGACTCGCCCATGGGATCGACGCCTCAGCGCACCGTGGAGCGTTAAGCGCTGGTGGAACCACCATTGCCGTGCTGGGTTCCGGCCTGGACGTTTGCTATCCCACTCGGAACCGAGAGCTGTACCGCCAGATTCTGAGTGTGGGCACCCTCGTATCGGAGCACCCACCCGGCACCAAGCCTTTGCCCCATCATTTTCCTATTCGGAACCGGATCATTGCGGGGATGTCCTTGGGTGTTGTAATCGTGGAAGGCAAGCTGGGTGGCGGAGCCATGATCACCGCACGTCTTGCTATGGAGTACGGACGGGAGGTCTTTGCAGTCCCTGGGCCTGTTCATTCTGCGGGCTCTCGGGGGCCCCATCTCCTCGTCCGAGACGGTGCCCGGCTGGTGACCTCGCCGGAGGACATACTCGAAGACCTTGGACTGCCGGCTTCTGGGTCCCGAAATCAAAATGCCTCCGAGCTCCGTCCGGATGAGAGGAGGGTGATGGAGCAGCTGGAGGCAGAACCGATGCTCCTCGACTCGATCGCTCACAGAGCGCGCATGCCGCCCTCCACCGTCGCTGCAGTCCTGGTAGGCCTGGAGATGAAAGGGCAGGCCAGCCGGCTGCCCGGCGGCAGATTTGCCCGATCCGTAGCCATCTGACTTCGTCAGTCTCACCGACGGCGCAGGCGACCTGGATCTGTTGTCTGGCGTCCGTTCAGGTCGTCAGCAGCCGTTGCTGGGCGCTCCAGGTCTGGAAACCCCTCCTAAACGAGGCCATATACTCAGAAAATGACGGCATTAGTGCGATGAGCCGCCAGGCCGATGCAGAGCGCGGTGAACAGCAGTTCAGCACCCCTTCCAGGACGGATTTGGTGGGAGAGGAGGGGGCCGGACTGCAGGACGAGCTGGAGCAGCTCTGGAGGGACTTCAAGGGCACCGGCTCTACAGAGACACGAGACCGGTTGATCGTTCACTACGCGCCTCTCGTCAAGTACGTGGCAGGGCGCATGTCGGTTGGAATACCCGCCAGCATCGACCACGAGGATCTGACCTCGGCCGGGATAGTGGGGCTCATGGAGGCCATTTCGAAATTCGAGCCGGGTCGCGGCTACAAGTTCGAAACCTATGCAGCAAACCGCATCAGGGGCGCCATCCTCGATGACCTGAGGGCGATGGATTGGGTCCCTCGTTCGGTGCGAACTCAGGCGCGCCGGGTGGAGGAGACTTTGCAAAAGCTCCAGGAGGAGCTGCGACGCACCCCCTCGGACGAGGAGGTGGCGGCAGAGATGGGTGTGAGCGTCAGGAAGCTCCGGGCCATTTACTCTCGGATCTCTACGGTCCTTTTCGTCTCTCTCGAGAAGCTGCTCTCGCTCGGCGAGATGAGCGGCACGCTGTCCTTGATCGAAACACTGGCGGATTCCCAGGCCGAGGATCCGGTTAGTCACGTCGAGTCCCAGGAGATGAAGGCGTTTCTAGCCCAGGCTATTGGGAGGCTTCCCGACCGTGAACGAACTGCGATTACCCTTTATTACTATGAGGGGCTCAGCTTGAGTGAGATCGCGCAAGTTGTGGGGCTATCGCAGGCTAGGATCTCTCAGATGAACGCCAAGTCGGTCCTGCAGTTTAGATCTCAGCTCAACAAGGGACCGGGGCGCTGAGAGCCGGCCTCTCAGCAGCCTCCCGCAACGAAGGTTAAGCTTCCTAAAACCCCCTAAACGCATTCTGGAGTCAAAGCCAAGCAATTGAAAGGAGACGGCATGGCCGTCGTTTCACTGAAACAGCTTCTCGAGGCGGGAGTCCATTTCGGACACCAAACTCGCCGGTGGAACCCGAAGATGCGTAGGTTCATCTTCGCCGAGCGAAACGGCATCTACATCATCGACCTGCTCAAGACCCTGTCCGGGATAGAAGCCGCATACGAATACTGTCGCAAGCTTGTGGCCGGGGGCGGAATCGTCCTTTTCGTGGGGACCAAGAAGCAGATCGCCGACGCCGTGGCCGAGGAGGCCAAGCGTGTGGGGATGCCCTACGTCAACTACCGCTGGCTGGGAGGGATGCTGACCAACTTCCAGACGATTCATCGCCGCATCCTCAGGATGAGGGAGCTGGAGTCGCAGGAAGCCCAAGGCATCTTCGACGAGATTCCCAAGAAGGAGGCCCTTACCCTTCGCAAGGAGCTGGAGAAGCTGCGGAAGAACCTCGACGGAATCCGAGACCTCAACCGCCGTCCGGATGCGGTCTTCGTCGTGGACACCCGTAAGGAGGAAATCGCGGTCAGAGAGGCCCGCAAGCTGGGACTTCCGATAATTGCCATCGTCGACACAAACTGCGACCCGGACGACGTGGACTACATCATCCCTGGCAACGACGATGCCATCCGCTCGGGTGCTCTACTTACCAGGGTAATAGCAGATGCCATCGCGGCCGGACTGAACGAGCGGCCACCAGAGGTGATCGCGGCAGCCGAGGCGGCAGCCGCCTCTAACGTGACTCTCACGGCGGGAAGCGAGGAGCCCCCGGCGGAGTGGGAGATCATGCTGGCTCAGCAGGAGTCCGAGAGTGCTCGACGCGCCAGGCTTGCGACGGAGGAGGCACCTCCGGCAGAGGAGGCCTCGGCGGAAATCACGGCCGTGCCTGCCCCCGAGCCGCCCGGAATTGAACCTATCAAAGCAGGCCCAACCCCCGGACCGGAACCTGACGACGCTCCGGTGGATCGGTTCCAGAGCCTGCTGGATGACTCGCCTCTCCCCGGCGAGGACATCGAGGAGGAGCTCAAGGCCAAATACAAGGACGAAGACGAGGTCAAGCACAGGTGAGCGAGCGAAGCGAGCGAATCAATGCCTTGCCTTTCTCCGGTCCACCGAGCGACCGAAGGGAGCGAGTGTGGCCGTTGAGCGAGCGAAGCGAGCGAATCCAAGGCTTGCCTTTTCCGGACATGCGACCGAGCGTAGCGAGGGAGCGTGGCCGTTAATGGTGGCAGCGTCAGACGTCAAGCAGCTTCGAGACCTAACGGGCGCCGGCATGATGGACTGCAAGCGCGCCCTCACCGAGTCCGAGGGGGACATCGAACGGGCGAAGGACCTTCTCAGGAAGTGGGGTTTGGCCGGGGCGGAGAAACGCGCCGGACGAACCGCAACCGAGGGCGCCATCGGTTACTACATTCACCAGGTTGATCCCGAGCTACCCCCCAAGAAGGGTGTGCTCGTAGAGCTGAACTGCGAGACCGATTTCGTCGCAAAGACGCCGGAGTTCAAAGAGCTTGCCCGCAACATCGCCATGCATATCGCGGCCATGGAGCCTCGGTGGGTATCCCGATCCGACGTTCCGGAAGAGCTGCTGGAACGGGAGCGGAATATTCTCAAAGACTCGGACCAGGTGAAGGGCAAGCCGGCGACCATTGTGGAGAAGATCCTCGAAGGCAAGCTGAACTCCATCCTGTCCGACCGGGGAGGAGTCCTGGTGGACCAGCACTACGTCAAGGATGAAGGCGGGAAGCTTACCGTCGGCGAATTGATCAAAAGCTATGCCGCCACGGTCAAGGAAAATATCGTCGTCCGACGGTTTGCCCGGTTCACCGTAGGCGAACCGCTCTAGCAGGTGGGCCAAGCGACCTACGAACGGGTCCTGCTCAAGCTGTCTGGCGAGGCGTTTGCGGATCCATCTCTGGGGTTCGGCATCGACGCCGGAATAGTGACTTCCCTTGCCAAGCAGCTTGCCGACATCCAACGCTTGGGCGTTGAAATATCCGTCGTGGTAGGCGGGGGCAACATCTTTCGCGGCAGCCAGGCGGCAGCCATGGGGATGGAGCGTGCCAGGGCCGACTACATGGGCATGCTGGCCACGGTCATCAATGGGTTGGCGCTTGCCGATGCGCTCGATCAGGTAGAGGCGGATTGCCGGGTGATGAGCGCCATCTGGATGCAGGAGGTGGCCGAGCCGTTCATACGGGGCAGGGCCATGAGGCATCTGGAAAAGGGAATGATCGTCATCTTCGTCGGCGGGACGGGCAACCCATACTTCTCCACCGACACGGCAGCTTCCGTAAGGGCGTTGGAGGTTGGAGCCGATGCTCTGCTCAAGGGCACCAAGGTCGACGGCGTCTACGACTCCGACCCTTTGGTCAATCCGCTGGCCAAGAAGCTCGACTACGTGGAGTACATTGAGGTTCTCAACAAGGGCCTGAAGGTAATGGACTCCACGGCAATCTCCCTGTGCATGGACAACAAGCTGCCGATCGTCGTGTTCAACCTGACTGTGGATGGGAACCTGCGCAGAGTGATCATGGGGGAAAGAGTGGGAACCAAGGTCGGTTTCGGGGCCCCGTTGATAGAAAGTTCCTAGCTCGAGGACGGAATGGTTCTAGACAAGCAGATGGCGGAAGCTGAATCCAAGATGCGCAAGGCTATCGCCGCGACTCGTGAGGAGTTCGCAATGGTGAGGACGGGCCGGGCCTCGCCGCACCTCCTTGATCGGATAGAGGTTGACTACTATGGGTCCAAGACCCCAGTCGGTCAGATCGCCGGGATATCGATACCCGAGGCTCGCATGATGGTCATCTCGCCCTACGACAAGAACGCTCTCGGCGGTATCGAGAAGGCCATACTGGCCTCGGATCTCGGGATCAACCCATCGAACGACGGAAACGTCATTCGGCTCGCTTTTCCGCCCCTTACCGAAGAGAGGCGCAAGGGGTTGATCAGGGTCGTGAGGGAGAGAGCCGAGGAGGGCAGGGTTGCCATCCGCAACATACGCCGCCACAGCAAAGACGAGATGGAAAGGATGCAGCGGGACAGCGAGATCTCCAAGGACGACCTCAAGCGGGTGGAGAAGGAGCTCCAAAAGCTGACCGACCACTACGTCGAGGAGATCGACAAGATGGTGTCCCACAAGGAGCAGGAGCTGCTGGAGGTCTAGGCATATGCCTCGAGTGGCAAGTCTTGCCATGCTTCGGGGATGTTGTTCAAGCCGCCGGGGCTGCATTCTCGGTTTACAGCCGATTCGTCGAGTCCAGGCGTAGAAGAGGGATGCATTAGTCGATAAAGGCATCCCACTGAAAAGGGGAGTCCAGGCTTTCTCAATGAACAGATCCACGGGGAGACGTAGAAAGGCGTCCGGGAGCTCTTCACTACGGCGACGCGTTCCTGGGCACCTCGGACGATCGACCCGCCGGGAAGGCGGTGCTTCACGTGATCGCCGTCCGAACACCGGACGCGACGGGACAAAACCCGGCGGTCGTAACGTCAAGGTCGCCATCCTCAGCGGCGTCGGTCTGGCCGGCCTGGTCGGAGGTCTTCTCTACATCGGGACCACGGCGTTCTTTGGATTCGCCTTGGTGGTGATAATGCTTGCCCAGGCGGAGTTCTACCGCGCGGCCCGCAGAGCAGGACATCACCCTGCCCCAGCACTCGGGTTGGTGGCCGGCGTTTTGATCCTTATGGAGGTCTTCACCAACGACCAGTCGGCTGCAGCTTTGGTGCTCTTTGCCACCCTAGCCTGCTCCTTCCTCTGGTATATGGGGTTCGAGTCGCGCCACAACCTTCTAATCAACGTGGGCATAACCATGTTCGGGATCGTCTACATCCCGCTGCTTGGTTCCTTTGTGGGGCTGCTCCTGTCCCGGCCGGACGGAGCGGAGGTCACGATCGTGACCCTCGCCGCAGTAGCGGTCTACGACATTTGCGCCTATGCAGGTGGGTCGATGTTCGGACGCAGGCCGATGGCACCCAGCATCTCACCGAACAAGACTTGGGAGGGCGCCCTGATGGGCACGGTCGGCACGGTCGTCGTGATCCTGGCGTTGGGACCTCTCCTGGGACCCTGGAACCTCGGTCAAGCGGCGATCCTTGGTGCTCTTATATCGGTGGTTGCCCCGGTCGGCGACCTGGTTGAGTCGATGATCAAGCGTGACTTTGGAATCAAGGACATGGGAAGCATTCTCCCCGGGCATGGTGGGGCGCTGGACCGAATCGACGCCATGCTGGTTGCGGTCCCTACCTCCTACCTGTGTCTTGGACTATTTGGCCTGTAGCTTCTCGAATGTCGGATGATGGCTTGATGGAAGCACTTTGGGACGTTGCAGAGCCACTGTCGGTCACCATTTTGGGATCTACCGGGTCCATTGGTCGTCAGACCCTCGACGTGGTGAGGGCCCATCCCGAACGCTTCGAGGTGGCTGCGCTCGTGGCAGGCTCCGATGCCGAGGGGCTGCTGGCGCAAGCGAAAGAGTTCGACGTGTCCGTTCTGGGCCTCGTGTCAGGCCAACTCGACCCGCCGGAGGGCACAAGGGTCATCTCCGGGCCCAGGGCTGCAGAGCAGGTCGTTGCGGAGGTGGAGGCCAATGTGGTGCTCAATGCCATAGTCGGAGCCGCTGGGCTGGAGGCCACTATGGCGACGATTGCCTCGGGACAGATCCTTGCTCTCGCGAACAAGGAGAGCTTGGTCGCTGGGGGGGAGCTCGTGATGAGCAAGGTGATGCCTGGCCAGCTCCGTCCCGTCGACAGCGAGCACTCGGCCTTGTGGCAGCTGTTGGAGGGCTTGACTTCGGATCGTCTGAGGCGGGCCTATTTGACCGGAAGCGGGGGCCCATTTCGTGGTCGCCGGCGGGAGGACCTAGCCGGAGTATCGGTGGCCGAGGCTCTCAAGCACCCTGTCTGGGAGATGGGTCCGAAGATCACTGTCGACTCCGCAACGCTGATGAACAAGGGCCTCGAGGTGATCGAGGCACACTTCCTGTTCGGGTTGACTTATGACGAGATCGAGGTGGTGATCCATCCGGAAGGGCGGGTTCACGGAATGATCGAGACCGTGGACGGCCAGGTCTTCGTCCACGCCGCGCCCCCCGACATGCGCCTGCCGATCCAGCTGGCACTCTCCTGGCCCGAACGCCTGGCGGCTCCGCCGGGTCTGCGGCTGGATTGGGGGAGTGCGCTCGAGATGACCTTCGAGCCCCCGGACCTCGAGGCCTTCGAATGTCTGTCGTTGGCGTTTGAGGCCGGGAGAAGAGGAGGCACCTATCCCGCCGTGCTCAATGCGGCCAACGAGGTGGCGGTCGGAGCCTTTGTGGCCGGTGACCTCGACTTCCTGGGTATTCCGGGGGTGGTGGCGGACGTCCTGGGCAGGCACTCCAGCTCTGAGCCGGATCTCGAGGGCATCCTGGAGCAGGACCGATGGGCCCGCTCGGAGGCCCGCGAGCTGATCGAAGCCAGGAGACGGTCTTGAACGGGGCGACAGGCATCGTTGCATTCATGGTGACGCTCTTGGTCATGGTCCTGTTCCATGAGTTCGGCCACTTCATCACCGCCAGGAAGTTCGGGATCAAGGTGGAGGAGTTTTTTATCGGTTTCGGGCCAAGGCTCATCTCCTGGTGGCGAGGCGAGACTGAGTACGGAGTTAAGGCGATCCTGCTGGGAGGGTACGTGCGGATTGCCGGGATGAACCCAATGCAGGTCATCCCGCCCGAAGAGCTACCCAGAACGTTCGGAGCGAAGCCTGCCTGGCAAAGGGCGATCGTCCTCTTTGCCGGCTCCATGACGCACTTCATACTGGCGATCCTCCTTTTCTCAACTCTTTACTGGGTGATCGGCGTGCATGACTACTCCCGCCCCCTTACCCGCGTCGAGGACGTGACCGCAAAGGTAGGGGATGCTGAGGGACCGGCGCGCGTGGCCGGAATCAAGCCTGGCGACGTGATCGTCTCAATCTCGGGAAAGCCCATCCGGTCCTGGGATGACTTAAGAGATCAGGTTCGCCCCAACGCGGGTAAGGAGCTCATCTTCGAGGTCGAACGGGACGGCCGCCGCCTTCAGCTTCCCGTGACTCCGGTGGCCGCTAAGGTTCCTGTCGAAGCCAACTCTGATAAGACGGAGACTGTTGGCCAGGTGGGCGTGGCACCAAGCTTCCGGCTCATCAAGGAGTCGCCGCCTCAAGCACTCTGGCATGGGATCCGAACCACCGGCGAGTCGATAGTTTTGAGCGTCGTCGGGGCCGGCCGCATCTTCTCTCCGGAGGGCATAAGTGCCGTGTTTCAGGAGCTGGGAGGAGAAGGGGAGCGGGATCTTACGGAGGATCAGCCGATCGGATTGATAGGTG
Organism: Actinomycetota bacterium; assembly: GCA_036258795.1. GTDB lineage: Bacteria > Actinomycetota > CADDZG01 > JAHWKV01 > JAHWKV01 > DATACZ01. Next base: position 38,873 of record DATACZ010000010.1, read on the forward strand.
GGGCTCGGCTGGCTGGGCAAGCCACTTCCGCGGGCGACATGGAGTCGCTCATCATGTTTCTCGGCATATTCATAGTGTTTGTGGGCGTGATCAACCTGGCTCCTCTGCCGCCCTTGGATGGAGGGCATCTGCTCGTCTTGGCCATTGAGAAGATTTCCCGGAGAGTGGTTGATCCCCGAAGGCTCATCCCCGTGGCGGGCCTGGTTCTGGGGTTTCTGCTCATTCTCACCGTGGCGCTCTTCTACCTTGATCTTGCAAGGCCGCTGACGGACCCGTTCCAGTAGAGGCCGGCCATTCCCCTTACCAAGCAGTCCGAGGACTTTCCCGCCTGGTACCAGCAGGTCGTCAAAGGCGCGGAGCTGGCCGAGCACTCCCTGGCGCGAGGCTCCATGGTGATCCGGCCCTACGGCTATGCAATATGGGAGGCGATTCAGTCAGGCCTTGACCGGCGTATCAAGGCAACCGGCCACTCCAACGTGTACTTTCCCCTCCTCATCCCCAAGAGCCTGATCGACAAGGAGGCCTCCCACGTGGAGGGCTTCAGCCCCCAGGTGGCCGTGGTCACCCACGGAGGAGGCGAAAAGCTGGAAGAACCCCTGATCGTTCGACCTACGTCCGAGACCATCATCTGGGCGACTTACGCGAAGTGGATCCAGAGCTACCGGGACCTGCCCGTCCTCTACAACCAGTGGGCCAATGTGGTCCGGTGGGAGATGCGCACCCGTCTCTTTCTGCGAACCACTGAGTTCTTGTGGCAGGAGGGTCACACCGCCCACGAGACCGCGGAGGAAGCAATGGCTGAGGCCCGAATGATTCTGAACGACGTCTACCGGTCGGTAGTGGAGGATGACTTTTCGATGCCGGTATTGGCGGGACGGAAGAGCCCATCAGAGCGATTTCCCGGCGCCGAGGAGACCTTCGCCATCGAGGCCTTGATGCGCGACGGGAAGGCACTCCAGGCCGGTACTTCGCACTATCTCGGCCAGAACTTCGCCAAGGCATATGGTGTTCAGTTCCTCGGCAGGGAGGGGAAGCTGGAACATCCCTACGCCACGTCGTGGGGAGTCACCACCCGTCTGGTCGGGGCGCTGATCATGGCACATGGTGACGATAAGGGGCTTCGGCTTCCACCCAATCTGGCCCCAATACAGGTGATGGTAATCCCGATCGCCCGGGGTGATGCAGAGATGTCCGCTGTCGGGGAGGCGTCCCAGCGGGTGATGAGCATGCTCGACTCCCTGAGGGTAAAGGTAGACGATCGTCAGGAGCATCGACCCGGATACAAGTTCAATGAGTGGGAGCTCAAGGGAGTGCCGGTTCGGCTGGAGATAGGCCCCAAGGACCTTGAACGTGGCGAGGTTACGGTGTACCGGAGAGATACAGGGCAGAAGTCGTCCGTGCCTGTGGACTCGGTCGCCGATCACGTGAGCCAGCTTTTGGCCGAAATTCAGAAGAACCTTCTCGATCAGGCGCTGGCTTTCAGGCAGGAGCGAACCTCCAGGCCTACTAGCTATGAGGAGATGAGAGAGTTGCTCGCCCAAAGCGCCGGTTTCGCTCAGGCGCCCTGGTGCGGAAGCCCTGCCTGTGAGGAAAAGGTCAAGGCGGATACCAAAGCAACCATAAGGGTCCTTCCGCTCGATCCCGTTGACCCGGAGGGAAGCTGCATCGTATGCGGGCAGAGGGGCACCGAGGTGGCAACCTGGGCCCAGTCCTACTGAGGGAGAGTTTCCTACCCGATCAGCAGGACCTCGGCGATGGCAATTCCGCCATCGTGAGCCAGGGACACCAGCGGCGTGCATTCACCGGCCAGCTCTGCGGCTCGTCCGGTGAGCCGGAGCTGAGGAGGTTCTCGATGTCCCTTGGTTCGCACCTCCACCTGATGCCATGACAGCTGGGGCCAGCCAACCCCCAAGGCTTTGAAAGTGGCCTCCTTGGCGGCGAACCTTGCCGCCAGATGTTCGGGAGGATTGGGCCGGCTGTAGGCATATTCGAGCTCCTCGGGAGTGAAGAGTCTTCCGGCCAGACGCGGGAATTCCCGTAGCCGGCGGTCAATTCGAGCGATGTCGACAATGTCTATGCCGACGCGAATATCGGTTTCTCGCACGGCGACACTCGCTGCCCTAGATCGCTCGTTCGGTAGGTTCTGCGCTCCCGCTAAGCAGACTTCGCCAGGACGATGGTGGCATTGTGGCCTCCGAAACCGAATGAGTTGGAAATCGCCACATCAAACCGGTGGTTGCGCGCCTTGTTGGGGACGACGTCTAGATCGCAGTCCGGGTCGGGCTCCTCGTAGTTGATAGTCGGCGGAAGCACCTGTTCCTCGAGTGCCAGCACCGTGGCCGCCAGCGCAGTGGAACCAGCCGCTCCAAGTAGGTGACCGGTCATGGACTTGGTCGCTGAGGTTGGAGGGGGAGCGTCCCCAAAGACCTTGTGTATAGCCGCTGCCTCGGCAGAATCGCCCAGCTTCGTGGACGTCCCATGTGCGCTTATGTACCCGACGTCGGCCGGAGTGATTTCGGCATCTGACAGGGCGCTGATCATGCATGCGGAGGCCCCGGCACCTTCGGGGTGTGGCATCACTATGTGGTACGCGTCGGAGGAGAGCCCGTATCCAAGAACCTCCGCCAGCACCTTGGCCCCGCGTGCTCTCGCCACCTCCATCGCCTCGAGCACTACGATCGTTGATCCCTCGCCGAGCACGAATCCGTCCCGGCCGGCGTCGAATGGTCTGGAGGCGTGCTCCGGGTCGTCGTTGCGCCTGGACAGGGCCCGGGCGGTGCAGAAGGCTGCAAGTGACAGGGGCGTGATTGCCGCCTCAGTTCCTCCTGCCAGCACGATGTCGGCTGCGCCGGAACGAATGATGTCGATCGCCCTGGCCATGGCATGCCCACTGGACGCGCAGGCCGTTACGGTGCAGTCGTTGGGTCCGGAGAACCCCAACTCGATGGCTATCGATCCAGCTGCGGCGTTCGGAATCATCTTGGCGATGAGTTCCGGGCTGACCGAGCGCGGGCCTTTGGTCAAGAGCACCTCGTGCTCCTCCTCGGTGAGAGCGATGCCGCCGATGCCGGACCCGATGACGATCCCCACTCTGGCGGGGTCGGGATCGGAAGGCTTGAGTTCTGCGTGGTCCAGTGCGAGCTTGGTGGCGGCATAGGCAAGGTGCGTGAAGCGACCCATACGCCGTGCTCGCCTCGGCTCCAGGTAGTCGTCGATGTTGAACTCGCCGATTTCGGCCCCGATCTTGACGGGGTAGCGTTCTGTGTCGAATCTGGTGACCGGTCCAACGCCGGACCGGCCTTCCCGCATGGACTCCCAGAACGGTTGGACGCCCGTGCCTATCGGAGTGACCGGGCCGATGCCGGTCACCGCAATCTGTCTGCCCTTAGGCATTCGCTGCTACTTTTCCGGACAGTAGCTCGGTTGCCTCCCGGAGGGTGGTGACGTTCTCCAGCTCGTCGTCCGAAACCTCGATTCCATACCTCTCCTCGACCGCCATCACCACAGTCGTCAGATCGATTGAGTCAAGGCCCAGATCCTCGAACAAGTTGGCGTCCTCCGTGACGCTGCCCTCTTCCACCTTGAGCCTGTCAACGAGTACTTCCTTGAGCGCGCTGAATACTTCTTCTCTATCGGCCATCACGTCTCCTTTCCATTAGCCAAATCTATACCTCTGAACATGAACGCGGCCCTCTCGGCTGCAAACGGTACCGCCTTGATCTTGATCAGGTAAGCCCGCCATCTATCCCTATGACCTGCCCTGTCAGGTACGAGGCCCTGACGCAGAATCGAACTGCCTCGGCAATTTCCTCAGGTTCCCCTGCCCGCCGAAGTGGTATGCGGTCCAGCAGCGCCTGACGTGCCGCGGGGGACAGCGCGGCGGTGAGATCCGTGTCAACCAGTCCAGGGGCCACCACGTTCACGGTGATGCCATGATTTGCGACTTCCCGAGCCAGCGATTTGGAGAACCCAACCACACCAGCTTTGGCTGCAGCGTAGTTGGTCTGCCCAGCGTTTCCGGCAGACCCTACGACCGAGCCGATGGTGACAACCCTTCCCCAACCGCCCTTCAGCATCCCGGGCAGGGCGCGCTTGGTGCATCTGAACACGCCAGTGAGGTCGGTTGAGATAACTTCCTCCCACTCCGCTTCTTTCATCCTGAGCAGAAGTCGGTCTCGGGTGATGCCGGCGTTGTTGACGAGGATCTCAACTGATCCCAAACGCTCCTCCACTTCACCAAAGGCACGATCGACTTCCTCCTGATCTTCCACGTCTATCCGAACCGCGATCCCGTCTTTGCACGAGGCCGCAAGCTCGGCTGCCGAATCTTCGTCACCAAGAAAGCCAACCGCCACCTTGGCACCCTCCGCCGACAGGGCTTCGACACAGGCCCTACCGATTCCTCGGCCGGCGCCGGTGACGAGGGTCACCCGTCCGGCCAGGGTCAAGCTGCTGTCATGCCGGTAGGTCGGCCAGTTCGGGGTCCACCCTCCGGCCGCCGGCCTCCGGGTTCTGCAGCGTCCAGCGAAGGGCTGCACCTCCCCAGGTGTAACCCGCGCCGAAGGCAAGCATCAGCAGACGGTCGTCGGGCTTGAGGCGTCCACTCTCCCAGGCCTCACAAAGAGCCAGGGGGATGGAGGCGGCCGAGGTGTTACCGTACCGCTGGATGTTCATGTAGACCTTCGAAGGGTCGATACCGAGGTGAACGCCGGCCTCGTCGAGTATCCTGCGGTTCGCCTGATGGGCAACCAGCAGATCAAAGCTGTCCGAGCCGAAGAGGGTTCCGAGCTCGGACATTTTCTTCACCGCCTGCCGGAAGACCTCACGCCCCGACATCTTTATGACGTCCAGCTTGGGGTCGTAGGGAAGACCGTCCGAAGACAGCTTGCTGCCCCCTGTTGGGATGTACACCTGATGAAATCCCGACCCATCGGATCCAAGCTCGAACCGAATGGGGTCTGCATCCGGATTTGGCTCGATGACCACGGCTCCTGCACCATCCCCGAAAAGGGGTGCGGTCATGGCGTCGCCGAAGTTGATGTGCCGGGTGAGTAGGTCGACTCCGATGATCACCGCCGGACCCTGGTTGGTTCCAGAGATCAAGCCGCTGCCGACCGCAAGGGCGTAGATAAACCCGGAACACGCGGCTCCGACGTCGAATGCACCGGCGCGGGTAGCGCCCAGTTCGTTTTGAATGAGGCTGGCGGCTCCTGGCAGTCGGTAATCGGGAGTGCACGTTGCCACCACGACCATGGAAACGTCTTTAGGCTCGACGCCGCTGACCTCCAAGGCTCGCCGGGCTGCGGTGGCTCCCAACGAGGATGCTGAATCCTCGGGGCCGGCAAACCGGCGCTCCTTGATACCCGTGCGAGCCTCTATCCACTCGGAGGTGACTCCGAGCCGGGCAGCGATCTCTGCATTCGGTACGACTCGCTCGGGTACCGCCATGCCCACGCCAGTAATCGAAACTTTCATCCTTATCCCTCTAAGTGTTGTTGGAAGCTTTAGGAAAGGTCGTCCGGCCCACGGTCAATGGCATCTCAGCCAGACCACCGGTTCCGACCCGCGCACCGGTGCCCCGTCCGGGAGCATCAAGCCCATCATCCACCCGGCAAAGGGAGAGCGGATCGGAACCACCTCTCCGCTGGAGGACTCCACGTTGCCGACCACCTGCCCCTGAAGGACGTACTCACCCTCTCCGGTGTCACGCACGAGGGGGCTGGGGCGGAAGCGGCCGCTGCACGGTGAAAGAACCAGGCGCTCTTCGACGACTAAAGCCTCTCCCGGGGCGGCTTCCGACAGCGAATCCTTCCAGGCAATCAAGTTAGGAAACCCTCACAGTCTCGGTCGTCCGAGGCCTGGCCGAGCCGGCCCTTTCCTTAGCCCTTCCCCGTCGGTTGGGCTTTGCGGATGTTGCCAGCTCCATTACCTGTTCATCACCATCAACTCCGGCAAGCTGGGCCTCGGGAAGAATCTGACGAACGAGCCCCCTAAGCACTCTCCCGGGTCCGGTCTCCACAAAAAACCTCACTCCGTCCCGGTGCATGTTCTCGATGGCCTCCACAAACCGAACGCGATTGGTGATCACCTCCACCAGCAACCTCTTTATCTCGTCGGGGTCGGTATGAGGCCGGCCATCGGCGCAGAGATAGATCGGCCACTTCGGCTTCCTTACCGACACCTTGGACAAGGCTTCCTCCACCTGCTCGGCGGCGGACTCCATCAAGGGGCAGTGGCCAGCTATCGGGACGTTGAGCCGCACAACCCTGCTCGCGCCTGCATGCCGGCACTGCTCGGCCGCCTCGGCAAGAGGCCGGTCTTTGCCGGAGATGACCGTCTGCGACGGGGAGTTGAGATTGGCGACCCAAACTTCCCCGGCATCGTTGCAGATCTGCTCTATGGTCGGCCGATCCAACCCGATGACCGCGGCCATCCCGCCGGGGTGGCTGCGCCCCGCTTGAGCCATCGCCCGGCCTCTGAGAGCCATGAGTCGCAAGCCGTCCTCGAACGTAAGGGAGCCGGCAACTGCCAGGGCCGGGAACTCTCCGAGGCTGTGGCCGACCAAGGCCTGAGGCTCCAGTCCATTCGAAAGCATGGTCCTGCCGATGCCCACAGAGGTGGTGTAGAGAGCAGGCTGGAGGATGTCGGGTGGCCAGGTGGGATTGGTATCGGTGGTGCACAGCTTCTCCAGATCGGTCCTCAGGATCGAGCGGGCTGCCTCGAAAAGATCCTTGGAAGCTTCAACGCCGTTGGCCATCCCGGCTCGCTGAGATCCTTGCCCAGGGAACATCCAGCCGGTCATGAGACGTCCTTCCTGAGAGTGGCCAGCGTACGGTGGACGAGCACCCGCGCCGAACCTTCGCTGCGGCCCAGGGCCTGTGCAATCTCGGCGTGCGGAAGCTCCTCAACAAATCGCAGGATCACTGCCCTGCGCTGCTCCGCGGGCAGTCGTGCGACTGCCTGAAGGAGGCGTCCCAGCTCCTCCTCGTCGAGGAGTGCCCGGTCCGGGTCCGAGTCGCCGGAGGTTGCTGCGGCTGGCTCTCCCAGCTCCTCTATCGACACAGTCGCCAGGAACTTCCGGGTGCGGGCATGATTAGCCGTGGCGTTGCGAGCCGAGGTGAACAGCCACGCCGCTACCTCGGGCGAACCGGCCTCCTTTGGATCCATGTGCTTCAGGGCCTGAGAAAACACCTGTGCCGCAAGGTCCTCGGCGTCATGGTGATTACGAACCCGGCGCAGGATATAGGCCTGAACAGGCTTGATGTACCTAGCGTAAACTTCACGAAAGGCGGATTCCTTCCAGGCTGCAACGCGCTGCACCTGGTTCTTCCCCAATTTTTCCGTCACAGTGGTTAAGACACGGCAGTGGGTGAAACGTTACCAGTTACCTGGAGTAACTTTAATGGAGGCCCGTAGACGGGTCTCCCGAGAGGAGCGCCGGAGGCGGCTATTGGCCTCGGCTGAGGAACTCTTCGGGAGACAAGGTTACCGCAAAACCGAGGTAGAGGAGGTCGCGCGCCGGGCGGGCGTAACCAAGCCAATGCTTTACCGGCACTTTCCCGGCGGTAAGGCTGAGGTGTTCATGGCGGTGCTCGACGAGCACATCAACTCGCTTTTGAGAGGCCTCTGGGAAGCCATGGGCTCTTCCACAAACCCACGAGAGAGGCTCCATCGGGGTATTGATGCCTATCTCAGGTTCGCCGAAGCCAATCCCGAAGCCTTCCAGTTGATGATTTTGTCTTCGGTCGAACTAGACCCTGTTCTAGGAAGCCGGCTTCGTGAGGTGCGGGAGTCCATAGTACGGGGCCTTACCAACACCATCTCCGACGTGATGAAGGGCGCAGGGCTTCATGCGCGGGGGGCTCCGCTGTATGCGAATGCGCTCCTTGGGGCGGTTGAGTCCGTGGTGGGGTGGTGGCTCGAGTCGGGAGCGGGGAATCGCGACCTCATCGTCGACCACCTTCTTGCCTTTGTCTGGCGGGGATTTGACGGCTTGCCCAGGGACCCGGCCCGGTTCCATGTCGAGCATTTCCCAATCAGAAAGGCCTGACCAATTTTGGGACATGTTAACGCCGGGTAACTTAAAACACCGGGCTGCTTGCAGATTTTCGCCCGGGCCGCGGCTGCCTGCAGTTCCGTCGCGCCCTGGTGCAACTTTCGGGAGACCCTTGGTATCGTTCCCTGGACTTGCGGGCGTCCTGGGGCCGTGGCTCGAGAGAGCCCGCCCAACTGCCGCGCAAGGAGCGTAGTGAAAAGCGAACAGGACACCGTTAATCCAGCCGTTCTCGATGCCATCGAGCCGTTTCCTCAACCGGTCGACGATCCCGCTTGGCTCATCACGGTAGAGGGATTCGATCACCGCCGGGAAAAGGACTACGAATCGTGGTTCACGGTTGCAAACGGACGCTTGGGGACCAGGGGATCGCTCGAGGAGCTCACCTCGCACTCATCTCCCGCCACATACGTCGCCGGGGTCTACGCCACTCCCGAGGAAGCTGCGCTCGTCCCCGAGGTTCCGGAACTGATAGCAGGGCCGGACTGGGCGCGCCTTGAGTTTCATCTTGGCGGCGAACGAGCGAATCTCGAGCGCGGGGACCTCCTGGAGCTGCGGCGAGTTCTGGACCTAAGACATGGCATCCTTTTTCGTACCTGGCGCCACCGCCTGCCGTCTGGCGCCGGGATGACATTCCGATCCGCTCGCTTCGCCTCTCTGGCGGACAGGGCCATCCTGGTTCTCATGGCGGAGTTGGAGTCAGAGCACCCGGCGCGACTTACTACGCACATCCCGCTCACCTACACGACTCTCTATGAACGCCTCGAGATGGAGCAGCAAAGTGGGTGGGTCAATATCAACCTCCAGGGACGAAAGGGCGGAAGAGCCTCATTCGCCATCTCCAGCGAAGCCAGGGAAGGCCGGCTAGACCGCATCGTCGCAGTGAGTCGCGGGCCGGATGAGAGGAATGCGAGCGACGTTCTGAGCGCCGCTCGTCGCAAGGGAGCCGGCTCGCTCATGGAGGAGCACTGTCGGGCATGGACCACGCGATGGGGGGATTCCGATGTGGTGATCGGTGGAGACCCTGAGACGCAGCGGGCCATGCGTTTTGCCTTGTATCACCTCATGTCATCCGGGGACCCAGAAAGCGATCTAGCATCGATCGGAGCCCGAGGATTGACCGGCCCTGGGTACCGCGGGCACGTTTTCTGGGATACGGATGTCTTCGTCGTTCCTTTCTACATCTTCACCGACCCCACTGTGGCCAGGGCACTTCTCGCCTACCGTTACCGGACCCTCCCGGAGGCCAAAAAAAAGGCGGCTCAGTTCGGTTACAGGGGAGCTCTCTATCCGTGGGAATCGGCGGATACGGGGCAGGAAGTAACGCCGCCTTATGTTTCCCTCAACGACGGGACCCGAATACCGGTTTTAACCGCCCTCCAGCAACACCATATTTCCGCCGACGTCGCCTGGGCGACGTACCTGTACTGGCGTGTCACCGGAGATGACACGTTTCTGGAGGAGATGGGTGCGGAGATCCTCCTGGAGACGGCAAGGTTCTGGGCATCACGAGTGACGCTTGGGCCGGACGGCCGGTATCACATTCACGGCATCATGGGTCCGGATGAGTACCACTCCAACGTCTCCGACAACGCCTATACCAATGCCCTGGCCCGCTGGAACCTCGAGCGTGCCCTTGAGGTGCTCGACGTGCTTCACGAACTCAACGAGGAGTCTTCGAGACGACTCGCCGAACGCCTAAAGCTGCGCAAGTCGGAGATACAACACTGGCGGGCGGTGGCGAATGGTTTGTTTGACGGGTTCGACCCCGACACTCTGCTCTACGAGCAGTTCGCAGGGTTTTTTGATCTGGAGGACCTTCGGGCGGTTGACGTGGCTCCCCGGCCCTTTGCGGGAGAGCTGGCGGTGGGCATAACCAGGCTTCCGCTCTGTCAGGTGACCAAGCAGTCCGATGTCCTCATGCTTGCTCACATGCTTCCGGATGCGGTTTCGCCGGCAGCTGCCCACGCGAATTATCGTTACTATGAGCCGAGGAGCTCCCACGGCAGTTCGTTATCCCCGGCGATCCACGCGTCGGTGGCAGCCAGGACCAATGACTTGGCATCGGCGCTTGATTACTTCCGCATGGCCGCAGGTTTCGACCTTGGCGGCCGTATAGGGATTGCTGCGGACGGAGTGCATCTTGCGACGATGGGCGGTCTTTGGCAGGCCGCGGTGATGGGATTTGGAGGGCTGCAGGCGGAAAGCGAAGGGGTGCGTATTGATCCACGGCTCCCATCGGAGTGGGACCGATTGGCTTTCTCGATTCGGTGGCGGGGAGCTCGGCTGGGGATCGAGGTGGAGGGCAAGTCGTTGAGTTTGAATGTGGAAGCCCAGACCGGGGTCGCCCTTGGCGGACAGCCTCTGCGCTTACTCGGGCCTGGCAGCTATGAGGCCCGCCGAGAGGAAAACGGCTGGGGATCTTTGCAGAAGACCGGAGCCGGATGAGCTCGGATCAGAAACCCCAGCCGGAGGGGTCAGGTGACGAGCTTGAGCTGAGGCGCCTGGTTGACGGCCAAGCCGTGATTCCGATTGGCAGAGTCGACGGTGTCATATTCGACATGGACGGCGTCGTGACCGACACCGCCAAAGTCCATGCCGGGGCCTGGAAGCAGATGTTCGACGAGTATCTGAGGCACCGAACGGAAGGGACCGACGAAAGCTTCGTCCCTTTCGACTCGGGAAAGGACTACCTGTTGTACGTCGATGGAAAGAGCCGCTACGACGGGGCCCGTGCCTTCCTTGATTCCCGCCACATCTCCTTGCCCTTTGGCACACCGCAGGATCCACCCGAGGCACAAACGGTTTCTGGACTGGCCAATCGCAAGGATAAGTACTTCATGAAGCAGTTGGAGACCGGCGGTGCGGATGCCTACACGTCCACCATCCGTCTGGTGAGCGAGCTCCAAAAGAGAGGCTTGGGGATTGCCATCATCTCGGCGAGCCGCAATATGAAGGAAGTCCTGCACGCGGCGGATGTCGCCGACTTGTTCGATGAGAAGGTAGATGGTCGGGACGCTGCCGAGCTGGGATTGAAGGGCAAGCCCGATCCGGCGGTTTTCCTGGAGGCCGCCAAGCGTCTTGGTGTGCACCCGAGGCGTGCAGTGGTAGTCGAGGATGCTCTGGCTGGCGTCGAAGCGGCCCGCAGGGGAGGATTTGGACTGGTCATCGGCGTCGACCGAGTTGGCCAAGCTGAGGCCTTACGAAATGCGGGCGCGGATGTTGTGGTCAAGGATCTGGCCGAGGTCACGATCTCGGAGGAAATTTAGGCATCAAACACGACCGATCGGTATGTTTTTCTGGGTATCGTCACCGGGTAAGCAATATACGGGAACAGTTTTCTGGGGGGTACGAGGACGCCTATGAATACCTACACCGAAGAGCTTCACGACACGGCCCGTAAGCTGGTTGTTGAGGGCAAGGGAATCCTGGCTGCCGACGAGAGCACAGGCACCATCACAAAGCGGCTGGGAAAGGTTGGAGTCGAGTCGACCGAGGAAAATCGGCGGGCCTACCGGGAGTTGTTTTTCACCGCCGATGGGATTGAGGAGGCGATCAGCGGGGTGATCCTCTACGACGAGACCATCCGGCAGAGCACTTCCGATGGAAAGCCCTTTCCCGAGCTCATGAAAGAGCGAGGGATCGTTCCGGGCATCAAGGTCGACACCGGCGCCAAGCCTCTCGCCGGCTCCTCAGACGAAAAAGTTACCGAAGGGCTGGACGGTCTTCGTGACCGCCTGGAGGAATACAGGGAGCTAGGCGCTGGATTCGCCAAATGGCGGGCTGTGATCACGATCGGTGAGGACATCCCGACGGATTACTGCTTGCTGGTCAACGCGCACGCCCTGGGCAGGTACGCCGCTCTATGCCAGGAGGCTGGCATTGTGCCGATCGTCGAGCCAGAGGTCCTGATGGACGGCGACCACAGCATCGAGCGTTCCTACCAGGTCACCTCGGACACACTGCACACCGTCTTCGACCAGCTGTACCAGCAGCGGGTCGACTTCGAGGGCATGCTCTTGAAGCCAAACATGGTCATCTCGGGCTACGAGAACGCCGATCAGGCAGACGTCCAGAGGGTTGCCGAGGAAACCCTACGGTGCCTCCGCGCGGTGGTGCCGGCATCGGTTCCGGGAATCGTATTCCTCTCCGGCGGACAAAGCGACGAGAAGGCTGCCGAGCATCTGAACGCCATGAATCAAATTGGTGGAGCCCCTTGGGCCCTCAGCTTCTCGTACGGCAGGGCGCTCATGGCCGCGGCGATGAAGACATGGGCTGGGGACAGTTCCAAGGTGGGGGCCAGCCAGGATGTATTCATGCAAAGGGCCAGAGCCAACTCGGCCGCGACGCTAGGCAAGTACTCAGAGGACATGCTGGAGAAGGTAGCCTAGGTCCAGGCGCAGATCCGAGCAGGGCCCAGCCGCAACAGCGGCGCACAGTTACCTTTGCCACCATATGATGCCTTAATGCCTCATCTGAGGCTGGGAGTTCTTGCTTCCCACGGGGGTTCCAACCTTCAGGCTGTCATCGACGCCTGCAGGATGGGCGCGCTGGATGCGGAAGTCGCGGTAGTGATCAGCAACAACAGAGCCTCGATGGCTCTGGCGCGGGCTGATCAGGCTTCGATACCCACCTATCACCTGAGCGGCAAGACCCATCCCGAATTCGAAAGGCTCGACGAGGAGATCGCTCGTCTCCTGGAGCTTCACCATGTGAATCTTGTTCTGCTAGCCGGATACATGAAAAAGCTCGGTCCGATGACGCTTGCACGCTTCCCTCGCCGGATCATCAACATCCATCCGGCGCTCCTTCCAAAGTTCGGCGGCCAGGGGATGTACGGGAGGTTTGTTCACGAGGCGGTGCTG
>DATACZ010000011.1:0-12793 GCA_036258795.1 Actinomycetota bacterium
GTCCCTGGCCGCTTTCTCAGTGATCTCACCCGAGTTCTGTGCCGCGACGATACCTCCCGCCAGCCCTTGGATCACATCCTGCACCATTGAGTCTGCAGGTCCCTCTGGGGCCGGAAGCCCGGCGTTAGGAGGCACGGGGGGACCGGAGGTTGCAGCGGGAGGAGGGGGCTCCAGCGACGGTGCGACCTGGGCGCTACTCCCGGCCTCCGGCCTCTGCCTCCCAGCTAAGGTCCAAAACGCTAGAAGCGCCGCCAGCGCAAGCAGAACCAAGCCTGCAACGAGGAGAAGCCGGCCGGACCTGGGATGGCCGAGGCGGACACCCTCAGGGGCTGGGCCGGCAGCGTCCTGGGGCAAAACGCCCGTGGCAGTTCCGTCCCGCTCGATTACTGTCGTTGCGGATGATCCAGCCGTGAAAGCCATGCTCTCAGGCTGAGTACTCCAGGCGTGGCCTTCGACCGACACCTCGTAAGTCGCCTCGAGCTCAACCTGCATATCGAGAGCGCTCTGATACCGGGCTTCGGGTTTCTTTGCCAGGGCCCTCATGACTATGCGATCGATGTTCTCCGAAACCGCCGGGTTGAGGCTGGAGGGTGGCAATGGCTCTTCATTGGCAAGCTTATGTGCGATGTCGAAAAGGGTCTCCCCTGCCAGGGGTGGCACTCCTGTAAGCATCTCGTAGAGCACACATCCCAAGGAGTAGATGTCGGAACGAGGATCGACGGAGAGACCCTGGGCCTGCTCCGGCGAAAGGTAGGCCGCCGTACCAATAACGAAACCGGCATTTGTCAAAGAAGGAGAGTCCGCACCCTTGGCGATGCCGAAGTCCATCACCTTCACCACGCCGTCAGGCTGCAACAGGATGTTTGCCGGCTTGATGTCCCGATGGATGATGCCCCTGGCATGGGCAGCCGCCAATGCGCCGCAGACCGCCTTTGCAATCTGAAGGGCTCTTGCTGGATCTGCAGGACCTTCGGCCCTTATCGTCTCGTCCAGGGTGCGACCCTCGACGTACTCCATGACGATGTAGTGAATGTCACCATCCGAACCCGTATCGAAAACCGCCACGAGATTGGGATGACCCACCGAAGCGGCCGATTGAGCCTCCTGGCGGAACCGCGCCACGAATTGAGGGTCGCAGCCGAGGTTGTCGGCAAGCACCTTGATGGCAACCGGACGCCCAAGGACCCGGTCCGTGCCTCGGTACACCCTTGCCATACCGCCCTGTCCGAGCAGAGAGTCGACCTCGAATCGATCTGCCAGGACCTGGCGCGTTTGGTGCATCCTTCCTCCTGCGCCCTCAGATTTGAGTAAAGCCCTAACCTTCTTGGAGCTTGCGATCACCGCACTCGCCCTCGATAGGTTGAGGTGGAGGGGGCCCAGTGTAGCGCCCGCTGGGGCGAATGATCCTGTTGTCGGAGGCTTGCTCGAGTATGTGCGCGGTCCATCCGATGGCCCTGCTGCAGGCAAAGGTGGGGGTGAACAGGTCCGGCGGCAGGCCAATGCTCTCCATGCAGATCGCGGCATAGAACTCGACGTTGGTGCGCAGCTGCCGGCCTGGCTTCAGCTCTTCGAGCAGCTCGATGACCCTCGACTCTATGTACTTGGCAAACTCCACTCGCGCCCCTCCCAGCTCCTCAGCCAGGTTTCTCAGCATGTTGGACCTGGGATCATCCGTCTTGTAGACGGGGTGCCCGAAACCCATGATTTTCTGACCTCTTTGGATCGCCGACCTTATCCACTCGTCGGCTTCCTCAGGGGTTTTGATGGCATCCAGCATCTCCAGGGCCCGGCTCGGTGCGCCGCCGTGAAGAGGGCCGGAAAGAGAGCCCAGTGCCGCCACTATTGCGGATCCGAGGTCCGCGCCCGTGGAGGTCACGACCCGTGCTGTGAACGTTGAGGCGTTGAAGCCGTGGTCAATCGTCGAGATCAGATACTTCTCCATAGCTTCGGCATGCAGGGGGGGTGGCTCCTCCCCCTTCCACATGTACAGGTAGTTGGCGGCATAGGACAGGTCGGGGTGTGGCTCAACCGGCTCGAGCCCATGGTTCAGCCGGTGAAGAGCAGTCACGAGAGTGGGGATGACGGCGCACACTCGAAACGCCTGCGACTTCAAGTCCTCCATATCCGTGTCCAACCAAGGTTTGAAGTCCCAGGCCGAGGCCATGAGCGAAAGGGCGGAGCGAAGGGCCTCGAGCGGCCTGAACGTCTCTCCCAGTTTTGCTACGGATGGAAGGAGGTCCTTGATTTCTGGCGGAATGACCCGCTCGGTACGTAGCTGCTTCTTCAGGGCCTCGAGCTCATCGTGGTTTGGCAGCCTGCCTTCGTATAGCAGGTGCCACACCGCCTCCAGCGTGCACTTCTCCGCAAGCTCGATCGCACTGTACTGCCGGTAGTGATAGAAGCCCTCGGTACCTCGCACGTCGCCAATCTTGGTCTCTGCTACCACCACGCCCTTCAGCCCCTTCGGCACATCGATGGCCAGAGTTCCAAAGGGCCTAATCTCGGCAATCTTCATTAGGTCGCGCATCGAGACCAGGCCAACCACATTTCCCCCCTCCACCACGGGAATGTGCCGGTAGCCGCGCTCCGACAGGCGGTGAAGGGCATCCACCACCTCGACCGTCGGCTCCACGGTCTCGGGGTCCCGGACCATCCAGTTTTCTATGATCTCGGTTCGGGCGTTCGCTCCGGCCGCCGCCAGCCGTACCAGGTCGCGTTCAGTCAGGATCCCGATGGGCTTTTCATTCTCTACAACGACCACAGACCCAACGCCCTGCTCAGCCATCACGTCGGCCGCCATTTGAAGCGTCTCCCATGGGCTTGCTGTCACGACTGGTCTGCTCATGATCTGGCCCACTGTGCGTGCGGCCGACTGTGCCGTTACCGCCATCTATCTCCTCTCACCGACTAGGGACTTTCGCCTGGAGCTTCCTTCTAGTGTGAATCATTACTGCGAGCATCACCGGTCCCACCGTGCTGCTAATCAGCAGGTCCCAATAGTGCGCCTCAAACCTCGGCTGCGGCCTCCGGGGCTGATGGTGGGGCGACGACATCTTGCCCTCTCCGCCAGCGGATCAAGGCCAGAAGGGCAGCGCCCAACGCCAGGATGATCACCAGGAAGGAGACGATACCTCCAAGGATGGGAACCAGCGTGAGCAGGGCAAGAAGCACAATACCAACTATCAGTGCGAGCACAGCTTTCGTTACGGAGGGCTCTGCCCCGCCCTTACCCAATCTCAGTATCAAGCCGCCGAGAGCGAGACCAACAATCAACTTCGCCAGGAACAACAGCACAATGAAGACGCCTGCAAGGGCGAAGGGAACCGAGAAGCCGGCTCCGGTAATCGAGGCAAGGATGAAGAGGAACAGAACCAAGAATGGCACGAGCACCAGGGCCACCACACCCACGCCAAGACTGGCAAGCGGTGCACTCCGGAGTGCCTGAGTGGTGGCGAAGAGGGGACCCGGCACGAGCCACAGGAATAGCACGCCAAGGATGATGGGCCCGACCAGGCTTCTCAGGAGTTCGACGACGTAGTCGCCGGCGTCGCGGACGCTCTCGGGCGCGGGATTGCGCCGCTCGGTGCGGCCCAACACCATGCCACCCGGCTGCACTTCGGCCTCGTCCTGCGAGGTATATATGAGGTCACCCTCGATCCGAGCTCCCCTTCCTATGGTCAAGTTCTCTACATCCACCTCAACGTCGCCTTTGACGTTGCCGTTGATGGTCAGAGACCGAGCTCCCCCTTTGACATTGCGGGTGATCTGCCCGTCGATCACAACGTCCTGAGCGCCAAGGAGCAGGTCCCGATTGATCACGCCTTCTCGGCTCAATAGGACGGATTGGGCACCCGCTAGCAGGTCGCCTCCTATAGGACCGGTCACTTCAACGCTTCGGGCTCCGACTCGTGCGCTTTGGACCACATTGCCACTGATCTCCACACTCTCGGCGCCCGACAGCACGGATCCGCCAATGGTCCCAGCCACTTCCACCTGCCGGCCGAACGCGATGAGGTCACCCGAGACCCCTCCTGGGACCAGAATTGTCTCGCCGGAGACGTAGACGTCGTCTCTAACAAATCCGGTGATCTCTTGGCGGCCCTTACCGCTCCGAAAGTCTGCTGCGTGAGCCGGTCCAGCCCAACTCAAACAGGCAGCACTTACGATTGCCCAAAGGAGAAGATGCCGGGCACCCGCCCTAAGCCTCGAAGGCTGCAGTTTGCCAAGGCCCGCCACAGTGGGGCCATTGTATTGGCTGGGACTCGGATAATGAAAGACGGCCCGGGCGCTTTGACTAGGATCCGGGCAGGCTCTAGATCGGCGGCCACGGATAGGCCCGCCCGCTGCGTGGGGCAGGAAAAGCCTTGTGCTCGAGAAGCCTCTCCGCCCGTTTCTTCAGAGCCTCGATTTCCTCGGGAAACAGCAACTGTTCAAGCTCCGGGATCGTCTTGTCCTCGAGTGCCCGAAGGACCTTATCGATGGCCTCCAGCTCCTTCTCGGGGATGGGATCTCCAACGTAGTCCCAGAGGACCGTCCTGAGCTTCTCCTCGGCATGAAAGCAAAGCCCATGGTCGACCGCCCACACTCTCCCGGCCGCGTCGA
This sequence comes from Actinomycetota bacterium, assembly GCA_036258795.1. Lineage (GTDB taxonomy): Bacteria > Actinomycetota > CADDZG01 > JAHWKV01 > JAHWKV01 > DATACZ01. Next base: position 4,603 of record DATACZ010000011.1, read on the forward strand.
TGAAGACGTGACCGGCCTTTCGATCGGCGTTGTTGGTCACCAGGTCAAAGACCGCAATCTGCTGCAATTCGCATCGGTGGTCCTGGGCGAGCTTGAAAGCGGTGATCGAGCGATCGTGATCTATGAAGAGCTGGACGGCACCCAAACCCAGGGGACCATCGGCTAGGACGGTGGGCGGGACAAACGCCCACCCCGCGGCTCGTGCCACCAGATGCGCGGCCACCTCCCTCTGGCAAAGCGTACCTTGCACAAAGTCCCAGAGGGGCGTCTCCCCCTGACGGGGCTTGTACACGACGAGGGTCCCAGGGCTCCCTTTGACCTGCGCCAAAAAGGTGTAGTTGGAGGATGCGGGTAAGAGGCCCAGAATCTCGAGCTCCCCCTCAGGAACCGAGGGTTCCACCGGCTAAAGGATCGTCAGTAACGACCCACTAGCGGGTCCTTGGATTCTGACCGTTTGAGGAGGGGCATTGATGGCCCTCTGGGCCAATGGGATAGCCGCACAGCGGGCAGATCGGCCTTCCCTGGGCCACCACCTTCATTCCCTGAACGCCCAGGGCCGCAAGCTGCCTGGGGGTTACCCAAAGCTGCACCATGGCGGCGTTGCCCTCCTCCTCGACGAGCTCTGAGAATGACACCTCGATGAGATCGCGCTCCTCGTCGTAGCGCATCGTCATCGACTGGGGGTCAATCCGAAATGCCGGCTCATCAGGCTGCAGAGCCATGGCCTCACTGAACTCCGGGGAGGATGCAGCCAGAGGGCCCTTTCCCAAGAGCTCGTGGGTCATCGTGTGCTGCCCGATCTGGGCCAACAGCTCGTAGCTTCCACGACCTATCGCTATTACCTGCTCTTTTTCGAGGATCCAGGTTTGCTGGGTAAGCCCTTGGGCGGCCTGAAGCATGAAGACCCTATTGCCAGGCTCGCCCACCGCTCCGGTGGTGATGCGGTCAACGGCCTCGAACTCCAAGTTGAAGCTCACCGGCCTGTCTTTCTGGAGCTCGGGCTGGCGCCTCGCGATTTCAGGGCCCCGAACAAATCATCGAAAGAGCCCAAGTCGCCAAGGTTCAGCAGCCTCGGCGTGCCGTCCCCGACGTTTAGGATGCTGACCGAGGCGGGGGCGATGCTGATTCGATCATAGAGGTCGATTCCGAGCCCCAGGTATCCGGCCACGACCAGGCGGATCATGTCGGCGTGCGAACAGACCAGCACCGCACGATCCTTGTGTTTGGCCCGAAGAGCTTCGACGGCACGCATGCCCCTAGTCTGCGCCTCCCTGATGGTTTCGCCGCCCGGAAATCGAAAGTCGGCAGGTCTGGCACGCAGCTTCGTCCAGGCCTTGGTTCTGTAAAGGGCCTTGAGCGGCTTTCCTTGCCACTGGCCGTAGTCCACCTCCTCGAGCGCATCAACGGTCTCAATCTTGACCCGATGATGCCGGGCAATGATCTCGGCCGTCTCCATGCAACGCTCCAGGGGACTGGAGTAGATGGCTTTGAGGGGTGCCTTCGACAGGCGAGCGCTCACAGACTCGGCCTGCGCTCGTCCCTTCTCGGAGAGTGAGAATCCCGGCAATCTGCCAGTCAGCTTCTGGCCCGTTACATCGGTGACAGCATGGCGCACCAGAAGTAGGAGCATGTCTTGATGTATACCCCATGCAGCGTCACTTGGCGGACGGCCACGGCCACGGCCTCACTCCCTCCCTACGGTCAGTCACTCGGCCGGAGAAGGCAAGGCGTGGATTCGCTCGCTACCCTCGCTCAGCTGGTTACGGCCACACTCACTCCCCCGGTCAGGTCTAGTATCAATTCATGGGCCAAGATCGGGTCGAACGCGACGCCATGGGAGAGGTAACTGTTCCGGCCGGCGCATACTTCGGAGCGGAGACCCAGCGGGCGGTGGACAACTTCCCCATATCTTCGTGGAGGTTTCCCCGCCGCTTCATCGAGGCCCTCGGACTGATCAAGTGGGCGGCAGCTAAGGCAAATCAGGAGCTTGGCCTGCTGCCGGCGCATATTGCGGAGGCCATTGCGGAGGCTGCCGATGAGGTGGCCGGGGGCAAGCTCGACGATCATTTCGTAGTGGACGTCTTCCAAACGGGCTCCGGGACATCAACCAACATGAACGCCAACGAGGTGATTGCCAACAGGGCAAACGAGATCCTCGGCGCCGGCCTGGGAGCCATGCACCCTGTTCATCCCAAAGATCACGTCAACCGGTGTCAGTCCTCCAACGACGTGATTCCAACGGCTACCCATCTGGCGGCGCTCACGGCAATCCGGCAAGAGCTGCTTCCGGCTCTGGAACATCTCGAGCAGGCGCTCAAATCAAAGGCAGAGGAATTCGACGGAATCTTGAAGTCCGGACGCACGCATCTCATGGACGCAACCCCCGTCCGCCTGGGGCAGGAGTTCGCGGGATTTGCTTCTCAAGTGACGCACTCGATCGCGAGAGTCCGGTCCACGCTGCCGCATCTCAGTGAACTGGCCCTTGGAGGCACGGCAGTTGGAACAGGGCTGAATGCCCACCCCCGCTTTGCTGAGCGAGCTATCGAATACCTCACCGAGCGTACGGGTTTCGACCTTATCGAGGCTCCAGATCACTTCGAGGCTCAGGGCGCCCGAGATGCCGTGGTCGAGGCTTCCGGCGTGTTCCGAGCCGTCGCCGTGTCGGTTTCTCGAATCGCCAACGACCTGAGGTGGCTTGCCTCGGGGCCGGCCACGGGAATTGCCGAGCTCAAGCTTCCGGCTCTGCAGCCTGGTTCGAGCATCATGCCTGGAAAGGTCAACCCGGTCATCCCGGAAGCGGTGATTCAGGTAGCCGCTCAAGTAATAGGTAATGACGTCACGATTGCGTTGGGGGGTCTGGGGGGCATATTCGAACTGAACACTATGATGCCTGTGATGGCTTATGACCTTTTGTTCTCGATACAGAGTCTGGCGTCCGCGGCCGAGATTCTTGCCGCGAAGTGCGTGGAGGGAATCGAGGCAGATGCCGAACGGACCCGGAAGCTCCTTTCAGCAAACCTGGCTACCGTGACCGTCCTAGTTCCGGTAATTGGCTACGACGAAGCGGCCAGGGTTTCCAGGCTCGCCTCGGAGAGCGGTAAGGGCATCCGGACCGTCCTCCTGGAGGAAGGGATGATGACGGCCGACGAGATCGACCGGGTATTGGACCTGGAAGCAATGACCCGTCCTGGGGTCAACCGTGGATCGGCAGGACCCGGATGATAAGAATCGGCTCGGGAGTCTCCAAGCTTGGCCACCCGGCACGAGCGGCGGAAGAGGCCCTTCAGCAGGCGATGAAGCTTCTCGCCCCCGATCGCGTTCACCTGGGCTTCTTGTTCATGTCTCCCCATCACGCCATCGCGGCCGATGACGTGCTGGGCGCCATCCTTCCAAAGCTTGGAAGTGCCACCCTGCTGGGTTGCACGAGTCAGGGGACCGTCGGAGGGGAACAAGAGATCGAGCAGGGTCCCGCCCTGTCACTCTGGCTTGCCCAGCTGGACGGGGCCAGGATCCATCCTTTCGAGCTGGCCGTTCAATCCACACCGGACGGCGAGGCCGTGGTGGGCTTGCCCCTGATCACAGAGCCTATGCGCGCGATGATCCTCCTGGCGGACCCCTACACCTTCCCCACTCAAACGGTTCTGGAGAGCCTGAACACCGACTACCCACGCTTGCCGGTCCTGGGCGGTCAGATAAGCGGCCGCGGCCCGGGTCAGAACCTACTGATTCTCAATGGGACTGCTCGAACCTCGGGCGCTGTTGGGGTCCTCCTGGGCGGAAACGTCAACGTGAGCCCCCTCGTCTCCCAGGGCTGCAAGCCTATCGGCGAGCCGTTCGTGGTCACTGGAGTCCAGGGAAACATCATCTGGGAGCTCGGAGGGAAGCCGCCCCTTCACCGCCTTCGCGAGACCCTGGAGAGGCTCTCCCCGGAAGAGCGCGCCATGGCAAGCCAGAACTTGCAGCTGGGGGTGGTCATCGATGAACGGACCGTGGACCCCAAACCCGGGGACTTCCTGATCCGAGGTGTTCTCCAAGCCGACCCACAGACCGGAGCCATGTCCGTGGGCGAGGCTCTTACCCTGGGACAGACCGTCCAGTTCCAGATGCGAGACGCCGCTACCGCCGACGCCGACCTCAAGGGCTTGCTCGAGGACCGGCTGGATTCCGGCAAAGGAAGTCCTCCGGCAGGGGCGCTCATGTTCACCTGCAACGGGCGGGGCTTGGGTCTTTTCGGTGCCCCCGATCACGACGTCGCCGCTCTCAGATCCGCCTTTGCCGGACTACCGGTGGCCGGGATGTTCTGCGGGGGCGAGATCGGTCCGATAGGCGGAGTGAACTTCCTCCATGGGTTCACGGCCAGTGTGGCGCTCTTCGAGGACGCGCAGGAGGCCCCGCAGCTCGGATAGATGACCCGACTCCCGGACTCGTGCTTTCGCCGGTCCCTCAGTCGTCCGGGTAGCCGATCAGATACCCTATGCGGTCCATCATCTTGCTTGGCTCGAAGGGCTTCGGAAAGACGTTCTCCTCCCCTAGCTGATCCCTGAGGCGGCCCAGTGACTCGTACTTACCGCTGACCACGAGCACTGGGACCTCCGAAAGCTGGGGATGGGCTTTGAGCCTCGCCAGGACGCTCTCACCGTCAAGTCCTGGCATCATGAGATCCAGGATCATGAGGTCCGGCAGGGATTCCTCTGCCTGGGCGAGACCATCCGACCCATCAGTAGCCTCGACGATCTCGTAGCCCTCGGTTTCCAGCAAAACGCGGAGCAGCTCACGAACCGAGACGTTGTCCTCCACCAAAAGCACCTTCCGGGTGCGCATGTCGTCAGAGTACCCGAACCGTGGCCGGGAGGGCTCCTTAATGTATGTTGAGTCGGGCGTCAAAACGCCGGGGAGGTTGGATGGGCACCAGTCCGAGGTGGCACGCTGTCGATGCCTTTAAGCTCACCTTCGGAGACTTTAAGGCTCATCCGGGCACCACCTTCGGCCTCGCCGCAGTCCTCTCCATTCCCGTTGCGTTGCTTTCTGCCTACGAGGCCCTAAGACCGAGTGTCTCGAGTCTCCTCCTTCAAGCGTCCGTCTCCTTTGCTATCGGAATTTGGTTGAGCTTTGCCATCATCTGCATGACGAAGCAGTACGCACATGACTCCGACCCTGGGATCGGGGCGATGCTTAGGACCAGCTTATCCAGGCGCCTGATCACCTTTGCCACAACCCAGCTACTGCTCATCTTGGTCGAGACGCTGGCCGTCGTGATCGCGTTGCTCCCACTGGTGTTTGCCTTCGCAAGCCTGGGTTCGCCGGCCAACCTTTCTCCCGACCAGCTGACTGCGGCCACGGCAACCATGTTGTTCGTGGCTTTCATGTTGAGTTTGGGACTGTCGATAGCGTTGCTCCTGGGGATTTACCTGCGATATGGACTGGCGCCGGTGGCGAGTGCGATGGAAGGCCGTTCCCCCATCCGAAGCTTCACGCGCAGCCGGCAGGTCACGGAAGGAAACAAGCTCGACTTCTTCGTCCTGCTGTTGATAACTCTCGGACTCGGCCTAGCCGTCGCCGTGCTGGTAAACGGGCCGGGAATGGTGGTGTCCGCGGGCGCCGCGGCGCCAGCACCTCCCGCGAATCCAGGGTCATTGACCGACTGGCTGCTCATGTTGAGCCGGCACGAGCCCCTTGCTCCAGCCGCGGCAGTGGTCTTGGCCCTGTCCGACTATCTGGCCTATGCGGTGGGAACGTCGATCTCCGCCGCTCTCCTGGCCAACTTTTATCTGGAGATCAGCGGAGATGAAGCGGCCCGAGTTCGGCGCCAGCAGACAGTGCAGCTAGAGGGAGGGCCGAAGGCCCCGACTCGGCCTACCGGCTAGCCTGTCGGCTACAGGAGGGCAGATCGTGCCTGAACCGAAAGCATTTCGTGCCACCCGCTCTCCCCTCATCGGGTTGTCGGCTCTGGTAATCAGTGACGAAGAGATCCTCATGATTCGAAGGGGGCTGCCTCCGTACGTTGGGGCTTGGTCTCTGCCCGGGGGCAAGCTGAACTGGGGCGAGACGGTACATGATGCGCTTAGTCGGGAGGTCCTGGAGGAGACCGGTTTAAGCGTGAGACTTGGGTCGCTGGCTGGGGTGGTTGAGTCGATCGATCCCGACGGATCTTTTCACTACGTGATCCTCGACTACTTCGCCGAGGTCTTGGGCGGAGACCTGCGGGCGGGCGATGACGCTACCGAGGTCCAGTGGGTCAGCCTGAATCGCGTCGCCGAGCTTGAAACCACCCCCGGCCTGATCAGTTATTTGGACGATTTGGGTTTGATTTACGGCTAATCCTTGCGCCGGCCGCTGCCCTCATCTACGCTTTCGCACTCGAACATGAGAACCCTCCTTAGGTCGCTTTGCGTTGCGACCGTCCTGATCTCGATGCTGGCCGGGCCCGTACAAGCCCAACAATTGCCGGCTGTTCCCGAGCCACCACCGGTAGCAATGAGCTCCGGGATACTGGTCGATCTCGGGACCGGCAAGGTCCTTTGGGCCAGGAATGAGCGGGTGCGCCAGGCCCCTGCCAGCCTCACCAAAATCCTGACCGCACTGGTTATTCTCGAACGTCTCAACCTGGATCAGAAGGCGATAATCACGCCCGACGCCCGGGCCGCCCCAGGGGCAAGGACCTATGCAGAGCAAGGGTGGACATTCACGGTCAGAGAGCTGCTGTGGGGAATGCTGCTTCAGTCTGGCAACGATGCAGCGATCGCCCTGGCGCACCGGGGCAGTCCCGATGGGACGGTTGAGGGATTCATGAAACTGGCCAATGCCCGAGCGGCACAGATGGGAGCGCGGGATACGCACTTTCGGAATCCTCATGGGTACGACTCACCCGGTCATCTAACTACCGCCAGAGACCTGGCCATCATCACTGCCGGAGCGATGAGGGAGCCGGTGTTTGCAGAGATGGTGGCCTCGCGAAGCCACCGGCTCACCTGGGGAGACGGCCAGCCTCATACCTTCTTCAACCACAATAAGCTGCTGGCCAGGTATCCGGGCACAGTTGGAGTCAAGACCGGTTTCACCAGCTCCGCCGGCCATTGCCTGGCTTCGGCCGTCACCCGTGACGGTACGACGCTGCTGGCCATCGTCCTCAAGTCGCCCAATCACTATGGAGAGTCGACTGCCCTCTACGACTGGGCCTTCGCCAACCTTGCAGGTCTGAGAGCGCGATCAACCGACATCATCCAACCGGCGGGGAGAGCCGCCGACCTGGTCCTGTACCCGGACGCCGCTCAGACCGACGCACAAAGGCAAAGAAATGGCCTGCCATTCGCGGAGGGGCTCCCCCTTCTGGCGCTGGGCTTTGCCATGTCCATGACGATGTTGATCGTCTTCCGGGAGAGCATCCTCAACCCTTAATCGAGCAAGGCTCCCTTCACCTCAACAGTACGCAGGTAGGGCTTGGACTTGGCCTGTCGGCGACCTTCAGCGGATCAGCCGGCGACGTATAGAGTGGCCTCCCGCCCGTTCCGGACAGTGGCATCGGCCAGAGGATCCTGCTCGAGCACCCGGTTAGCCACGCATGATGCACCGCCGCCGCTGGGAGACTGAACCGAAACCCTCATCCCCAGGCCCTCCAGCTGCGACTTGGCGTCCCCACAGCTCCGCCCCTTGACGTTGGGCATCGCAAACGGTTGGGGGCCCCTGCTAACGATCATCTTTACGAGCGTGCCCTGTGGGAGCTTCTCGCCGGCCTTGGGAGTTTGATCTACCACGGTCCCTTCGGCGAGAGAGTTGAAGACGGCTTCCCTGGCCGACCTGAAACCGGCTTGGTTCAGGAGCGCCTCTGCCTGGGATGCAGACCGGTTCCTAAGCTCTGGGACCTCGAGGATGGCCGGGCCATCTGAGATGATCAGATTTATCGGGTCACCCTTCCGCAGCCGCCCTGGCTTGGGATCCTGATCGAGCACCTTGTCCTTGGCTTGAAGGTCGTGCCTGCGGTCAACCTTGCCAACGACCAGGCCGCTGTCGACGATGAGCTTCGAAGCCTCCGGAAACTGCAGACCAACCACCGACGGAGCGTCGGTAAGCTGGGGGCCGGCGCTCACGGTTATCCGGACGGTTCCTCCGCGCCTGACCCTCCGTCCCGGGGCGGGGTTGGTGGAGATCACCGTGTCTTCAATCTCGTCCGAGAACGCGCGCGACTGCTCGACGC
>DATACZ010000012.1:0-5030 GCA_036258795.1 Actinomycetota bacterium
AGTTCGCAAGTATCGAATGGCATCCCAGGGTTGAGCCCTGGACTTTCACATCCGACTTTACGAACCACCTACGCGCTCTTTACGCCCAATAAATCCGGACAACGCTCGCCCCCTACGTATTACCGCGGCTGCTGGCACGTAGTTAGCCGGGGCTTCTTCTGCAGGTACCGTCACTTTCGCTTCGTCCCTGCTGAAAGAGGTTTACAACCCTAGGGCCTTCATCCCTCACGCGGCGTCGCTGCATCAGGCTTTCGCCCATTGTGCAAGATTCCCCACTGCTGCCTCCCGTAGGAGTTTGGGCCGTATCTCAGTCCCAATGTGGCTGGCCACGCTCTCACGCCAGCTACCCGTCGTTGCCTTGGTAGGCCGTTACCCCACCAACAAGCTGATAGGCCGCGAGGCCATCCCGGACCGAAAAAACTTTCCCATTCCCGCCATGCGACGGGGATGGAGTATCCGGTATTAGCAGCGGTTTCCCGCTGTTATCCCAGAGTCCGGGGCAGGTTCCTCACGTGTTACTCACCCGTTCGCCGCTTTCCTCCCGGTCGGGTTACCCCGGCCGGGATTCACGCTCGACTTGCATGTGTTAGGCGCGCCGCCAGCGTTCGTCCTGAGCCAGGATCAAACTCTCCGTAGAGTTTTTGAAGCTGGATCCGACAAACGCACTAGTTGTGGTCCCACCTCCCGCACTGCGGGCGAGGACCAGAACTTGCATTATTCGCCGAATTTATTACTCAACCACTCATTCCGGAACGAGAGCACGCGGATGCGTCCTCCCATCCGAGGAATTTCGGGGTCGTTCAAAGCAACACTAACTTTGCTTAGGGCACGCTGTTTAGTTCTCAAGGAACATCCACGCTTCAGACTGCACTAGAGCCCTGATCCACTCCGATCGGAGCTCCGGCCACAAAAAACCGCCGGCCTGTCGGCCCGGCGGCAGAACGGTCCTGCAACTTGTAGGATCGTGTCTGTCTCGGCGGGCCTCCTGGGCAATTTGAAGCTTGCCAGCCGTGCCTGAAACCAGGCGGTACCGGCCGACCATTCAATGTACACCCGCTCCTCCGATAGCGTCAATTGCAGACGGAGATCCGGGGGTGAGTCCGGAGCACGAGCGCTCCAGCTCAACAACTTCTAACGGTGGAAGACCCAAAAACATTCCCAAAAATGTTCTCCAGGGCAGCATCGACGGGGTGAAAAGCGGGAAAGTGCGCGCCTTCAGTGAGCACACCGTCACCCTCCGGATGTACCTTTAAGGTTCACCAAAAAACGGGATGCTGGTTACATACTTGTAATTCGTCTCCGGGAGGGAGATCTCCGCCATGAAGCGCCGCCTCATTCTCTGGATCACGACTGCGACCCTGACTGCCGTCCTTGCTTCTGCGTCCACCGCTCACGCGGTGCCGTCCTGGGCTCCCGTAGGGCAAGCCGCCATCACCCCCGGAGTAACCACCCTTACCGAGGGGGCGGAGTGTACCGCCAACTTCATCTACTACGACCGATCCGACAAGGTCTACATCGGCCAGGCGGCTCACTGCTCCTCCACCTCACCCCCCGAGGCGATCGACGGATGCCAAGCGGAGTCGCTGCCCATCGGCACAAAGGTGCTTGTCGCCGGAGCCACGAGACCGGGAGTCATGGTCTACAACTCCTGGATCACGATGCAGCAAAAGAAAGAGACCGACGAGAACGCCTGTGCCTTCAACGACTTGGCACTTATCCAACTCGATCCTGCCGACTACGGCAGGGTCAACCCGAGCGTTCCGCACTGGGGTGGGCCGACCGGCCTGTCCACCGGTGCACGGATAAGCGAGAGGGTTTTTGGCTACGGCAACTCCCCGCTGAGGCTTCGGACGGGGCTTCTAAATGCCATCGAAGGCATGGTCCTGGGGCAGCAGGGCAACGGGTGGTCGTACAGGGTCCACTTCTTGGTACCCGGAGTGCCGGGAGATTCGGGCAGCGGTTTCTTAGACTCGCAGGGCCGGGCCCTCGGTACCCTCAGCACCCTCGGTCTGTTTCCAGAAACTCTCAGCAATGGGGTCAGCGACCTGCGGCGGCAGCTGGACTACATGAGGGCAAACAGCCCATACGACGTCACGGTTGCGAACGGCACACAGCCGTTCAGGGGCGCCATCTCGGACCTGGAGAAGCTTTTAGGGGGTTTGTTGGCGGGCTTGTTGGGCGGCGGCTAACTCGTTAGGGCGGCTAACTCCCACGCCAGGTAACTCAATCCTCTCCTAAGTACGCTTTCCTCACGCCTTCGTTGCTCAGAAGCTCGCCGGCTTCTCCTACCAGCGATATCTCGCCGGTCTCGAGCACGTACCCGCGGTCGGCACTGGTGAGCGCTGCCTGGGCATTCTGCTCCACGAGCAGGACGCTCACCCCTTGACCGTTTATCTCGTCGATGGTCTCGAAGATCCGCTCTGCCACTATGGGAGCCAGCCCCATGGACGGCTCGTCCATCATCAGAAGCTTCGGCCGGCTCATCAGCCCCCGGCCGATCGCAAGCATCTGCTGCTCTCCCCCGGAAAGGGTTCCGCCCAGCTGCTTCAGCCTCTCCTTAAGCACCGGAAAAAGCTCCAGGACCCTATCCAGGTCTTCGCTCTCCTCGCCGTCCCGCCGGTGGTAGGCGCCCATCTGAAGGTTCTCCCAGACGGTCATCGCTGGGAAGATGCGCCTGCCCTCGGGGACCATACAGATCCCCCGCTGAACGATCTCATGCGGAGCCAGAGAGTCGATCCTGTCTCCCATGAAGGTGATGCTTCCTCCGGAAGGCCTGTGCAACCCGGATATGGTCTTTAGGGTGGTGCTCTTGCCGGCGCCATTGGCACCTATCAGGGCCACCATCTCCCCCTCGTTGACCCCGACGCTGATCCCTTTGACGGCTTCGATCTTGCCGTAGCGCACGACCAGGTCGTCAACCTCGAGCAGCGCCGTCGGCGGCCCCCTTCCCCAGATATGCCTCCACCACCGCAGGGTCTTCCCGTACCTCCTCCGGGGCTCCATCTGCAATCTTGACTCCATGGTCGAGTACGGCAACCCTCTCGCAGACCCCCATCACCACCTTCATGTCGTGCTCTATGAGAAGGATCGTGATGCCGAGGTCGCGCACTTTCCTTATCAACGACATCAGCCCCCCCTTCTCCTGGCGGTTCATCCCGGCGGCAGGCTCGTCGAGCAGCAACAGCTTCGGCTTCGTCCCGAGCGCCCTCGCCACCTCAACCCGTCGCTGATCGCCGTAGGAAAGGTTCTTCGCCAGCTCGTCTGCGCGCTTGGCGATACCCACGAAACTCAGGAGTCGCTGGGCCTCTGGACCCGATGTCTCAGTCTCCTGCCGGTAACGAGGCAGGCGAAAGATCGCGCTGACGGCTCCCGCCCGGTTCCTGGCGTCCAAGCCCACGAGCACGTTCTCGTACGCGGTCATGTTGCCGAATAACCGGATCTGCTGAAACGTCCTGGCGATGCCGAGCCGCGTGATGCGATGCGGACGGAGCCCCGTTATGTTGACCTCATCCAGCCGGATGAGCCCCTTGTCGGGGTGATAAACCCCCGTCACGCAGTTGAACAGGGTGGTCTTACCCGCCCCGTTTGGCCCGATCAGCCCCCTGATCTCACCTTGCACAATGTCCACATCCACATCTCTCAAGGCATAAAGGCCACCGAAGTGCTTGTGTACTCCGGAGATCTCGAGAAGCGCCATTACACCTAGCTCTGGGGAATTCCCATCGCTTCCTCCGTGGCGCCGGCCTCCTCTGGGGACGCCGCCACCCCAACCGGACGCCACCCGGCCGGGAGGACGCCCTGGGGGCGAAAGATCATCATCAAGACCAGAAGCGCTCCGAAGATCAGGAACCGGTACTCGTCCAGCTGAACGAAGCGAAGCTGGACCCAGCCGGGGACGCCGGCAATTATGAGAGCGCCGATCAGGCTCCCCCATATGCTTCCCATGCCTCCGAGAACGACCGCCACGAGGATGAAGAAGGAGGAGAGCACGTCGAAGCCGGCGGGAGAGATGTAGTTGGTCTTGGCGGATATCACGACCCCCGCAAACCCGGCGGTGGCGGCGCCAAAGGCAAATGCGAGGAGCTTCATCTTGAGCGTGGGAACTCCCATCGCCTCGGCGGCCACTTCGTCCTCCCGAATGGCAAGCCAGGCCCGGCCGATGCGTGAGCTCTCCAGATTCCGGATGACCACCATTACGACCACTATCAGCAGCAGCAACAGATAGTAGTAATGGCTTGGATCGAGGCCGAAGTCGTACCGAATGACCGGAACCTTTGGGTGAGGTATTCCCTGAATGCCCTGCGCTCCCCTGGTAACCGGGTCCCAGTTGTTGGCGATGATCCGCACTATCTCACCGAACCCGAGCGTCACAATTGCCAGGTAGTCGCCTCGGAGGCGAAGCGTGGGACTGCCCAGCGAAACGCCTATCAGCATGTTTATGAAGATGGCAAGCAGCAGGATCAGCCAGAACCCCCACTCGCTCCAGAACTCGGTTTGCGTGAAGCCGAACTTGATCGGGCCGGCGCCCGACAGGATCGCCCAGCAGTAAGCCCCGGTGGCGTAGAAGGCGATGTAGCCAAGGTCCAGCAGACCTGCAAGCCCCACGACGACATTGAGCCCTAGAGCCAAAAGGCACAGCACCGCCACGTTGACGAGCACCTCCTCAGCTGCGATCGACATGAACAGCGGGGCAAGCGCCGCCCCGAGCAGCGCCAGCAGCACTGAAGCCCTGGAGGTGGCTCCGGCGAAGGGAACCCTCACGCCACCTTCCCCTCTCCGAGGAGGCCGGTTGGCCGAAACATGAGAACCGCCACCAAGATCAGAAAGGCGACTACGTCCCTCCACTGGGTCCCGAAGCAGCCCGCGGCTATGTTCTCGATCACCCCTAGAACCAGGCCACCCAGAGCGGCCCCCCTGATACTGCCGATGCCGCCGAGTACCGCGGCGGTGAACGCCTTGATCCCGGGTAGAAACCCGATGGCGAAGCGAGTAACTCCGAAGGACCATCCGAATAACACCCCTGCAGCTCC
>DATACZ010000013.1:0-5949 GCA_036258795.1 Actinomycetota bacterium
ATCGATCCTTTGAGGACGGGCGTCATCCCCGACGACGAGACCCTGCTGGCCGAGGTCTTCCGAACATACTCGAACAAGACGGACTGCTTCATCTCCTCGGGTGGAATGTCGGTGGGGGATCTCGACGTGGTCAAGAAAGTAGTCACCGGCATGGGGCGGATCGACTCCTACAAGGTGGCGATGCAACCGGGCATGCCCCAGGCCTTCGGCGAGCTGGAAGGAAAGCCTTACTTCGGTCTTCCCGGCAACCCGGTCTCCGTGTTCGTCTGCTTCGAGCTGTTCCTCCGCCCGGCGCTTCTCAAGATGATGGGACGAGGTGACCTGGACCGTCCGAAGATCACCGCGATCGCTGACGAGGAGCTCGAGGGTCTGCCCAACCGAGACCGGTACACCAGGGTGAGGGCCGATCACGTCGACGGACAGTGGCATGCACGGGTAACCGGTCCCCCCTCCTCCCACCTGCTGGGCGGTGTGGTCAAGGCCAATGGGCTTGCCATCGTTCCAAAGGGAACGTCGAAGATCGAGGCCGGTGACGAGGTAGAGGTGCTGCTGTTCCGGCCTCCCGGACAGTAAACATTTTTAGTCTGGTCCGCCACCATTAAGAAGCTCCGTCTCGGGGTAAGGAAGAGTTAGGTGGCCTCTATAGTTCGCCGAGATCGAGGGAAGGAGACCAGATATGGGGGAGTACAAGTTACCGGAGCTTTCGTATCCCTACGACGCGCTGGAACCGCACATCGATGCCCGCACCATGGAGATCCACCACAGCAAGCACCATCAGTCCTATGTCGACAAGCTGAACGCCGCGTTGGAGGGCCATACTGATCTCTCCAACCAGTCGGTGGAGGACCTTCTAAGGAACTTCGGCAGCGTTCCCGGTGACCTTTCCACTCCGGTGCGAAACCACGGCGGCGGCCATGCCAATCACACTCTCTTCTGGACTATCATCGGCCCCGACGGCGGGGGGGAGCCAAGTGGGGCGCTCAGCGATGCGATCAATGACTCCTTCGGTTCCTTCAAAGATTTCCAGCAGCAGTTCACCAATACCGCCACTGGTGTTTTCGGGAGCGGCTGGGCGTGGCTGGTGGCTAGTAATGGAAACCTCGTGGTCTACGGCCTGCCCAACCAAGACTCGCCGTTGACGGCCGGCGAGACCCCAATTCTCGGCCTGGACGTCTGGGAGCACGCCTACTACCTCAAGTACCAGAACAAGAGGCCCGAGTACGTGGAAGCCTGGTGGAACGTGGTGAACTGGGAAGAGGTCGGACGCCGGTTCGAGGAGGCGTCAGGGGGGTAGCTAGTTGCCAGGCGGATCCCTCAGGACTCGCCAAGCACCTCACGGCACTGCTTGATCGCGGCTTCCACGCCCTCAGGGTGACGAAACAGAGCGGACCCTATTACGAAGGTATCCGCCCCGGCACGGTGGGCGCCTGCAATCGTCGACTCCGAGATTCCTCCGTCGACCTCCAGCGGGATCTCACGACCGGTGGAGTCGATGAGGTCCCTGGCCTCTGAGATCTTCGGCTCCATCTCGGCGATGTAGCTCTGGCCCCCGAACCCGGGGTTCACCGTCATCACGAGCAATAGGTCCACGGATTCAATGACGTGACGGATCGCGCTCAACGGGGTGGCGGGATTCAGCGCGACCCCGGCTTTCGAACCGAGTCGCCGGATCTCCTCCAGAGTTCGATGAAGGTGTATCTGGGCCTCGGGATGGACGATGACCGTCTCACACCCTGCGTCCACGTACTGGTCGATCCACCGCTCGGCGTCGGTGATCATGAGGTGGGCCTCATACGGGAAGCTGTTTCGGGCACGGCAAGCCTTGATCACATCGGGCCCAAACGTGAGGTTGGGGACGAAGTGCCCGTCCATCACATCCCACTGGATCGCATCTGCGCCTGCTGCCTCCAAACGCTCGACCTCCTCACCCAAACGGGCGGGGTCGGCGTTCAAGACCGACGGCACTATCTTCGTCTGACCCAATCGGAACCTCTCAGCGGCGCCTTAGGAAACAAACGTCGGGACACAGTGAGCCCCGGGGTTGCGCCGGCTAACGTGACGGTATCACGGGGGCAAGTTGCGTTGAAGATGGGTATGAATGCACCCGTAACGTCCGAGGAGGTGTGGACGAGCCCAATGGAGGCGAAATCGGCCTGCATGTTTGCTCAACTTGTGGATAAACTTGGCGCATGGCCACTCGCGTAAATTCCGCTATATCCAATCGCGCGCAGAGGGCCAAAGTGCGTCCAATCGTGCTTGGGGTTGTAGGCGACTCGGCTTCTGGAAAGACAACGCTTACCGACGGTATTGCGAAGGTACTCGGAGAAGACCGAGTGAAGACGGTCTGTACCGATGACTACCACAAGTACGACCGTCAAGAGCGGAAGACGATGAGCATCACGCCTTTGCATCCCGACTGCAACTACATGGAGATCATCGAGCAGCATCTTCAGTTGTTCTCGGAGGGGGAGCCGATCCTCAAGCCCATCTATAACCACTCAAATGGGACTCTTGATCGGCCAGAGCTCGTGGCGCCGCAAGAGTATGTGGTGATCGAGGGTCTTTTTGGCTACTACACCAAGGCGATGCGGGACTGCTACGACGTCAAGGTTTACCTGGACCCTCCGGAGGACGTTCGCCGGGCTTGGAAGATCAAGCGAGACACCACCAAACGGGGATATACGGAAGAGGATGTAATAAAGGACCTGGAAAAGCGAGAGCCGGACTCCGCAGCCTTCATTCGGCCTCAACGTGCCCACGCGGACATAGTGGTCAGGTTTCACCCTCCCGGCCCCAACCCCAACGTGGATCCCGAACACTACAACGTTCGCCTGACGCTACGGCCGACTCTTCCTCACCCGTATTTGGCGGAGATCGCATCGGCTACCCGTACCCCGAAGTACGAACCGATCAGGTTCGCACTGGCCCGGGATGGGGGCCAGCCGGTCGACGTTCTGGAGATCGACGGGAGCGTTCCCATGGAGGTCGCCGCAGCGGCAGAGGCCGTGATCTGGGAGCGTATGCACCACAATGGCGAGCTGAATCCTGACGCGATCGGCATATTCGCCGCGGGGGAGGAGGAGCGTATCTCGGGTCCGCTTGGCTTGACCCAGCTGCTGATCGTGTTTCAGCTATTGAACGCAAGGGCGTCGACCTAAGCGAATTCAGCGTCTAAAGCGTCAGGAACTTAGCGTCGCTCCAAAAGCAGAATGCTGGTGCCCTTTGGCCGTGGTTAGCCCTGCTGGTCAAGGAAACGTTTGGACGACCCGAACCAATCCTTGATGGCCTTCCGGGCCGCGGTGGAGCGGAGGAGCTTCAAGAACTCCTGGGCGCTGCTAGTAAGGGCGGACTGGCTACGAAACAACACATGCCAGGACCGTACCAACGGGGTTCCCTTGACCTTAAGTACGGAAAGCGCTCCGGACTCGAGCTCGGGGGCCACTGCATAAGTCGATATCAGGGTCACCCCAAGCCCGACCTCAGCAGCCTGTTTCACGGCTCCGTTGCTGCCGAGGGTCATAGCCGGCGGAGCTTCTATGCCTGCCTCGGCAAAGAACTCCTCGGTGTTGTGCCTCGTTCCCGAGCCGCTTTCCCGCAAGAGCCAGGTTTCTCCTGCAAGCTCGGAAGGATCGAACCACGGCGCCCCGGCCAAACGATGGTCCACCGAGCCGACTACGACGAGCCGGTTCTCGAGAAAGGGCTCGCCGGAGATATCCCCATTCCGGGGAGGCCGGCCCCCTATTCCGATATCGGCCTGGTGAGCACTCAGGCTTTCGAACACCGACGCCATGTTGCCGACATCCATCCACAGCTGCACCTCGGGTTGCTTGCGTCTGAAGAGTTTAAGGATGGGAGCGAGAAGATACTCACCGGCCGTTGTTACGGCCGAGATGTTGAGCTGGGCCGACTGGCCAGCTTTTTCACGTATCCTTCGGCCCGCTTGCTCCCGCAGCCCCAAGATCTGGGCGGCGTAACGTGCCAGCTCAGCCCCTGCCGGGGTGAGGCGAATCCCTCTGCCTTGCCGTTCGACCAAAGGAACCGCAAGCTCCACCTGAAGGGACGAGATTGCTGCGGATACCGAGGGCTCGGTGACCGCAAGTACCGCGGCCGCTCCCCGGATCGAGCCCTGCCGGGCCACCTCGACAAAGGTCTTCAGTTGTCCAAAGGTCATCCCTAATAGTTTAAACAAAATCTAATGAAACTCAAAACCACTTAAATTGTTCTCTTGCTAATGTTGGCCTAAGCTAGGTCTGGAAAGAAGTTTTTTTTCCTGACCATTGAAGGGGTTGACTAAGCAGAGCGGCGGGTAACGTTCTGCAGAGCAGAAGTTTCGGAGTTCGGCGCGAGCTCGAGGGATGGAGGTTGTTATGGCCGGTGGTAATGGCAAGGGCGATGGTAAGAGTCGGTGGCAGTCGGGGGTCATTCCCTACGCGGATATGGGTTACTGGAAGCCCGATTACGAGCCGGAGGACCACGACATCATCGCGGCGTTCCGGCTAATCCCTCAGCCTGAGGTCCCGCCGCACGAGGCTGCCGCTGCAGTCGCCGGTGAGTCTTCAACGGCAACATGGACGGTGGTTTGGACCGACCGCCTAACCGCATACGACAACTATCAGGCCAAGGCCTACAGGGTCGTTGAAGTTCCGAACACAGATCCGCCGCAGTACATAGCTTTCATCGCCTACAAGCACGACCTGTTCGAGGAGGGCTCCATCGCCAACATGACCTCCTCGATCATCGGTAACGTCTTTGGGTTCAAGGCGCTGAAGGCTCTGCGTCTGGAGGACCTCCGCGTCCCTCGCGAGTACCTCAAGACCTTCCAGGGTCCTCCCCACGGCATCATGGTCGAGCGGGAGATGATCAACAAGTATGGCCGTCCGCTTCTGGGCGCTACCACCAAGCCCAAGCTCGGACTCTCCGCTCGGAACTACGGGCGAGTGGTGTACGAGGCCCTTAGAGGCGGACTCGACTTCGTGAAGGACGACGAGAACATCAACTCCCAGAACTTCAATCGCTGGCGGGACCGGTACCTGTACTGCATGGAGGCGGTGCACCGGGCGATGGAGGTAACCGGCGAGATAAAGGGCCACTACCTGAACGTCACTGCGAAAACCGTGGAAGACATGTACGAGCGGGCGGAGTTTGCCAAGGAGCTCGGCAGCATCATCATCATGATGGACCTGACCGTTGGCTTCACCGGCATGACCTCCATGTCCCACTGGGCCCGTAAGAACGGCCTGATTCTGCACCTGCACCGAGCCGGTCACGCCACGTACACCCGGCAGAAGACCCACGGCGTGAACTTCCGGGTTATCGCAAAGTGGTGCCGGATGCTCGGAGTGGACCACATTCACGCCGGAACGGTGGTCGGGAAGCTGGAGGGAGACCCCAATGCCACCCGCGGCTACTACGACACCTGCCGGCTGGACAACTACAAGGCCGACCCGGTCAAGGGCATCTACTTCGACCAGGACTGGGCCCACCTGCCGGGCGTCATGCCGGTGGCTTCGGGCGGTATCCACGCCGGCCAGATGCACCAGCTGCTTGAGTACCTAGGGGAGGACGTGGTGCTCCAATTCGGTGGCGGCACCATCGGACACCCGATGGGTATATCAGCCGGAGCCACGGCGAACCGGGTCGCGGTCGAGGCCATGATCCAGGCTCGCAACGAGGGCCGGGATTACTTCAAGGAAGGTCCGGACATCCTCAAGAAGGCGGCCAAGCACTCTCCGGAGCTGTCCTCGGCGCTCGATGTCTGGGGCGACATCTCCTTCGAGTTTGAGTCCACGGACGTCCCGGACGTGCTGGAGACGCCCACGGCCGTGAAGAGCTGAGGAAGGGTTTAAAGAGGAGGAGAACAAGAAATGGCAAATAATTCGACAGGCTTACGCATAACGGTAGGAACCTTCTCTTATCTGCCGGACCTGACGGACGAGGAAATCAGGGCCC
>DATACZ010000014.1:0-11859 GCA_036258795.1 Actinomycetota bacterium
CCGGGCTCGGCCCGACTCTGCTCCCCATACCTCGCCTGGTCGTCCAAGAATCTGGCGTACGTTGGCGCCTTCAGACAGCGGGTACTGCTTGAATTCCTCGGTCCTCGGGTCGAAGCTCACTAGCGCGCTCGACCCGAAGTCGCTGAGCCACACGATGTCCTTTTCGTCTACGAATATCGCATAAGGCTGGGGGTTTGCACCGGGCAGCGTCCACTCCTTCCACTGGCTTGTTTGAGGGTCGAACATGGCGACTTTGCCCGCGAACCACTCTGCCACCCACTGGCGACCCGATGAATCGCTCCAAACTCTTCGGGCCCCGCCACCAGGTGTGGGAACGTCAAAGGTCTGAACCTGGCCGGTGTCGGAGTTGATTCGGGCGATGTAGCTGCCAGCCAGCGACGAGAACCACACCGTTCCATCCGGAGTGGCCGCCATGCCGTACGGTCCTCTTCCTTTGGGGGCCTGGAAGGTGTCGACCTTGCCGCTTCGCGGATCGACCCGTCCGTAGATCCCGGCCTGACCGGTGAACCACAAGGTTCCCCTTCCGTCGAACGCGGCGGTGTTGAGGTTGGCGCTGTCACCGGCGAGCCGAAAGGTTCGGATCTCGTTGGTCTTCGGATCGACTCGCACAATGGCGTTGAGGCCGCCGTCCGTGATCCACGGGGCGCCGTCCGGGCCGACGATCACGCCGTGCGGGGCAGACCCCGGTCCGAGTCGTATCTCACGCACTCTTCCCGTTCTTGGATCGAGATAGCCGAGCTCCCCGGAGCCCTGTGCCGTGTACCAAACTCCTCCGTCGGGGGCAGGGGCCACGTCGTGCGGCCTGGAGTCGTCTGGGACCTCGAACTCCTGCAAGGCGGCTTCGATTGGCCGGTTCCCCTGCGCTGGGGCATCCTCCCGGGGCGGCGAAGCCGTGGTGGTGGATGCGGGAGCAGGAGACCTGCCGGCCGGCTCTTGGTTGCCGCAGGCGGTAAGGGAGGCCAACAGAAATACGCACAGGCAGGCATTCAGGGGGCGGCTCACGGTAAACCGCAGCGGACGCTTGTTGTGGGAACTGCCGTACATGAGCATGTTTAGCCACTTTAGCGGGACTGCCGGATTTCGGCGTTTCGGGGCCACTGATGCTTTCGAAGGCGAGTCAATTGCAGCTAGGCACACCTGCAAGGCTGGGATATTCTTCTTGAGCTTTTCCACTCTGTGTCAGGACCCCGCAGTGGACCATCGCTCGTGGCGACATCTTCGCCGAGCCGTCAGACATCGTCTTAGGCAAACCAAGAGAGCGCTTAAGAAGAGAGGCATCCCCTACGCTGCGATACTGGGACCCGCGCTGCTGATAATCGGGTTGGTCGTCTTTGGGTTGGTTTACGTCCTCACCTACCTGATCACTCATTGAGAGAGAGTGTTTGACGGGTACATCCGGCACGAGAATGTGGGCGGGCTCCTTGCCCTAGGCCTACCCGGGAGTTAGAGTGGAGTAGGCCCCAAGTAAGGGGCTGCAGCACGGAATTTTGCTCACCCTTTAAGGACTGGTCCTGTGAGGCCAGAAAGGAGAGCCAGTTTGAGGATGTCTCTGGCCGCACCCGATGGGGGGCGGCTTTCTTTTTGATAGGTCCCCAGGGAAGCCCTTCGGCAACCGGCGCCGGACCCTCTTTAGAAGCTTCACTTCCGGGCGGCGACTCGGCCGGCGCCAGAGCGAAGCTCGTTATGGATGCTTCGGACCTGCGTCGAGCCCTGGTCCGCATGGCTCATCAAATCCTCGAGAGCAATCGGGGGAGCCGTGACCTTGTGCTCGTCGGGATTCACCGGCGAGGAGTTCCGCTGGCGGAGCGTCTAGGGCGTCACATCGCCGAGATCGAGGGGTGGTCCCCGCCAGTCGGAGCACTCGACGTGTCCTTTTACCGTGACGACGTCGCAATCCGGCGGCCGCAAGAGGTCTCCCCGACGAACTTCCCATTCGATGTCTCTGGGAAGACCGTCGTGCTGGTCGACGACGTCCTGTTCACCGGCAGAACGGTGAGGGCGGCAATAGATGCGCTGGTTGACTTTGGCCGGCCTCGCCTCGTGAGGCTGGCGGTTTTGGTCGACCGAGGGCACAGGGAGCTGCCAATCAGGGCCGACTTCATTGGCAAGAACATCCCGACCTCGATAAAGCAGGAGGTACGGGTCACGGTTACCGAATCCGACGGCATGGACTCGGTTGTGGTGGTGGACCCGCCCGATCCGGTCGAGGCGGAGTCCCAGGATGCGAGGAAACCGGCATGATCAAGCATCTGCTCTCTATGGATCAGCTCTCGGTTGACCAGATCGAACTGGTGCTGCGGACCGCCGACTCATTCAGGGAGGTGGGCAAGCGCACCATCAAGAAGGTTCCGGTTCTTCGAGGGCGGACGGTCTGCAACCTCTTCTACGAGCCCTCGACCCGCACCAGGATCTCCTTCGAGCTGGCAGCCAAACGGCTCTCGGCGGACGTGATCAACTTCGTCGCCGACTCCAAGTCCTCGGTGGCCAAGGGAGAGTCCTTCAAGGACACAGCCCTGACTCTTCAGGCCATGGGCGTTGATGCCATCGTCGTCAGGCACACCTCGGCCGGCGCCCCAAAGCGTTTGTCGCAGTGGGTAGACGCCAGCGTGCTGAACGCCGGCGACGGCGCCAACGAGCATCCGACTCAGGCCCTCCTGGATCTCTACTCCATTCGCGAGCGGTTCGGAACGCTTGAGGGAGTGCGTGTCGGTATCGTCGGCGATCTTTCCCACTCCAGGGTCGCCCGCTCGAACATCAAGGGTCTTACCAAGATGGGAGCCCAGGTGATTGCCGTAGGGCCCCCGACGTTGCTGCCTCTCACGCTTGCCAGCTGGGGTGTAGAGGTCTCATCTGAACTGGACTCGGTCCTGCCCAAGCTCGACGTTGTCTACCTGCTACGGGTTCAAAGAGAGCGCCAGAGCGAGCAGCTCTTCCCGACCCTTAGGGAGTACGCCACCTTCTGGGGGCTTGACCGACGGAGGGTGGAGCTTTTGAAACCGGAGGCTTTGATCATGCATCCAGGGCCGATCAACAGGGGCGTGGAGATCAGCTCGGACATGTCCGACCTGGCGCGGTTCATCATCGCCGAGCAGGTGACGAACGGGATTGCGGTGAGGGCGGCCTTGCTGTACCTGATGCTGGGAGGCCCCCAGATTCCGAGTGAGGACGCTCTCGTGAATCTGGCTGGGGAGGCGCCAGAGAGGCGCCCGGACAGCCAGCAAAGCCTATTCGAGGGCGTGGAGCCTTCCGTTTCGGCAGGCGCACATCTGGGCGGACTGCGTGGATAGAGTCCTGTTCAGGGGCGGCCGCCTTATAGACCCGGCTTCCGGGACCGACGCAACCACCGACGTCGCGATAGCGGACGGGGTGGTCGTCGACCTAGGTCCCCGCCTGTCTTCCTCCGGCTTCGACGTTATCGAAATTGAAGGGGCCGTCATCTGCCCCGGGTTTGTCGATATGCACGTACATCTCAGAGAACCCGGAAGGGAGGATGAAGAGACGATCCTCTCCGGTTCTACCGCCGCCGCCAGGGGCGGGTTCACAGCGATGTGCGCCATGCCCAACACCGACCCGGTATGTGACAACGCTGCGGTGGCCGAGAAGGTGGCGTCGGCGGCAGCCAGGTTAGGGCTGGTTCAGGTTCTCCCGGCCGGCGCCATCACCCAAGGACTCCAGGGGAATCAGATTGCGGCCATTGGCGAGATGGCCGCTTCGGCCGCAGGCGTGCGGTTGTTCACCGATGACGGCAAAGGGGTGCAGGACTCACGGCTGCTTCGGAGAGCCATGGAGTACATCAAAGGATTCGACGCCATCTGTGCCGAGCACTGCGAGGAGGTGAGCCTCTCAGAGGATGGCCAGATGCACGAGGGCTACTTCTCGGACATTCTCGGACTGAAGGGTATCCCTGCCGAAGCAGAGGAGATCGCTCTCTCCAGGGACCTGGCCTTGGCCAGACTGACGGGAGTGAGATTTCATGCAATGCACGTGTCGACCGCAGGATCGGTCGATCTCATCAGGAGGGCCAAGGCACAGGGAGTCCGGTTGACCGCCGAAGTAACCCCACATCACCTCACCCTTACCGACGCAGAGCTACAGTCGTTCGACCCTATATTCAAGGTCAACCCGCCCCTCAGGACCGCCGGAGACGTGGAGGCATGCAGGCGGGGATTGGCCGACGGGACCATCGATGCCATTGCCACAGACCATGCCCCCCACGCCCAGCAGGAGAAGGAGGCGGAGTTTGAGTTGGCCCCTCCGGGGATGATCGGGCTCGAGACCGCACTGTCCGTGATCCTGACGGAGGTGGTTGGGGACGGGGTGGTGAGTCTTCCGGAGGCGATCAGGCTGTTGTCCGCCTCACCGGCTCGCACCCTACGGCTTCAGGGGCAGGGGGAAGTGGTCCAGGGTGGCGCTGCCAACCTCACCGTCTTCGATCCGGAAGCCGAAGTCATCGTCGATCCGGCCGCGTTTGCCTCGAGGAGCCGAAATTCCCCCTGGGCGGGAAGGCGCCTCAAGGGAAAGGTGCTCTACACCGTCTTTGCAGGAAACTTGGTCGTCCGAGAGGGAGAGGTCGTCTCACGAGTTGCCGGGGTACCCGCTTGACCGGCGATAGGCCTTTCTCGAGCAGCCGGTCGCCCCTACGCAGGCCGGCGCTTTTGGTCCTCGAGGATGGCGAGGTGTTCGAAGGTGAGAGTTTTGGGTCGCCCAGGGACGCATTCGGTGAGGTGGTGTTCAACACATCGATGAGCGGCTATCAGGAGGTCCTGACGGATCCTTCCTACGAAGGCCAGATCGTGGCAATGACGTACCCGCACATCGGCAACTACGGGGTCAACGGAGTCGATCCCGAGAGCGGCGCCGTGCGAGTAAACGGATTCGTCGTACGAGATCTGCCTGCGGCCTGGTCGAGCTGGAGAGGCACCGCCAGCCTCGAGGAGTACCTCATTGAAAACGGTGTCACCGGCATCACTGAGATAGACACGCGCCGCCTCACCCGGCACATTCGAGAGGAGGGTGCTATGAGGGGCGTTATCTCCAGTGTCTGCCTGGACCCTACAGAGCTGGCCGAGCAGGCACGCCGGGCGCCATCGATATCGGAAGACGACCATGTGCGTAGGGTGTCGGTGGACGAGCCTTACCAGTGGCCGGCTCGGGGCAAGGTGCGTTTTCGAGTGGCGGCTTTCGACTTCGGGATGAAGCGAAACATCCTTCGGCAACTGAGTGCCCTGGGCTGCGAGGTCACGGTCTACCCCGCCAGTACCCCGGCATCCGAGCTTCTCTCCAGCAGGCCCGACGGCGTATTTCTTTCAAACGGGCCGGGTGACCCCCAGTCGGTTGGCTATGGGATCAAAGCGATCGAAAGGATGCTTGGCAAGGTGCCAATCTTCGGCATCTGCCTGGGTCACCAGCTACTTGCTCTGGCCTGTGGATTGAAGACTTACAAGCTGCGGTTTGGGCATCGGGGGATCAACCATCCGGTGCTTCGACTAGCCGACGGTAAGACGGAGATCACGACCCAGAACCATGGCTTTGCGGTGGTGGAGCAGCCTTTCCGATTCTCACCAGGGGAAGCCCGGCCGGGTAGTCGAGAGCCGACCGCGCACACGGCTCGGGGACGGGTGGAGCTTACCCACATCAACCTGAACGACCACACCATCGAGGGCTTGCGCCTCAGCGATGAGCCGGCGTTCTCCGTGCAGTATCACCCCGAGGCCGGTCCTGGGCCCCACGACTCCAGGTACCTGTTCCAAACCTTCCTGTCGATGATGGAAGGGGTGTCCTAGATGGGCAGGGGTGACCGTCCGAAGGTGCGGTGGAAGAAGGATCGTCAGAAGAAGAAGAAGGCCGCGAGGAAGGCGAAGTCCGTAGCCAAGGGTCAGGCCAGGAAGGCAAAGCGGGGTTGACGGCCCACTAATGCCCCGGCGCGCCGACATCGAATCGGTATTGATCATCGGCTCCGGCCCGATCATCATCGGGCAAGCCTCGGAGTTCGATTACTCAGGGACCCAGGCCTGCAAGGTGCTGAAGGAGGAGGGGATCAAGGTGATCCTGCTCAACTCCAATCCCGCCACGATCATGACCGATCCAGAGCTCACCGACCGGACGTACGTTGAGCCGATCACGGTGGACGTGCTCGAAAAGATCATCGCCCGGGAGGAGCCCGATGCCTGCCTCCCCACGCTAGGGGGCCAGACAGCCCTAAACACGGCGGTGGGAGCCTTCGAAAGGGGGATCTTCCAGCAGTATGAGGTCGAGCTGATCGGCGCCGACGTCGACTCCATCAGAATGGCAGAGGACAGGCGGCTGTTCCGGCAGGCCATGATGGAGATCGGACTGGACCTTCCCCGGTCGGGCTTTGCGTACAGCCGGGACGAGGCCGTGGCCATTGCCGAAAGCATCGGACTTCCCGTGGTGGTCCGCGCCTCCTTCACGCTCGGGGGCGGCGGTTCAGGTATCGCCAGAACTCATGATGAGCTCATCGGGATTGTTTCGGAAGGCCTGGATCTTTCGTTGATTGGCGAAGTCCTGATCGAGGAGGCCATCACGGGCTGGAAGGAGTACGAGCTGGAAGTGATGCGCGACCACCGCGACAACTTCGTCGTCGTGTGCTCCATCGAGAACCTGGACCCCATGGGTGTTCACACCGGAGACTCCATCACGGTGGCACCCGCTCAAACCCTGACGGACCGCGAGTACCAGGCCATGCGGGATGCCTCCCAGAGGGTCATCCGCAAGATTGGAGTTTCGACGGGCGGATCGAACATCCAGTTCGCGGTTGATCCCCTGGACGGCCGAATGGTCGTCATCGAGATGAACCCCCGGGTGTCGAGGTCGTCCGCCCTGGCGTCGAAGGCTACGGGGTTCCCCATTGCCAAGATCGCCGCAAAGCTGGCCATCGGGTACACGCTCGACGAGATTCCAAACGACATCACGCTGGAGACCCCGGCCTGTTTCGAGCCGGCCATCGACTACGTCGTGACCAAGATCCCCCGGTGGAATTTCGAGAAGTTCCCCGACGCAGACCAGGCCCTCGGGACGCGGATGAAGTCCGTGGGGGAGGTAATGGCGATTGGGCGAACGTTCTCCGAATCCCTTCAAAAAGCCATCTGCTCGCTGGAGACTGGCCGTTACGGTTTGGGCGGGAAGGATAGGGTCGCCTTTCCGGCTCCCGATTCGAATGGGGTTGAGGTCGATGATCTTCTGAGCCGGCTCGCTACCGCGACGGAGGAGCGGCTGGACCTGGTGGAGATGGCCCTTCGCCTAGGTGTTCACGTTCGAGAGATTCACAGCGTCACTGGAATCGATCCATGGTTTCTGGCGGAGATCGGCCGGGTCGCTGGCGTGCGGACGCAGCTCGAGCACGTGGACGAGATCGACAGGGGCCTCATGCGCCGGGCAAAGCGGGCCGGATTCTCGGACCGGCAGATCGCAGACCTAAGGGGCACCGATGAGGAGTCGATAAGGAAAAGCAGGTTGTCGATGGGCGTCAAGCCTACCTTCAAGACCGTGGACACCTGTGCCGCCGAGTTCGAGGCCTTCACCCCTTATTTCTATTCGACCTATGAGGACGAGGACGAGGACTTCGAGTCGAGCCGGGAGAGGATCGTCATTCTCGGCTCGGGACCAAACCGGATCGGCCAGGGAATTGAGTTCGATTATTGCTGTGTCCACGCGGCCACGGCGGTCAGAGAAGCGGGGTTCGACGCCGTGATGATCAACTGCAACCCGGAGACGGTGTCCACGGATTACGACACCTCAACCCGTCTGTACTTCGAGCCCCTCACCTTCGAGCACGTATTGAACGTCATCAAAAGGGAGCAGCCGAAGGGTGTGATCGTGAGCCTCGGCGGCCAGACGCCCCTCAAGCTGGCCGGACAACTGGAGGAGGCCGGAGTGCCGATCCTGGGTACTTCTCCGCAGTCGATCGACGCGGCTGAAGATCGGGGCAAGTTCACGCACCTGCTGGCCAGCCTGGGGATCGCCCAGGCACCCGGCGGCATGGCCTCATCGGTAGAGGAGGCCGTCGGCATCGCCGGACGGATCGGATACCCCGTTCTCGTCCGTCCCTCTTACGTGCTCGGTGGCAGGGCTATGGAGATCGTCTACAACGACGGGATGCTGGGACAGTACGTGGAGAAGGCGCTTCAAGGCTCTTCCGAGAGCCCTGTTTTAATCGACCGATTCCTCGAGGCCGCGATAGAGGTCGACGTCGACGCGGTCTTCGATGGGGATGATCTGTACATCGGCGGGGTTATGGAGCACATCGAGGAGGCGGGGACCCACTCGGGCGACTCGGCGTGCGTGCTGCCTACCTTCTCGATAGGAACAACGAAGATCGAAAAGATGGCGGAGGCGACTCACCGGCTTGCCAAGGCGCTCGATGTGAGGGGCCTCATCAACGTTCAGTTTGCCGTCAAGGACGAGCAGGTCTACTGCCTTGAGGTGAACCCGCGGGCCTCTCGGACGGTACCCTTTGTCGGTAAGGTAACGGGGGTTCCCCTCTCCAAGGTGGCCGTCCGGGTGATGATGGGAGAGCGGCTCGCCGGCATGGAAATCCTTCCGCCAAAGCCAGCCACCGGTCCATGGTCGGCGATCGACAATCTGCGCCATGTCGGCATCAAGGAAGCCGTGTTACCTTTCTCTCGCTTCCCCGGTGTGGACACCGTGCTCGGCCCAGAGATGCGCTCGACCGGCGAGGTAATGGGTATCGATGTGGATCTGGGAGCAGCCTTCGCCAAGGCGCAGGCCGGGAGTGGCCTAACATTGCCCGACAAGGGCACGGTGTTCATCTCCGTCGCCGACAGGGACAAACGGGCCGTTGTCTTCCCGGCTAAGCGTCTGGCCGACCTCGGCTTCGAGATACTGGCCACCGAGGGAACAGGCTCGGTGCTCCGGCGTGCCGGTGTGTCGGTGGGTGATGTGCGGAAGCACTCTGACGGGCATCCCAATATCGTCGATCGGATCATGGCGGGTGAGGTGGACCTCGTTGTGAACACTCCTTTCGGAAGAGGGGCGCGCACCGACGGATACTTCATCAGGACCGCTGCAGTGCTCCGGAATACTCCCTGCATCACGACGCTCGCAGGGCTCCAGGCGGCGGTTCAGGGAATAGAGTCGATGCGCCGTGGATTCAGTGTCTCCTGCCTCCAGGAGTATCTAGGCGAGCGTGTCAAAGGTTGGCCCGCGCCGGCCGTTGATACCCCCAGGAGCATTGCGCGTGAGGAGCTGATGCAGCAGTGATCCAGCAGACCGCACAGATCCTCTCGCACAAGAAGGTTGGGGACGAGTACTTCCTGCTCACCATAGTCGCCCCCGAGATAGCCGATCAGGCAATGCCCGGACAGTTCGTGCACGTGCTGCCACGGAAGGACGCCAACTTCATCCTCAGAAGGCCGTTTTCCATCTACAAAGTGAACCGTCGTGGCGAGTGGGCTGCGACGATCGAGATCATCTTCGACATTCGGGGAGGCGGCACCGCGGCGCTCGCAGGGATGCGACCCCATGACAGCTTGGATGTCATCGGCCCAATCGGCCGGCCGTTCGCCATCCCCAAGACCCGGCACTCGTGCCTTCTGGTCGGCGGGGGAATCGGCGCGGTTCCACTGATCTTCCTGGCGGAGAAGCTCAAGGCCGCAGGAAAGCGAGTCGACACCCTGTGGGGAGCTTCGCGGGCATCCAGGTTGTTGAACCCCATCGACGCCAAGCGAGCCGGGACCATCTCGGTATTCGCGACGGACGACGGGAGCGAGGGCCACCATGGTCAGGTGACCGACCTGCTGCCCGAGATGATCGAAAGGTGCGGTACTGAGGTCATATATGCCTGCGGCCCGCATGGGATGATGGCTGCCGTCAGCAACATGGCCTTGAAGCACCGAATTCCGGTGCAGGTAGCGACGGAGGCCTACATGGCCTGTGGGATAGGCATCTGCATGACCTGCGTGCAACCGGTGTGGAGTAGCCAGGGCGACCAGATTGTCCATGTCCGTACCTGCGTCGACGGACCGGTCTTCAATGGAGCCAGGGTGGCCTGGGATGCATTTGCTCCCAAAGCCGGGCTGGCCCCGGCGCCTCCAGGGAACTAGGGGATGCGGGAGTCATGCCGGTAGACCTCTCCGTAGATCTGGCAGGCGTCAGGCTCCGTAGCCCCGTGGTCACCGCATCCGGGTGCTTCGCCTCCGGGCGTGAGGTTTCGGAGTTCATGGACCTCAAAATGTTCGGGGCCGTCGTGGTGAAGTCCATGACTCTCGAGCCCTGGCCGGGCAAGCCCACTCCAAGGATGGCGGAGACCCCGTCCGGGATGCTGAACGCAATAGGCCTGCAGAACTATGGGGTCGATCACTTCCTGCAGGTCGACCTTCCATGGCTCAACCGGGCGGAGGTCCCCGTTATCGCGAGCATCGCGGGCAACACGGTTCAGGAGTTCATTTACGTGGCCGAGCGCCTCAGGGATGCTCCAGGAGTTATCGCGCTGGAGGTCAACATATCCTGTCCCAACCTCGAGGACCGGAACAACATGTTCGCTCACGACGCCAAGGCGACTGCAACGGTGATTGCCTCGGTGAGAAGAGCAGCCACCGTCCCGATCTTTGCCAAGCTTTCCCCCAATGTGACCAGCCTGACCGAAATCGCCGGGGCCGCGCTGGACTCGGGGGCTCAGGGCATCAGCCTGATCAATACGGTCTTTGGGATGGCCATCGACATCCGGACCGCCCGACCCAAGCTTGCAGGGGTTATCGGGGGGCTCTCCGGACCCGCAATCCGCCCCATCGCAGTGCGGGCGGTGTTTGAGGTCCACAAGGCATTTCCTCACGTCCCGATCATCGGGATGGGCGGGATCATGAACCACGAAGACGCCATAGAGTTCGTCCTGGCAGGAGCAACGGCAGTTGCCCTTGGCACGGCCAACTTCATTAACCCCTCCTCCGGTGCGGAGGTGGTGAAAGGTCTTCAGAGGTACTTGATAGAGCGGGGAATCGGGAGCCTGTCAGCGATGAGGGGAAGGGTTAAGGTCGAAGGTTGAGCTCATTGACTCAACCATGAAGGTCCCTCCGCGTCTCATTGTTGCCCTGGACCAGCCGGATCTTCCCAAAGCCGACGCTCTGGCAGCCAAGCTTTCGGACAAGGTGGCGGCGTTCAAGATCGGCTTGACCCTCTTCTCGGCCTATGGGCCCCAGGCAGTTGGCGATATCGCCCGGCACGGTCGGGTGTTTTGCGACCTCAAGTTCCACGACATCCCCCAACAAGTGGGCTCGGCCGCGGCGGAGATGGCCCGTCTGGGGGTGTGGATGTTCACGGTACACGCATCTGGTGGCTCGGCGATGGTTGAGGCAGCCGTGAAGGGTGCTGGGGGTGAACGGGGCACGGCACTCGTAGCTGCGGTCACGGTTCTGACCAGCCTGAAGGACGGTAGGTTGGTCGAGGATCTTGCCGAGACTGCCGTGAGCTCCGGGGCGCAAGCCCTGGTCTGCTCTGCCCGCGAGGCGGCCAAGCTCCGCGCCCGGTTTGGCGAGCGAACTCTGTTGGTTGTGCCTGGAATTCGACGTGCTAGTGAGGAGCCGGCTGATCAGGAGCGCACGGCCACTCCAGAGCAAGCCGCCCAAGCAGGGGCCGATTACGTCGTGGTGGGCCGTCCGATCACCCAGGCCGCGGATCCGGGAGCGGCGGCCGATGGCATCCTGAAGGGGCTTGGGTGGTGACCCGTGCGCGCCTGTTCATTATCTCCGGCCCGTCGGGAGGCGGAAAGGGAACCATCGTTCAAAGGATCCTGGAGGAGCGGCCCGGGATAAGGCTCTCTGTATCCTGCACCACCCGGCCGGCCAGGCCGATGGAGGTGGAAGG
>DATACZ010000015.1:0-17158 GCA_036258795.1 Actinomycetota bacterium
CGGACCACTGCCCTGCGTCTCGCAGAGCGGGGCCTGGCTGATGTTTGCCTGGTCGACGTTATCGAGGGATGGCCTCAGGGCCTAGCCTTGGACATAAGACACTCGGCCCCCCTTCAGGGGTTCGACACCGGATTTATTGGCACCAACGACTACGGGGATTCGGCAGACTCCGACGTCGTCGTGATCACCGCCGGGTTGCCCCGCAGCCCAGGCATGAGCCGGATGGATCTCCTGGAGCGCAATTCCGAGATAGTTGGATCCGTGGCGGATGAGATCAAGGCCCGCTCGCCCGGAGCGGTCGTGATCGTGGTCACCAACCCGCTGGACGAGATGACATTCCTGACCGCACTCAAGACCGGGATAGCCAGGGAAAGGGTCATGGGAATGGCCGGGCTCCTCGACTCAGCCCGCCTCGCCTACTACATCGCCGAGGAGCTCCAGGTCTCGCCTCTGGAAGTCGACGCGATGACCCTCGGTTCCCATGGGGAGCAGATGGTGCCGCTGCCCCGCCAGGCGACCGTGGGAGGCAGGCCGCTGCCGGAGCTTGTGGATCAGGGCACCTTGGAGCGTCTCTACGCCAGGACCAGAGATGCGGGCGCGGAGATTGTGGGACTTCTTCGCAAGGGCAGCGCCTTCTACGCCCCCTCGGCCGCGACTGCAAAGATGGTCGAGGCCGTCCTCACCGACAGCAAGGAGTCCTTTCCGGTCTCTGCATGGGTTACCGGGCAGTACGGAGTAACCGACGTCTACCTTGGAGTGCCGGCCCGCTTGGGGGCCGGCGGGATTGAGGAGGTCATCGAGCTCGAGCTGAACGAGGAGGAGCTCGCTCAACTCCGGGAGGCCGCCGAGGCAATTCGGGCCAAGTGTGACGAGCTGACCAAGCTGATAGAAGGGCCGTAGACATAAACGGCGGCTTGCTCTCCGAAGCGTTGTTCAGTTGCGGAGATGCTGGTGCGCGCCCGCCACGGCGGAGCGAAGGGTCAGGAAGCCTGGAGAAGTGCGGCGATCTCGAACGCCAGATCCAGTGACTGGCGGGCGTTGAGGCGAGGGTCGCAGAGAGCGCGGTAACGATCGCGGTCCTCGAGATGGTGGTCCAGGACTGCCTCTGCTCCACCGAGGCACTCGGTGACATCCTCGGGCGTGAGCTCCAGGTGGACTCCGCCCGGCACCGTGCCCTCCTGCTTGTGAACGGCAAAGAAGGCCTTTATTTCGGCCAGGATGTCTTGGAACCTCCTGGTCTTGACCCCGGATGGAGCCACGAAGGTGTTGGCATGCATGGGGTCGCAGATCCACACCACCGGCCTGTCCGACCGCTTGACGGCGCTCAGAAGGTCCGGGAGCAGGTGCTCCACACGGCCCGCACCCAGCCGGGGGATGAGCGTGAGCCGCCCGGGCTCCCGGTCCGGGTCCAGACGCTCGCACAGGGCAAGGACCTCGTCCGGCGTCGTGGTGGGGCCCAGCTTGACGGCTACGGGATTACGGATTCCCGATAGAAACTCGATATGTGCCCCGCCGATCTGGCGGGTTCTCTCGCCGGCCCATAGCAGGTGAGCCGAGCAGTCGTACCACTCTCCCGTAAGGCTGTCCCGGCGGGTAAGCGCCTCCTCGAAGCCCAGAATGAGAGCCTCGTGTGAGGTAAAGAAGTCCACCTGGTGCAGCGCTGAGTCGCCCTTCAGGTCGATGCCGCATGCCTCCATGAACTTGAGCGCTCGGGTGATTTGATGGGCGATGGCCTCGTACTGCCGCCCCTGCCTGCTGGAGGCCACGAACTCCTGATTCCACACATGCATCTGGTTGATGTCTGCGAACCCACCCTTCGTGAAGGCCCTGATCAGGTTGAGCGTGGCCGCCGCCTGATGGTAGGCACGAACCAAGCGCCGGGGATCGGCGCGCCGGGAGTTGGCGTCGAACGGAAAATCGTTGACCGCATGGCCCCTAAAGGAGGGGAGCTCCATTCCGCCGAGCACTTCGTTGGGTGAGGACCGGGGCTTGGCGAACTGTCCGGCGATTCGTCCCAACTTCACCACCGGCATGCCTGCCGCGTAGGTGAGCACCACCGACATCTGCAGGATGACCTTGAGCTGATCCCGGATCAGGTCCGGCGAGAAGCTGGTGAATGACTCGGCGCAGTCGCCGGCCTGCAGGACAAATGCCTCCCCCCTGCCAGCTTTGGCCAGCGATGACTTGAGGGCGCGGGCCTCGCCGGCGAAGACCAGGGGCAGCAGCCTTCGAAGCTCTTCGAGGGCAGTCTCGAGCTCGCCTTGGTCAGCCCAATCAGGCTGCTGGGCTGCCTTTAGGGCCCTCCAGGAGGCCGGAGACCAGGTAGTGACCATGCCGATATGTTCGCGTGCTTCTTGGATTCTGTGTAGCAGATCAGTGCAATCTAGAAAACGCTACCGCGCCCGAAGCTACTGGCGTCCGAGCCTCGGATTGTGGTCAAGGTGGCTCAGCCCATTCCAAGCCAGGTTGACGAGGTGAGCCGCCACCACGTCGCGACTGGGCTGCTTGGCATCGAGCCACCACTGGCCGGACAGGGCTACCATCCCCACCAGGGCGTGCGAGTAGAGCGGCGCCATCTCCTCGTCGTAGCCCAACTTGGAGAACTCCTTGGCGAGGATGTGCTCCACCTGAGTGGCCATGTCGCCAATGAGGCTTGCAAAGCTTCCCGAAGTGCCCGCCACTGGCGAGTCCCTGACCAGGATTCTGAAGCCGTCCTGCTCGTCCTCGATGTAGGTGAGCAGGGCTACGGCGGCCTGTTCCAGCCGGGTCCGGGGGTGAGTGGCCACGACGAGCGCTTGCGTGACCCTTGTGAGAAGGCTCTGCATCTCCCTGTCCACAACCGCTTCGTACAGCCCTTCCTTGCCGCCGAAGTGCTCATAGACCACGGGCTTGGAAACCCTTGCCCGCTGAGCCACCTCCTCGATGGAGGTGGCCTCGTAGCCCCGTTCGGCAAAGAGACCTCTGGCTACCGATATGAGCTGTTCCCGCCGGGCCTGTCCGGTCATACGGAGGCGCGGCGCGGGGGTGGGCTGGTGCTGCTGGCTGACTACCGCCAAGCCACTGTCTCCAGTGGTCGCCCGCTTTAGGCCATGGCGTGGGTTGGAACGTTCCGGCTTAGCTGCTGATCGTTTCAAGGTCCTCCGTCGGGAGCTTTTCGCTCTCGTCTGCCATTATGCGTTTGGCCGCCATCTGCTCGGGAGTCGGCCTTCTCACGTTGCGCGCAAGGCCAACCATCTCGAACATGCGGATCGCCCAAGCACTCGGGTCAAACTGAAAGCGCCCTAGCCCGTGACGGTAGGAGGTAGGGAAGGCGTGGTGGCTGTTGTGCCAGCCTTCCCCGAATGAGAACAGGGCAAGTGCCCAGTTGTTGGTGCTGAGATCGCGGCTTTGGTAGGGCCGCTTTCCGTAGAAGTGGCACAAGGAGTTGATGCTCCAAGTGATGTGGTGGAGGAAGAAGATCCTGGCCAGCCCACCCCAAACGAATGCGGTGAGCATGCCCCAGAGGCTACGGGTGACCGCCAGGCCAATGAGAGCCGGAAGCGTAAACGATGCCAACGTGAACCAGGGGAAGAGCTTGTCCACCTTCACGAGAGCCCGGTCGGTAAGAAGGTCCGGAGCAAATTTGCGAATGTTGGTTTTCTCCAGGTCGAAGAACCAGCCGACGTGGGCGTGGTAGAGGCCCATCAGGACCCCCTTCACTCCGGATGCCTCTGCGAGGTGAGGGGAGTGCGGGTCGCCGGGCCGATCCGCGTAGGCGTGGTGGCGCCTGTGGTCGGCCACCCATCTGATAACCGGTCCCTGCACCGCCATGGAACCCGCCGAGGCGAGGACAACCCTCAGCCACTTCGGGGCATCAAAGCTGCGATGCGTGAGCATCCGGTGAAAGCCAATCGTGACTCCCATGCCCGAGAGGCAGTAGAAGCCGATGAACAAGGCCACGTCCAGGGTCTCGATCCCCTTGCCCCACAACAGCGGAATCCCAACTGCCGCCCCCGCAAATGGAGCGATGGTCACCCAGAGAGAAAGCCTTCTCTCAAGCTTCAGGTACTTTTCTGGGGGCCTGACGGTGATCGGCCTGCTGAGAGGTTTTTTAGTAGCGGGCGCGGCAAGAAGCTGTCCCATGCGGCCGATTCCTTTCCATGAGGGTCCTTGTGGACGAGGGCTTACGCTCCCGTAACTTACGCTACGGTAGGTTCCTCGTCAAGCCGGGCTCATCGCGGCAAGGCTAGGAACGGCGGAATGCAGCCCGCTTCACCTCCTGTATGGCCTGTGTGACCTTGATCCCTCTGGGGCAAGCGGCGGTGCAGTTGAATATCGTGCGGCACCTAAAGGCCCCATCTTCCGCGCTCAAGATCTGGAGCCTCTGCGCTTCACCCTGGTCCCGGGAGTCGAATATGAAACGATGCGCGTTTACGATCGCGGCCGGGCCAACGTAGCGCTTGTCCGCCCAGTAGACCGGGCAGGAAGAGGTGCATGCCGCGCACAGGATGCATTTGGTGGTGTCGTCGAACCTGTGACGTTCGGCCGGTGACTGAAGCCGCTCCCGCTCGGGCGGGGGGTCGTCGTTTACAAGCCAGGGCATCACGGTGCGGTAGCCCTCGAAGAAGGGCTCCATGTCCACGATCAGGTCCTTCTCGACCTTGAATCCGGGAAGCGGCTCGACCGCAATAGGCTCCTGCAGGTCCCGGCACAATACTGCGCAAGCAAGCCTGTTGACCCCGTTGATCATCATGGCGTCCGAGCCACAAACTCCGTGGGCACAGGAGCGCCTGAAGCCGAGGGACCCGTCGAGCTCCCACTTGATGTAATGGAGGGCGTCGAGCACTCGCCCGTTGTCCTCCAGCTTCACCTCGTACTCGCCCCACCAGGGCTCATCGCCCCTCTGAGGGTCGTACCGCCGGACGTGAACCTGGACCAAGATCAAGTCGCATCACTCCCACGGACGAAGCCCGCACCGCATGGGTGCCGGCGGCGGCGACTTTCGTTAGTGGAACTGATCGAGCATCCCCCACCAAGCTGTGATGGCCAAGTGGGCAGACTCCCGGCTCAGCTCCGAGTCCCTGAGGGCGGATTTGAGAGCACGGGCGTGAGCGACGTCGAGGGTGGCGTGTAGGTCGAAGAACTCGAGCGCTTTGGGGTCCGTAACCCCGTAGAAGCGGCGCAGCCCGTCACTCTTGGCCTTTGCTACGTCGGGGATCTGGGCCTCGTAGGCGTAGAGAGCTCCGAGCGCCTCCTCGGAACCCCTAGCGCACAGGGAGGTGTAGGTCTCGACGAGATTGACCGTGCGTGGCGATGCCACGCTGCCCGTTATCTCCGCCTCCTCCACTCCAAGGCCGGCAGCGAACTGCAGCCATAGGGTCGTGTGGGCCGTTGGGTGGGCTGACTCGTCGGCAAGGACCTCCGCCACTGCGTCCCGTGCCGGGCCCTCCTCCATGTGATCCATTGCCGAGGAGAGAAAACCCGGAAGCGCCGACTCGTAGTGGTAGTACTGCTTGGCGTACTCCTGGAGGGTGTCCATGGACACCTTGCCGAGCTGCCACCGATGGTAGAAGGGGTGCGTAAGCAGGTGTCGCTCCTTTATCACGGCGTTTATCCCCACGTTGTGGCCTCCTGTCCCCCAACTGCGCCTAGAAGCACATTCCCGGAAACTACCACCTCCATCAGTAACTGCGCTCCTCGGGAATGTAACGGGTGATCGTTACGGGTTTGTACTTGAGCTCCACCTTCCCGCCTTCACCCAGATAGGCGAGTGAGTGCTTGAGCCACAGGCCATCGTCCCGCTCGGGAAAGTCAGCTCTAAAGTGGCAGCCCCGGCTCTCCGTACGTGCGGCTGCTGCTGCCACGGTCACCTGGGCAAGGTCGAGCAGAAAACCGAGCTCGATAGCCTCCATGAGGTCCTGGTTGTAGATGGCGCCGTGATCGTCTATTCCTGCTTTGGCGTAGAGTTCGCGAAGCTCATCGACGGTCGAAGCAAGCTTCTCCAGGGATTCTTGGTTGCGGACGACCCCGCACAGATCGGTCATGTTGCTTGCCAGCTTCTCTCGGATCGACGCCGGGCGCACCCCTCCAGGACGGTCCAAAATCTCGGCTATGGCAGCCTCAACATCCTTCGCGGGGTCCTCGGGTAAATCTGGGAACTCCACCTGACTGGCGTAGTTCGCCATGTTGATTCCGGCTCGTCTTCCGAAGACCACTATGTCGAGAAGTGAGTTTGTCCCGAGCCTGTTGGCGCCGTGCACGGAGATGCAGGCGCACTCTCCCGCCGCATATAGGCCTTCCAGGGGGGTGCCGTCCTCATCCAACGTGACCTGGGCGTCCGAGGTCGTGGGTATGCCGCCCATCGCGTAGTGTGCAGTGGGCTGGATGGGAAGCGGTTCGGTCACCGGTTCGAGTCCCAGGTAGGTTCGTGCAAAGCCTGAGATATCCGGAAGCTTGGTGTCGATCACCTCCCTGCCGAGATGCCGCAAGTCCAGGTGCACATAGTCTCGGCCATTGATCCCCCGCCCCTGACGGACCTCCTCGTCAATAGCCCTGGACACGATGTCTCTCGGGGCCAGGTCGCTGATGGTAGGGGCGTATCTGCGCATGAACTGCTCGCCAACTCCGTTCACGAGGATGCCGCCCTCACCCCTGGCGGCTTCGGAGAGAAGGATGCCGATTCCATAGATCCCCGTAGGGTGGAACTGAAAGAACTCCATGTCCTCGAGCGGTACGTTCCGGCGCAGGCACACGGCTGGGCCATCACCTGTGAGGGTATGAGCGTTGGAGGTGATGCGGTAGAGCCTCCCGAAGCCTCCGGTGGCGAACAGGACGGCTTTGGCGTTGAACACGTGAATCTGCCCACTGCGGAGCTCATATGCGACCACCCCGCAGCAGATCGGACGGCCCTCCTTGCCGGGGCTCAAGATCACGTCCAACACATGCCACTCGTTGAAGAAGGTGACCCCTTGGGCCAGACAGCGCTGGTACAGGGTCTGGAGGATCATGTGGCCGGTCCGGTCCGCGGCGTAGCACGCACGGCGAACCGCCGCCTCACCCCGGTTCCTGGTGTGGCCCCCGAACCTGCGCTGATCGATGAGCCCGTCGGCAGTTCGGTCGAATGGGAGTCCCATGTGCTCCAGATCGATCACCGCGTCGATTGCCTCCCGGCACATGATCTCCGCGGCGTCCTGATCCACCAGGTAGTCGCCACCTTTGACGGTGTCGAAGGCGTGCCACTCCCAGCTGTCTTCTTCGACGTTGCCCAATGCCGCACACATCCCACCCTGGGCCGCCCCGGTGTGCGAGCGGGTCGGGTACAGCTTGCTGATCACCGCGGTGGAGCTCGCCTGCGAGGCTTCCAGAGCCGCACGCAGGCCGGCACCGCCGCCCCCGACGATCACGCACTCATATCGGTGAAAGGTAGCCGGCACTAGTGGCCCACTCAGGCGCCGGGCATCTGGGAAGCGTCGAAAGTGACGATTACTACCGTGCCGAGAAGGAGCAGCAGGGCGGTTATCGAGTAGAGGGTTACGACGGCCAGCTTGGCCCATCGGGTACCGTGGATGTGGTCTCGTATCACCACCCTCGCACCGATGGCTCCGTGAAGAAGGGCGAGGGCAAGGAGGAGCCAGTCGTACGAGCGCCAGAAGGCGCCGGTCCAGCGGGCGGCGACAAAGCTGAAGTTCACCTTTTCGACTCCGCCGTCGAGCACGTGCATGATCGCCATGTGCCCCAGCACGAGGAATACGAGCACCAGCCCGGAGAGGCGCATGAAGAACCAGGTCCACACCTCCGAACGGGCAGGCGGTACGAGGGGCGTAAAGCGCCTGAGGTAGACGTCCTCTACGCTCGCCATCAGAACAGGGGCAGCAGCATCAGATAGGCGGAGGGCACAAACAGGGCAAGGGTGATGGCCCAGACCGCTCGGCTCAGGTGAGCCTGATAGCGAGCGCCTTTGGACCAGAAGTCGACGAGCATCACTCTTAGCCCGTTGAACGCGTGATAGATCACGAGAAACATCAGAAGGACCTCCAGAGGACGGAACAGGGCGCTCTCGTAGATACGAGCCATGGTGTTGTAGGCGTTCGGACCGAACATCACCAGTGACGTGTCCACCACGTGAAGGAAGAGGAATCCCAGGACGGCGAGCCCGCTCCCGCGGTGCAGGATCCAGGACCACATCCCGCCGCCGCCCCTGTAGTGAGTGCGCCTGCGAGCGGCCGAATCGATGGGACGCTCCATCAGCCGGGTAAATATATCAACCGGCCGTCGAAATGCTGCCGTATAGACTCCCCCGCATGCCCTCGGTGTGGCTGCTCGCAATCGGCTCGGTGGCCGCGGTCAGCGCTCTTTCACTGGTAGGCGTCGTCACCCTATCCCTAAAGCCGGACACCGTTCGCAAGAGCCTTCTGATCTTGATCTCCTTCGCGGCCGGGGCGCTGCTTGGTGACGCCTTCGTTCACCTGATCCCCGAGATGGCGGAGGACGGTTTTTCCATGACCGATTCCTTCGGGCTCCTCGCGGGGGTTATCGGGTTCTTCATTCTCGAGAAGGTACTGCACTGGCACCACTCGCACCTTCCTCAGCAAGAGGTCCTTCACCCTGTGGCGGTTACCAACCTCATCGGCGACGCCCTCCACAACTTCGTGGATGGGGCAATCATCGCCGGAGGCTTCCTAGTGTCCTCCAGCATTGGGATCGCCACCGCCGTTGCCGTGGCCCTGCATGAGATTCCTCAAGAGGTTGGGGACTTTGCCATCCTCGTGCATGCCGGACTACGGCCCCGGCGGGCCCTTCTGCTCAATCTGTTGACGGCCCTGACTGCGTTCGCCGGCGCGGTGCTGGCCTTGACCGTCTCCTCGGCGGTGGAGGGTGTGGAACGAGTGATCGTGGCGCTGACCGCCGGAGGATTTCTATACATTGCGAGCAGCGACCTGATCCCGGAGCTGCACAAGGAGCCGGAGGCCGGAAAGTCGGCCCTGCAGCTCATCAGCCTCCTGGCAGGGATCGGGGTGATGGTGGCGCTGGTGGGGCTGGAGTAGATGTTGCTCCGTAGCAGCGCCCACGCCACCCTCCACGCTTTTGCCTCGACATAGAATGAGCGCGTGCTCGAGAAATCCAGGTTCTTGGGCTGCTAAGAGCTGGGAGAGCCAATGCGCATCACCGTGGTGGGGGGCACTGCAGGGATAGGCAACGGGATCGCCCTTCGCCTTGCCAAGGCGGGCGACCAGGTTGTGATTGGGAGCCGCAAGGCGGAGAAGGCCGAAAAGGTCGCCGGCGAGGCGAGGGAGCTGCTCGGTTCAGAGGCCGACGTGACGGGAGCCGCCAATGAGGAGGCGGTGTCCGGTGCTGAGATCGTGGTGGTAACCGTCCCCTATCCCGGACTTGCCGACACGTATAAGGCGCTTAAGCCCCAGCTCGACGCCGACGTTACGGTGGTGGACTGCAACGTTCCGCTCGCCAGCGAGGTAGGCGGCAAGCCGACCCGGATGCTTGGCATCTGGGAAGGGTCGGCGGCCCAGCAAGCCAAGGGGATACTTGGCAAGGGCACGTCGGTCGCATCAGGATTCCATACAGTGATGGCGGCCAAGCTCATCGATGTGAAGAAGCCGCTCGAGGCGGACGTGCTGGTGTGCGGTGACTCCGCCGCCCGCAAGGTAGTAAGGCAGATGGTCGACAAGATCGAAAAAGCCCGGTTCGTCAACTGCGGCCCGCTGGAGAATGCCCGGATCCTGGAGTCGCTCACCGCCCTGCTGATCGGGATCAACATCCGCTACAAGCTGGACCCCGGGGCCGGAGTTCGCATAGCGGGACTGCCGGATGATGAAGGCAGCAGCTAGCCCGTTTCGATTACTGCAATCAGCGTTCCGACCGAGACCGTCTGTCCCTGCCCGACCCTGAACCGAACCCAACCGTCCGAGTGGCTGACGATCTGGTTCTCCATCTTCATGGCCTCCAGGACCATGATCGCCTCGCCCGAGCGTACCGCGGCCCCATCCTCCACCAGGAGCTTCACGATCGTTCCCTGCATGGGTGCGGTGATGGTCTCGCCCATTCCGGCATGAACGTGTGCGCTTGAGATATCAGGCGGGCTCGGCTTGGTCCTCAAGAGCTCGGGGTCGGAGGCGTGCGTAAAAAGCAGCTCGTAGCGCCTGCCCTCCAGCTCCACCGAGACCATCCGCTCGCGGTGCCCAGATGGCGGCCTTGTGGTCCGCTCCACCGGAAGAGCGCTGAGGTCGAGATCCCGCTCAACCGTTCTAGTGGAGAAGGCTCCCTCCGCGAACCACTTGCTGGCCAAAACCTGCCGGTGAAATGGGATCGTCGTGGTCAGCCCGGTGATCTCGTACTCGTCCAGCGCCCTTAGCGTGCGCCGGATTACCACCTGCCGGCTCTCGCCGTAGCAAACAAGCTTGGAGATCAGCGAGTCATAGTTCGGAGGTATGAAGCTCCCAGGCCCCGCCCCGGCGTCCACTCGGACTCCCGGTCCAGCGGGCTCTCGGTGGCTCACCACCTCGCCAGGCTGGGGAAGAAAGCCCTCGGCTGGGTTCTCGGCATTGATCCGGCACTCGATCGCGTGGCCTCGAAGCGTCACCTCGGACTGATCGAAGGCAAGCGGCTCGCCCTCGGCAATCCGGATCATCTGATGGACGAGGTCCTTGCCGGTGACTAGCTCCGTTACGGGGTGCTCGACCTGAAGGCGGGTGTTCATCTCCAGGAACCAGAAAGTTGGGCCCTCATTCGTGAATTCGAAGAGGAACTCCACCGTGCCCGCCGACGAGTACCCGGCCGCCCTGGCGACCTTGACCGCAGCCTCTCCCATGCTTTGCCTGATCTCCGGGTCGATTGCCGGTGCGGGGGACTCCTCGATTAGCTTTTGATGGCGCCGCTGGAGTGAGCAGTCTCGCTCACCAAGGTGGACCAGGTTCCCGTGAGAGTCGCCCAGAACCTGAACCTCGATGTGGCGCGGGCTCTCCAGATACCGCTCGAGGTACAGATC
The DNA here is from genome assembly GCA_036258795.1 of Actinomycetota bacterium. Taxonomy (GTDB): domain Bacteria; phylum Actinomycetota; class CADDZG01; order JAHWKV01; family JAHWKV01; genus DATACZ01. The sequence goes on from DATACZ010000015.1 coordinate 10,979, forward strand.
TCTGTCTCCGAAGGAGACGAGAGCCTCGCGGGCTGCGCTCTCAAAGGCGGGCTCCACCTCATGGGCCTGGCTCACCACCCGAAAGCCCCGCCCGCCTCCACCCTTAGAGGCCTTGATCGCCACCGGCCAGCCGTAACGCGCGGCGAACTCCCCGATGGCCTGGGGCCCGTCCACAGGCCGGGAGGTCCCGGGTACGCTGGCCACCCCGGCCAATGATGCCATCGCCCGGGCTGAGATCTTGTCCCCTGCTGCCTCTAGTGCCCGGGGCGGGGGCCCTATCCAGACCAGCCCGGCGTCCTGCACCGCCCTTGCGAACTCTGCGTTCTCAGCCAGAAAACCGTATCCCGGGTGAATGGCGTCGCTGCCGGAGCGGCGGGCGATGTCGAGGATGTTGGAGATGTTGAGGTAGCTCTCCGAGGGTGGAGTCTCGCCCCCGAAGAACGCTTCGTCGGCAAAGGAGACATGGAAGGCATTGGAGTCGATTCGCGAGTACATGGCCACCGTTTTGATGCCCATCTCTCTGCATGCCCGGAAGATCCTGACGGCTATCTCGCCCCGGTTGGGCACCAAAACCTTCGTAATCGTAGGCATGCCGAGAATCTTAAGCCGGGTCCCGGGCCCCATCCTTCGCTTACCCTTGACGGAAGTGAGCTCTCAAAGGACCGGCGACTGGGACCAGGCCAGCCTCGAGCGGGTTCCTCTGCCTTGGGTTGCTCAGGTCCGGTACCTCAAAGAAACGGAGTCGACGAACCGGATCGCGCTCGAGTGGGCATGGCAGGGGGCTCCCGAGGGCAGCCTTGTGGTGACCGATCACCAAACCAAAGGCAAAGGCAGGCTCGGCCGTGGCTGGTTCGATCCACCCGGATCATGCCTTCTGTTCTCGCTTGTCCTTCGGCCTCAGCTGAGGCCTCAGGACCTGCCCCTGATAGGCCTGGGTGCGGGAGTGGCTCTGTGCGAAGCGGTGAGCCGGCTGGGCATGCAACCCCGCCTCAAGTGGCCCAACGACGTAATGATCGGGCCCTCCAAGGTGGCCGGGATCCTTGCCGAGTGGCTGCCGAGTGCGGTGATTCTCGGCGTTGGCGTCAACGTCAACGTGGAAAGATTCCCACCTGACATCGGCAGCCTTGCCACCAGCCTGGCGATCGAGGCAGGCCGGAGCTTCGACCGGCTGGAGCTGCTCGAGGCCTTTCTGGTGAATTTTCGAACGGTTTACTCATCTGCTCCGGAGGGGCTCGTCGATGCATACCGGCCGTGGTGCTCGACGTTGGGGCAGTGGGTCGTCGCAGAGCTTCCTGGACGGACCGTCAGGGGCCGGGCTGTGGACATCGATGGCTCGGGAGGGTTGGTCCTTGAAGATGGGGAGGTATTGAGGGCGGGGGACGTAGTACATCTCAAGCGCATGGTTAACGACCAAGAGGGTGAGGCGCCGATTAGGATGGAGCGGCCATGAGGATCGCGGTCATTGGAGTGGGACACGTTGGGCTGGTCACTGCAGCCGCCATGGCCCAGCTCGGACACGTGGTTGTGGGCCTGGATGAGGACGCCAGCAAAATCGCGACCTTGGCGTCCGGCGAGACTCCCTTCTTCGAGCCGGGACTACTGGATCTGGTCCGGAAGGGCCAGGCTGTCGGGAGGCTTAGCTTTACCGGCGACATCGCCGAAGCGATGGCCGGGGCCAGGGTTGCCTTTATTTGCGTAGGGACTCCTGCCAGACCCGACGGCGAGGCGAATCTACAGGCCGTCGACCGGGCTGCCCAGGCCGCGGCGACGCATGCCACCCAGGAGCTGGTGATAGTCCAGAAATCCACCGTCCCGGTCAAAACCGCCCAGCGGCTCAAGGCTCTCTGCAACAACGTCACGACCTACGGGCTGCACCTGGCGTCGAACCCGGAGTTTCTCCGCGAAGGCCAGGCGGTGGTGGATTTCCTGAGACCCGACCGCATTCTGGTGGGCGCCGACGAGCCGTATCCTCACTCGGTGATGCGGGAGGTTTACGGTCCGATGATCGGCAGAGGTGTGCCCTACTTTGCAACCGACATCGGAACTGCGGAGCTTGCCAAGCATGCCTGCAACGCCTTCCTGGCCATAAAGATCTCCTACGCCAACGCACTGGCCCGCTTGTGCGAGAGCACGGGCGCGGATGTGGTCTCCATCGCGGACATCATGGGAGCCGACAAACGCATCGGCCGCGCTTTCCTCGATGCCGGGATTGGCTACGGTGGCTACTGCCTGCCCAAGGACTTATCGGCCTTCAAGGTAACGGCCCGTAGCTTGGGTTACGACTTTGGACTGCTCGATCAAGCCATGAAGATCAACCGGGAGGCGCTCGAGGCCACCTTGGCCAAGATCAAAAATGCCGTCTGGAACCTAGAGGGCAAGCGGATCCTGCTGCTCGGGCTAGCCTTCAAAGCCGGGACCGACGATATCCGGGAATCTCCGGCCCTCTACCTTGCCCGGATGCTCATGGACGAGGGAGCGGAGGTCGTGGGATACGATCCCAAGGCCAATGAAGCCGCACGGGGTCAGGTCGACGGACTGAAGGTGGAAGACGACGTGTACAGGGGCGCAGAGGGGGCTCACTGCCTGGTGGTCTGTACCGAGTGGCCGGAGTTTCGTCAGTTGGATCTGGAGCGGCTAAAGGGGATCGTGACCCTGCCGATCATCGTCGACGGCCGCAACCTCCTGGACCAGGAGATGGTGGCTCAGGCCGGATTCAGCTATCTGCCCACGGGAAGGCCTCCCGCGGCTTGAGGTGAGAATTCTTTTAACCGGAGGCGCGGGGTTTCTCGGTTCTCACCTTTGCGAACGCCTCCTGGCGGACGGCCACGAGGTGTTCTGCTACGACTCGCTGGTGACGGGTGATCTGGCCAATCTGGCGGCGATGTGGGAGCAGGAGTCCTTTACCTTCCGGCGCTACGACGTCACCAACTTCCTCTGGGTCGACGGACCCCTCGACTGGGTCATGCACTTTGCGTCCCCGGCTTCCCCGGTGGATTACTTGGAGCACCCCATTCATACACTCAAGGTGGGGGCACTAGGCACCTTGAATTGCCTCGGACTCGCCAAAGCCAAGGGGGCCGGATTCTTTCTGGCGTCCACCTCGGAGGTGTACGGCGACCCGTTGGTCCATCCTCAGCCAGAGTCCTACTGGGGAAATGTGAACCCCGTCGGCCCTCGAGGGGTGTACGACGAGGCCAAGCGATACGCCGAGGCGATGGCGTTTGCATACCACCGGGCCTGGCACGTCCCGATCAGGATTGCTCGGATCTTCAACACCTACGGGCCGCGGATGCGCCGCACCGACGGGCGGGCGGTGCCCACGTTCATCGGGCAGGCTCTGGCAGGGCAGCCCATGACCGTGCACGGAGACGGCAGCCAGACCAGATCGCTCTGCTTCGTGACCGACACGGTAGAGGGATTCATCCGCCTGCTGAGGTACGACGGACACGCCGAACCCATTAACGTCGGAAACCCTTTTGAGACCACGGTCCTGGAGATTGCAGAGCTGGTTCGCAAGCTTGCAGGATCCGACTCAGAAATCGTGTTTACCGACCGCCCCGTAGACGATCCATCCAACCGATGCCCCGATCTATCGAGGGCCCGCACTCTTTTGGCTTGGGAGCCGGAAGTCCTTCTGGAGGATGGTTTGGCTCGGACCATCGAGTGGTGGAGGTCCACCTGGAGCTAAAGAGTTGTCCCATCCCTAATTGCTTAGGGCGAAGGGACCCAGCGAAGCCATGACCCTGACTGCCGGACGGACCCTGAACTTCAACAAGGTCTGTGAGATCGAGGACTTCCACCACGACGAGCTGGTCCCGCTAATCCGGGAGCTGTGCCGCCACAAGCTGGCTTACTTCGACGACGCCTTTCCCATAGGGCACGAGTACAACAAGGACTGGGAGGTCGCCATGGCCGTCAGGGCCTTGAATAACCTCGGAGCGCTTCGGCCGGAAGCCACCATTCTCGGTGTGGCGGCCGGCAAGGAAGACACGCTGTTCTACCTGACGAACCGGGTGCGACAGGTTTTTGCCACCGATCGCTACCTTGATTCGGGAGCCTGGGGGCCGCTGGCCCCATCGGTGATGATGGTGGCGCCGGAGCGGGCTGCACCCTACCACTTCGACCCGCGCCGGCTGGTGGTTCAGCACATGGACGCCCGCCTGCTCACCTTTCCGGACGACACCTTCGACGGCATCTTCTCCTCCGGCTCAATCGAGCACTTCGGGGACCTGGGCGACATTGCCGCTGCCGCGTACGAGATGGGCCGGGTCCTCAAGCCAGGCGGGGTGCTTTCCATATCCACCGTCATCAAGGTAGAAGGACCCGAGGGCTACGGGTGGCCGGGGCTCACGGTGCTCATGGACGCAGAACAGATCGAACGCTACATCGTCGAGGCCAGCGGCCTCGACATGGTGGACGAGCTAGACCTCACCATCTCCGACGCCACCTTGGCGACCTGTCAGAACCTGGTCCAGTGCCAGGAGGAGCGGGAAGCACGGATTGCAAGTGGGGGGCCAAAAGCCCGCTTCTTCGACTTTGCTCAGTGGGAGTTTCCGCATCTCGTGCTGGCTCACGAAGGGTATGTCTTCGACTCGATTCATCTCGCGCTTAAGAAACCAGAGGGTGGGGGGACACCCGAGAATCTGTGGGCGCGCCCGTCCAGGGCTACAGAGCGCTCGATCGACGACTACAACCGAAACCTGCTTGTCTCTCAGGGGCAACACAGCGTCCAGGCCGCGATGGCGGAGGCCGGTTATCTGGCGGACCGGCTGGAAAGGCTCATCCACCGGCGCGCGGGTCAGCTGCTCACCGAGCGCGGGGCAGTTTCCCCACGCCCCCCCGGGGCGACCTCTTGTCATGTCCGGCTGGCCCAGGGCCCGGAGTTCGAAGTGATGGTGGATGAAACGTCCAAGGATCCGCTCACCTCGGCTTATCTAGCGGGGCAGGGGCACCGGATCAACGAGCACCTCGTCGAGGTGATGCTCGAGCTGGTGAAGCCCGGGGACCGCGTGCTGGATCTCGGAGCGTTCGTGGGAACCTTCAGCCTGGCCGCAGCCGCAGCCGGCTGCGAGGTCTGCGCGGTTGAGGCGTCTGTAGGGAACGCCGCTCTGCTTAGGCTGAGCGCGGTTCGCAACGGCTTTGCGGACATGCGGGTCATTCAAGGGGCGGTGACCGACCGGCCCCAGACCCTCAGCTTTGAATCGCGAGGCCCGTGGGGCAGGGTCATGGAGGCGGAGGACGAGGTTTGGGATGCGGTGCTTGGCATCCGGGTGGACGATCTGCTCACTCAGCTGGGCTGGGACTCGGTGAACTTCATGAAGATGGATGTGGAAGGCTGGGAAATGAAGGCCATCAAGGGTATGGCCAAGCTACTGGAGAGCCCGGCCGCCCCGCCGATGATCCTGGAGAGCAACGGCCACACCCTCGCCTTCTACGACGCCACTCCACAGCAGCTTTGCCGCCAGCTCGAGGAGCTCGGCTATCGTTGCTACCTCTTAGAGCCGGGCCGCTTCGTCGAGGTGAGCCCGGACGAGATCCAGCCTCAGACCGTTGTTGATTGGCTTGCAATCAAGGGTTCGCTCCCCGACATTCCGGGCTACTCTCTGCAGCCTGGACTGACGACGGAGGAGATGATCCACGTACTGGTAACCGAAGGCAGCTTGGTGATCGACCACCACCGGGCTCATGTGGCGCGAACCCTGGCCTATGCTCCCGAGGAGATCTTGAGTCATGAACGCATCCTCAAGCTGCTGAGATCGCTGCAAAAGGATCCTTCGGACCTGGTGAGGTCGGCGGCGGCCTGGTTCGATGGAGCAGGAGGAAAGGGGAAGCTCTGATGCAGATGGTCTCCTACGCTCACAACCGGGAGGACGTGCTGCTGAGACGGATATTTCCCGAGCCGGCCGAGGGCTTTTACATCGACATAGGGGCTGGGACCCCGAGAACGGCTCGCTGACCCGCCACTTCTACGGCCGGGGATGGCACGGGATCAACGCCGAACCCAGCAAGCTGATGTTCGACAAGCTGACCGCCGAACGAACACGAGACATCAACCTCAGGGTCGCCGTTTCCAATCGTGAGGGAGAGGCGACCTTCTTCGAGTTTGACGAAGCCCACTGGGGGTTCTCGACGCTCGCGGAGGAGCAGGCCCAGAGACATGCCGCGTCGGGGATCCCATTC
>DATACZ010000016.1:0-16853 GCA_036258795.1 Actinomycetota bacterium
AGTAAACTCCGACGCAAATTCGACCACGTTGGTGCGCAAACTTCTGGCCCTTGCTCGCGACCACAGCGGGGCCGGTCCGGGCAGCCGAGAAACCTTTGTGATCGTGATTCGCGTTTTTGAGGAGCGCCCCTAAGCTCCAGCGTTCCAGCACTAAGCGAGCCTAACCTCCGGTTAAGGGCGCAAGAGTCCTTACGAACCGCTGAAAAGGCATGCGGCGATCTGGTGTCGAGATCGTTGTCCTATGCTTGGGCTGGGACGCCTCGGCAAATTGAACCGCCCAACGTGGGTGGTCCAGTTGGGGCCTTTGCAGTGAGCGACTGAGTCCAACATTGCCGCAGGAGATGGACATGGAGGAATCGCCGGTCCGCGTGGGGGTCGACGTCGGCGGCACGTTCACGGATGTCGTGGTCGAGGCTGGCGGCCGGTTGACCATCTGGAAACTGGCCTCAACCCCCAATGACCAGAGCGAAGCCTTTGACGAGGGAGTGCGTGCAGGCCTGGAGAGGGCAGGCCATCCGGTGCCATCGTTAATTGCGCACGGAACGACCGTGGCTACCAACGCCGTGCTGGAGCGCCGCGGCGCCGTTACCGCGCTTGTCACGACCGATGGGTTCCGGGACGTGCTTCAGATCGGGCGCCAAAACCGGCCGTCGTTGTACGACCTCTGGGCAGACCGCCCTCCGCCCCTGGTCCCGCGTGATCTTGCGATCGGGATACCCGAGCGGATGGGGCCGGACGGTGAGGTCGTGCAGCCACTGGACGAGGCTGGGACGGCAGAGGTTCTCCAGGGCCTTTTGGCGCAACAGCCGGAATCTATTGCCGTCTGCCTGCTGTTCTCTTTCGCCAATCCCCAACATGAACGTCTCGTCCAGGAGCTTATTCGACGCTCATTCCCTGACATCCGCATCTCTGTATCCAGCCGCGTGCTGCCGGAGTTTCGCGAGTACGAGAGGGCATCGACCACTGCGCTGGACGCATACGTCGGTCCGGTCATCGAGCGCTACGTAAGCCGCATCCTGAGCCGCGTCGAGGATCTCGATGCCCCTGTCATCGTCATGCGCTCCGGAGGCACCACGATGATGGCGGAGCAGGCCGCCGCAGAGCCCGTTCACACGTTACTGTCCGGACCCGCCGCCGGGGTTAGGGGGGCCGCAGCTGTGGCGAGGGTGGCCGGCTACCCCAGCGTGGTGAGCTTCGACATGGGCGGAACGTCGACGGACGTCTGTCTTGTCGAGCACGGGGAGCCACACCTCGCCGACGAATCATCGGTGGGGGGACTTCCCTTTCGGACGCCGGCCCTAGCAGTGCACACGGTCGGCGCAGGGGGAGGAAGCATCCTGTGGCTGGATCCCGGCGGGGCATTGCGATCGGGGCCGCACAGTGCCGGCGCCGTCCCAGGTCCAGCCTGCTACGGGCGCGGAGGCCAGGAGCCGACCGTCACGGATGCCCACGTCGTGATCGGCCATCTGGACCCTGAGAACTTTTTGGGAGGCAGAGCCAGCCTCGATCCAGATGCAGCTAAGCGCGCGTTCGCCTCCCTGGCCGACCGCCTGTCGGTGGATGTGCAGGAGGTGGCCTTGGCCGGGCTGGACGCGGTGCGGGCACAGATGTCCAAGGCGATCCGGGTGGTGACCGTGGAGCGGGGTCGCCATCCCAGGGACTTCGCGTTGGTAGCCTTCGGGGGGGCCGGGCCGATGCACGCCACAATGCTGGCCGCAGAGCTCGAGATGGAGTGCGTGATCGTGCCGCCGGCTGCCGGAGTCCTTTCGGCGTTTGGACTGCTCACTACACCCTTGGCCGCGGATGCCTCACTCACGCGTCCGGTAGTCGATCCCGACCCCAGTGAGGTGGAGAGGGTGTTCACGGAGATTGCCCAGCGCGCCGAGCGTGAGCTTCGGAGCCAGGGCGCCGCGCCGGAGCTCATATCTCGTACCATCGATTGCCGCTACAAGGGCCAGGCCCATGAGATTCCAGTTCCGGCCGATCCTCTGGAGGACTTAGCGGATCGCTTTGCCACTGAGCACCGCGCCCGGTTCGGGTGGGATGCTGCCGGTGACCCGATGGAGCTTGTCACCTTTAGGGTTCAGGCCCGGGGACCCACGCCACAGACCTCGCTGCCAGATATCGAGCCTGGGACAGGCGCAAGACCGGTGGGGAAGCGGACGGTCTGGACCCGCGAGGGACCGCAGGACACGGCGGTCTACGAGCGGGCATCGTTGGGCGCCGGCGACATGTTGGAGGGTCCCTGTCTCGTGACTGCCGAGGAGTCCACGACTGTGATAGACCCTGGGTGGGAGGCGGAGGTCCAGGCCAGCGGCACCCTCGTCATCCGGCGGACTGCCCCATGAACCCTCTGAGCCTCGAGGTCGTTCGGCATGCCCTTGCCGGAATTGCCGAGGAGATGGGGGCGACGCTGCGCCGGACGGCCATCTCGCCGAACATCACCGAGCGCGAGGACTGCTCATGCGCCCTGGCGACGCCCGCGGGAAAGATGTGCGCCCAGGCCGAGCACATCCCCGTGCACCTCGGTGCGATGCCGGAGAGCATCCGGGCGGCGCTCGACAAATTTCCGAATCTAGAGGAGGGCGATGCCGTCCTGGTCAACGACCCGTTCGCCGGCGGTACTCACTTAAATGACTTGACTTTGGTGTCGCCGGTCTTCGACGGGAAGGTCCTCCTCGGCTACGCCGCCAACCGTGCTCACCATGCCGACGTTAGCGGTAAGACCCCCGGGAGTATGCCCGGCGACTCGACGGACGTTTTCCAGGAGGGCCTGCGGATCCCACCGGTGCTCGCTTGGCGGCGTGGCCAGCCCGTTCCTCAGGTGATCGACATCGTCGTCGCCAACTCCCGCTCGCCTGCGGAGCGCCGTGGCGACCTTCGGGCCCAGGCGGGGGCCAATGCGGTGGGAGCCGGACGGCTGAGGACCCTGGCGGCCACACTCGGACGGGAAGGCCTGGCCAGCGCGATGGAGGCTCTTATCTCGTACAGCGAACGAGCCACCCGAGCGGGGATTGCAGATCTGCCCGACGGGAAGTGGAGCTTCGAGGATGTCCTCGACTCCGACGGGAGCGGCAGCGGGCCCGTGCGAATCGTTGTGACCGTGCGCATCGAAGGTGATGAGATGGAGGTGGACTTCACGGGCACCGACCGCCAGTGCCGGGGGAACGTCAACTCGGTGCTTGCCGTCACGGTGTCAGCGGTCCAGTTTGTGGTCCGGTGTATCACCGGCCCTGACATCCCCCCGACGGCAGGGGGGATGCGCCCGGTCAAGATCGTAGCCCCCGAGGGCACGGTTGTTAATGCCAGGTCTCCGGCGGCGGTCTCCGCCGGAAATGTTGAGACGTCTCAGCGGATCGTCGACGTGGTGTTCGGCGCCCTGGCCCAGGCGATACCGGACAGGATCCTGGCCGCCTCCCAGGGAACGATGAACAACGTCCTCATCGGCAGCCCGACCTTTGCGTACTACGAGACGATCGCCGGCGGGCAGGGTGCCCGTCCGGACAAGGACGGCATGAGCGGCGTGCACATCGGCATGACCAATACCAAGAACACCCCTGCCGAGGCTATGGAGTACGCATACCCTCTGAGAATCCATCGATTCGAACTCAGGGATGGGACTGGGGGCCGGGGTGCTTTCCGCGGGGGGATGGGAGTCCGCCGGGACATCGAGATCCTGTGCGATGAAGCCACCGTATCGCTCCAGACTGAGCGCCGGGACCACCCGCCCTGGGGTCTCGCGGGCGGTGAGCCCGGGGCCAAGGGCCGCAACGTGCTCGTCCGCGATGGGCAGGAGACTCCCCTGGCGGACAAATGCAGCTTCGACGCGCGGGCAGGAGATGTCGTATCCATTCAGACCCCGGGCGGAGGGGGATGGGGCAGGGCCGACTCGCGACAGGGCGCGGAGTCGCTCGCAAAGTCCCGGGCTCGTAGACGGAGTTAACCCGGACTTAAAGAAGGTCCTCGGAGGCTCTCCTGGTAGCAAAGCTCTTAATGAGCTCCGCGACGTGTTCTCGCAGCTCGAACTGTGGGAAGTGGCTGTGCGCCTCGATACGCTGAACCTCAAACCATGGCTCGGTCCGGGCCCACTCTCTCTGGGCTTGAACGCCGGAAGGATCCGTGGGCTGTGCATAGATGTGGAGAGTGGGAAGGGGCGGATGGAGTGCCGACAGCGCGGCGATGGGAGATCCATACCTGGCGAAGGCGGCAGCTATCTCCCGCCCGGCCCTCATCCAGTTTTCCTGCCCGCAACGGCTCATGCGAGCGATCTGCTCATCTACATCCGGGTTTGAGCCCTCACCCCTCCACATCTCCAGCAGCGAATCCCGAACCGCCTCCCATCGATCCTCCTGGCGCAGCTGCTTTAACGCCTCCATAAACGTCGGGGGAGCACCCAGCACCATCCAGCTGACAGCTACGAGCCCAACCATTCGTCTGCCGGTGCGGCGGCGGAGGTTCAATCCGACCCAGCCGGCGTGACCGGCGGTTATCCCCACGAAGCGCTCTGCGCCCGAGGCCGCCAGGACGGCCAGAGCGTCCTCAGTCATCTGCTCGTGCCCATAGTCGCTGCGAGGGACGTCGGAATCGCCATGTCCTCGCCAGTCGAGCACGACCGTTCGCAGGTGCTGGGAAAGAAGCGGAAAAAGCGGCTGGAATTGGGAGCGGTCGGAGCACCAGCTTGGCATACACAGAAGGGCCGGTTCGCCGGAACCGGCATCGTCGAAGGCGATGCGCAGGCCATCGGCTGAGGTTGTTGACGACACCATCAAGTTTCTTATCCGGTGCTCAACCCCACCGAAAGCGCACGAAGTCTCGCAGCACGAAGCGGCCGATGTCCTGCCCCGCGGCGTGGAACACCCGTCCACCGGTCCGCCTGGCCAGCTCGTCCATGAACTTCACAAGACCGGGCTCTTCCTCCAGCATGTAGATGTTCAAGGTGATGCCCGAGCTCGACAGCCTGGAGGCTTCGGCGAGAGTCTTGTGGATCGTCTCGCTGCTCGGGGGCCAGTTGAAGACGGCGTGAGGCCCGCCGGAACCCTCGTCAACAAGGTGGGCGGTCGGTTCTCCGTCGGTCACCATGATCACCTGCTGCGAGCAGCTGGAGTGCTCGCTCAGCAAACGCCGGGCCAGCAGAAAAGCATGCTGCATGTTGGTCCCATACACGCGCTCGATGGCCCCGGTGGCAGTGAGCTCCTTGAGGTCGAGCTCCCGGGCGTAGTCCGAGAACCCTATGAGGTAGAGATCGTCCTGCGGGTACTTGCCGTCGATAAGGGCGTGTAAAGCAAGGGCCATCTTCTTGGCGGCCACCCAGTGGCCCCTTAGCGGCATGGAAAAGGACAGGTCCAAAAGCAGAGCCGTGGCCGTTCGGGTTCGTGACTCGGCCTCGATTAGCTCGAAGTCATCGGGGTGAAGCTGTACCCGGCGACCTGCAGTCCCGGGCGGGCCCTCCTGCACGATGCCCGCGGAGACTGGAGGCCGAGCATCTGCGGACCGGATCACGGCGTTGAACACCGTGCGCTGCACCGAGATCTCGCCCTCGTCCTCGAACCGCCACGGCCGGGTGCTGCCGGTCGGCTCGGCGAGGCCCCCGGTGTGACGCTCCTCATGGCCTCCCGGCCGGTCATGTCTCAGGACCTCGAAGACCTTGACCAGCGCTCTCTCCCCCAAGCGCCTCAGCCCTCGAGCGGTCAACTCCAGCCGTCCTCCCTCCCCATCGATGAGCCCTGCCTCTTGAAGCGCCTTCTCGATCTGTTTGAGGCCCCTGAGGTCATGGACCGCTTCTTCGCCAAGAGCGCGCCCCAGCTTCTCCTCGTCGACATCCATGATCCCGGCCCCCTGGTAGCCGCCCTTTAGAGCATCTTCCAGCTCCTCCATCTCGCCCAGCTGCTGAAAGGCGTCGACTGCCTCAGAGATCCCCATGGGGGAGTCGGACTGTCCGTAGGCGGTCTGCCCCCAGGGAAGGTTGGGCATGAGGACTTGAAGCTCCTGGGAGAGCATGGCCATCTCAAACTCCAGATCCAGGTCGTTCATCACCGCGCTCATCAGCTGCTCAAGCTCCATTCGCTGGTTGGGTGAGAGGCTGGCCATGAACCGGCTCATCGCCGCCATTCGGCGGGCAAGGGCCTCCAGGAGCTCGTCCAGGCTCTTCGGATTCTCCGGGAACAGATCGCCGTAGCGCTGCATGAAGCCGTCAAAGTCGTAAGGCTGTCCAGCCCCCCGGGCCTCGATCATCTGGTTAAGCTCCCTGAACATCTCACGGAGGCGGGCAAGGTCTTCGGCAGTGATGTTTTGCATGGCTCCCGTCAGCTGTCCGAGCTGAGCTTGAAGCAGGTCCCGGCGAATGCTTTCGAGCAGCTCGTCGAAGGCCTGCTGAGCTTCGGGGTTGACGAATCGATAGTCCTGCAGCTCCCTGATCGCCCCCGCCGTGGAGTTGGGCAGAAGGTCGAGAAACGCCTCGCGGGACCTGGCATCCTCTCCCGGCGTTTGACGCAGGGTGGACCTTTCCTGGCTGAGGATGTCGTCCAGGCGATCACGCATCTCGGCCAGAGGTCCGCTCAAATTCGTCTCCTGCGCCCACCGCCGCCGCCGAGCCGCGATCCTGCGGGCCAGCTCGTCGAGCCCGGCGGTGTGTCCCGAGATGCCCCTTCGCATCAAGCGGTTGAGGGCTCCTGAGGGGCTTAGGCCCGAAAGCAGGTCGTCGGAGATCTCATCGATGATCTGGTCGGCCCCAAAGTCCTCATCGCCAAGGTCTTGGGTGCCATCCCATCTCGAGTAGCGGGAACGCATCGGTCAGGCTTCGAAGCTCCAGGCCCCTCGACCCGTGGAGTGCTTGTTTAGACGCCTCGTGAGGTGAAGGCCCTCGAGCGCAAACTCAACCGCCGCCGCCGCAGTGCTGGGGCTTTCCTCGGAGAGATCCAAGCGCCGCATGATCCTGGCGAGGCCGGGTAAACGGCCCAGTTGGGATAAGAACTCGGGCGCCGACTGCACGTCGGACGTCTCGACCACCAGCCCTTTCTGGAACTGTTCGATCAGAGCGGTGAGGTCCTCCCCACCCAACCTCTGCCGGTAGACGTGCCCGATCGCAGATCTTAGGCAGTTGTGAAGGATTCGTTCCTCGCGACCCTCCTCGATAGTGTCGAATTCGATTCGCCCCATGGAGGTGCTCAAGAGGCTCCAGAGGTCTACCGGCCGGGGCACTGCCGCCGCCTCGCCGGCGATGACCGCACGCCGGACCGCGCTTGCCATCAGGTTCTCCAGGTTGCCGATCGAGTAGCGAACCGACACGCCACTTCGCTGGTTGACCCCTGGGGAGCGGCGTAGCTGAGCCGTCAGCTCCGCTAGCACCTCCTTCATGAAGTCCGGAACGAAGACCGGCACCCCGGTCGCCGGCGGCCGAGCCTCCTGATCCATGATGGCGATCTCGTCTGCTGGGTCCTCGGGGTAGTGAGTGCGAACCTGGGTGCCGAATCGGTCCTTGAGGGGCGAGATGATCCGCCCTCGGTGGGTGTAGTCCTCCGGGTTGGCGCTGGCTACCAGCATGAGATCCAAAGGCAGCCGGATCTTGTATCCGCGAATCTGTACGTCCCGCTCCTCCAGGATGTTGAGCAGGGACACCTGAATCCGCTCCGGGAGATCGGGGAGCTCGTTAACCGAAAAGATGCCCCGGTTGGTCCTTGGGATGAGCCCGTAATGGATGCTCAGCTCGTCGGACAGGTAACGCCCCTCGGCAACCTTGATGGGGTCCACGTCGCCGATGAGGTCGGCAACCGATGTGTCCGGTGTGGCCAGCTTCTCGGAGAACCGCTGGTAGCGGTCGATCCATACCACCGGGGTCAGGTCCGGCTCCTGCAGAACCCGCACCCGGCAGGCCGCGCAAATGGGGTGGTATGGGTGGTCGTTGATCTCACAGCCGGCAATCGCCGGGATCGTGTCATCGAGCAACTCCACCATCTGCCTGATGATCCTGGTCTTCGCCTGGCCCCTTTCGCCGAGCAGGATTATGTCGTGGCCGGCGAGTATTCCCCTCTCCAGCGCCGGGAGGACCGAGTCGTCGAATCCAATGATGGACTGAAAGGCCGGCTCGGAGGTGGCAAGCTTGCGGACGAGGTTTGCGCTCAGCTCCTCCTTGACGCCTCTGTCCGGGTAACCCGAAGCGCGAAGCTCAGCAATCGTAGCCGGCGTTGCCATCAATAAAGGCTATCCCGTCCGTCAAATGAACGATGGCCACCTTACGAGCCGCTCGGGGCTGAGGCCTATTCGAAACGGGCCCAGTTAAGCTTGCCCTTCAAGGTAGACGAAGACGCTAAAGGTAACCCTCTTTTCGCTGCGGAATAGCATCCGGCTGGCCCGCCAGCGGCGGACCCTGCTCTTGGGCTCGGGCAAGCTGCATCTGCTGATGGGCTTGGAACGAGGCCTGCAGCCCTTGAAATAGGCCTCCCAGCCATCCGATGAGTCCCGCATAGGCCATTCGCACCTCGTCGGTAGTGATGTCGTCGTCCTTGAACGGCAGGTCCAGTTGGATGGCGTCCAGCTCTGACGCCAGGAACTCGGGTAGGGCGTCGGTCAGCTGAACCCTTACCCTGCCGTATAGGTTCGCAAGCTGACTGGCGCTCGTGGGGCTGGGCTCCATTTTCCTCACCTCGTCGAGAACCTCTCGCACGAGGCTTGCCATGCGCAGGAGCTTGGCAGGGTCAAGCGGGCGGTCTGCCGCGGCTTCCGCTTCAGCCGCCTGTACGTTGACCGGCGTCTCGTTGGACGGCACGTTGGGAGGAATGGAGCTCATAAGAATCCGGACCTTTCATCGCCGACTGTCAAGTGGAAGGGCGACCCGCCGACGGGCGCCATGGTAATAACGCTTCAGTTTTCCCCGGAACTAGGTCACGCCAACCACTCATAATGGTTGCCATGGCTTATCACGAGATGTGGCGGATGATCCGCACCGACCAGGAAGATCTCAAGGCGCAGCTGCCGAAAGGGCTCCTGAAGCGGGTTTTCACCTTCGCCCGGCCTTACCGACGGCGGATTGCAGTGCTGATGATCGCCATCCTGGTGATGTCGTCGCTGGCGGTCGTGACGCCGATCCTTGTCAAGATAATCATCGACGACGCCATTCCAAGTCGGGACACGTTCATGTTGAGCGTGCTCTCGCTTGCCATCCTGGGCATGGCGGTTCTCATGGGCATCGTGGCGGTGGGAATGCGTTATTTGACCTCCACGATCGGTGAGGGGCTCATCTTTGATCTCAGGGTGGCGCTCTTCGACCATGTGCAGAGAATGCCAATCGCATTCTTCACCCGCACGCAGACAGGCGCCTTGATCAGCCGATTGAGCAATGACGTGGTGGGAGCTCAGCGAGCCGTGACCGAGACCACCTCCGGGCTGATGCA
The DNA here is from genome assembly GCA_036258795.1 of Actinomycetota bacterium. GTDB lineage: Bacteria > Actinomycetota > CADDZG01 > JAHWKV01 > JAHWKV01 > DATACZ01. The sequence goes on from DATACZ010000016.1 coordinate 9,387, forward strand.
GGTGGCCAGCGATCTGACTTTGACCGTGGTGGCAATGATGGCGTTGGAGTGGCGGCTGACCTTGATGGCCATGATCGTGATTCCTTTGTTCATCCTTCCCACCCGTCACATGGGCCGGGTGCTCGGCCGGATCGTCAAGAAGCAGATGGAGTCCAACGCCTCGATGAACACCCAGATGACCGAGCGCTTCCAGGTGGGCGGCGCCCTGCTGGTAAAGCTCTTCGGCAACTACCGTTCGGAGCAGGAACAGTTTGCGGGTAAGGCCGCAGACGTAAGGGACCTGGGAGTCAAGACGGCCCTTTACGGGCGGATGTTTTACATGAGCTTCACCGTAGTGGCGGCCGCCGGCACTGCGCTTGCCTACTGGGTGGGTGGCCGCATGGTAATGGCCGGGACCATTGAGATAGGGACCATTGTTGCGTTCTCGCTATACCTGACGCGTCTTTACGGACCGGTCACTGGCCTCAGCAATATCCCCGTCGAGATCAAGACCGCGCTGGTGTCATTCGACCGCGTGTTCGAAGTCCTGGACTTTCCGAGCGCAATAACCGAAAAACCGGATCCGGTCATCCTGGAGGCCCCCCAGGGGAAAATCGAGTTTGATCACGTCTGGTTCCACTACCCGAAGGGCGCGGAGGTCTCAATTCCATCCCTGGAGGAAGGGAAGGTGGATGCTCCCGGCGAGGACGGTGCCTGGGTGCTACAGGATGTCTCGTTCACCGTCGAGCCGGGGCAGAAGGTGGCGCTGGTGGGTCCTTCCGGAGCCGGCAAGACGACCATCTCCTTGCTGGTTCCCAGGCTTTACGACGTGGTGGAGGGAGCGGTCCGGCTGGACGACGTTAACGTTAGGGATTTGTCCTTACAGACGCTCAGCGACGCGATCGCTACCGTGCCGCAGGACCCTCACCTCTTTCATGACACCATGGCGGCAAATCTGCGCTACGCGAAGCCGAACGCCACCGAAGAGGAGCTCATCGCGGCGGCCAAGGCCGCTCACATATACGAGCTGATCTCGGAGCTTCCGGAGGGCTTTGAAACCATGGTGGGGGAGAGGGGCTATCGCCTCTCGGGTGGAGAAAAGCAACGGCTGGCAATAGCGCGTATCCTTCTCAAGAATCCAGCTGTTGTGATCCTGGACGAGGCCACCGCCCACCTAGACTCGGAGTCGGAGCTGCTTATCCAGGCGGCGCTTAACCGGGTCCTGGCGGGACGGTCGAGCCTAGTGATCGCTCACCGACTCTCCACGATCTTGAACGCGGACCAAATCCTTGTGGTAGACGAAGGGCGGATTGTAGAGCGAGGTACGCACTACGAGCTCGTCAATGCAGGTGGCCTTTACGAGGACCTCTACCGAACCCAGTTCAAGGGGGGGATGGAGCCGTGGGACATCGAGGAAGCCGAAGCACTCCCACCAGCTTGAGTTGAGTACATGGGGTCCGGTAGAGCGGCACACATGGCGGCGGCAAAGACCCGAACCAACCCGACGAAAGCGAACTCAAGGAGTGACTGAAGTGATCTTCGCCTGGGTATCTAACCGGCCATGATCTCACTGTCAGCGATGCCCTCTGGCGCGGAGATTATGGATGGGCGGTACGTCCTTGGCGAGGTCCTTGGCCGAGGGGGGATGGGTGAGGTCCGTGCTGGCAGAGATCTCAAGCTCGATCGGCCGGTGGCTATCAAGCTGCTTCATCCCGAGATGGCGGTCAAGCCGGACCTAAAGGAGCGTTTTCAGGGCGAGGCCCGAGCCGCCGGCCGGCTGATGCACCCGAACATCGTTGCCGTATACGACACAGGTGAGTACGAGGACATCTCCTTCATCGTCATGGAGCTGCTCCCCGGCCGGTCGCTTGCCGATGCCCTGGCGGAGGACGGCCCATTCGATCCGGAGACGGCAAGACGTGTGGCTCTGGAGGTCCTGTCCGCTCTCGACGTCTCGCACCGTCAGGGGATATTGCACCGCGACATCAAGCCGGGAAATGTGCTTTTGACCAAGGACGGCTCTGTCAAGGTTGCCGACTTTGGGGTGGCAAAGATAGCTGAGGGCCTGGATGTGACAATGACGGGTCTGTTGCTCGGCACTCCCGCTTACCTTTCGCCAGAGCGAATTGAAGGTGCTCCGGCCACGACGATGAGCGACTTGTATGCGGTTGGCGTGGTGATGTACGAGCTGTTGACTGGCAAGAGACCTTTTGAAGCAGAGACTCCGCTCGGGCTGGCGATGGCGGTCAAGCGCTTCGAGTATGTGCCGTTGGCTCAGGCCAGGCCCGGTCTGGATCCCCTGCTTGTCGCCGTGGTGGAGAAGGCAATGGCTCAGCACCCGGAGGATCGCTACGCAACTGCGGAAGAGATGATGGACGCCCTGACTCAGACTGTGGCGCCGGTCCAGGCCGTCGACACGTTTCTTCCCGGAGGCGCCGGTGCGGAGCTGCCGCCCACCGGGACCACCAGACCGTTACCCGTGGGTGCACGTTCGGCCGGCTCCACCCGCGTACTTCGCGGAACCGCTCAAATGCCAGAGGGCATGGCGCGCCGTTACCCATTTGGACTCAGCGGACGGGTCTGGGCTGCGATGGCGGTGGCGGTCGTGTTGGTCATCTCGCTGTTGCTGTTTGGCAACTTACGAGGCCGCATGGTGGAATCCACCGCTCCCGGGGACACCACTCAGGTGGATAACGACGGAGGCTCACTGCCGCCTGCGCTCGACCGGGCCATTGACCGCCTGGAGGATACGGTTCAGCCATGAGGAGGGCTCTGTTAGCCGGTGCGGTAGCGGCAATCCTCGCCACCGCCGGCTGCGGTCAGACCGATGCCAATATCAGCCGAGAAGCTTCTGCAGTCCTGGCTCCCCAAGTATCCGCGATACGCTCGGCCGCAGTCGGCGAAAATAGAACGCAGGCCGCACGGGAGTTGACCAGCCTGCGAGAGAGCGTCGCCGAGTTGACCCGAACTGGAAAGCTAAGCCAAGACTCGGCTCGCAAGATACTGGATGCCGCGGCCGAGGTGGAGGATAACCTCGACCTCATACCGACCAGGCAGGCACCGCCACCCGTACGGCGTCAGTCCCCGGCTAAGGCTCCAGAGCCCACCAGGCCGCCGCCAAGCCCGGCTGCGCCGGCCACTCCTCCTCCTCCGCCAAGCCCGGTCGGTCAACCGAGTCCGGTGGAAAAGGGCGGAAGCGGTGAGCCGGGGAAGGACAGCGGCCAGGACGGAGGACAGCAGCAACAGTCTCCTTCAGACGACGACGAGCAAAGCAGTCAGTCCCAAGGCGATACTTCGGCCCTAGACGGGGAAGCCGGGGTGGCCATCACGGGGCCCACCGACTAAGAGACCACCCCCCGCTTCGGGTGCGCTACTGGGTTTAGTTAGGCACTACTGGGCCGATTCCCTGACCGCCGCGATGCGCTGGATCGCCGCAGGACTTGGGTCGCAGACGACTCGATCTTCGAATGCCACGACCCGGAGCTCGCCACGAACCGCCTCCAGCAGCTCACCCGGCTTAAGCAGGAAATCAGGGTTGCTTGGACCTGGGAATCGCTCGTTCCCCCGAGCGAACGTCTCATATATGAGGATGCCGCCCTCGGATACCACCGAGACAAGGTCCCTGAGGATCGGGCGATAAAGGTAGTTCGTGACTATCAAAGCACCAAAGCTTCGACCCTGGAAGGGGAATGTCCTTCCGTCCTCCAGGTCGATCTCGAAGCTCTCGAGATTAGGGTGACCACGAATGTCCTGGATGCCCTCCAGGTTCTGGTCCACTGCAGTGACGCGGTCTCCCCTGCGCAGGAAGAAACGGGAGTGGCGGCCGGCGCCGCACGCCAGGTCCAGGACTGGTCCGCCACTGGGAACCAGGGACGAAAAGCGGACGACCCAATCAGAGGGAGGCGGGCCCGAACCCAACAATGTGATGGGCTTATCCGAATCCATGGAACCCACGTTCAGCTCGGAAGGTATTCGGGCGCGTTGAACGCTCTCAACATTTGCCGGGCCACAAATCGGTTGCCCGCTTCGTTCAGATGAAGGCCATCGTAGGTGAGTATCCCCTGGTATCTCCCCTCGGTGTTGTGCATCTTCAAATACTGTCTGAAAGCCGCACGAAGATCACATAGTCCCGCCCCGGCCTCGGCGGCCACCCGGCGAGAAATGACAGCGTAATCGTCCAGCAGCCTGTTTTCATTGCTGCCACTTGAGGGGTCCTCCCCGATGACGCCTGGTGTGCAGAGGATGGCCTCTGCCCCGGAGCGCTGTATCCGGGTCAACAAAGACTTGAGGCCGCGCCGGTAGGCCTCCTTGTCGGCGCCCTCCTCGGCATGCGGAACCGGCCTATGCCCCACGTCGTTGACGCCGATGTAGACGACGACGTGGGTGGGTTTCTTGGACAGCACGTCACGCTCTAGCCTGGCCTGCAAATCGGGCACCCTATTCCCGCTGACCCCCGAGCCGATCACGTCGATTCGCCGCCCGGGATAGAGGGCCTTAAGTGACTCCTTCACCAGGGTGACGTACCCGCCCGGGCCTACGCCAGCCTCCGTTATCGAGTCCCCGAAGAAAACGATGCGGGCACGATTGGGAAGAATGGTGGTTCGGTCCATGCCTAGCTCCAAGGCTGTCTCGGTTCCTTCCTGCGGGGTGGCGCAGCCGAAGAGAAGACCGATAACAAGGAGTCTGATGATCCAACGGCTAGTCGTGAAGAACCGTAACCGACACATCAGACCGCATACTCTCTTGGATAGTGTGAATTTCCAGGTATTTGCCGCGGCTTCGCCGGCGGGTCGGAGCTCCGGCCGTCCCATATTTCTCTGTTCTTTCCTGACCAGCCTTGCCGTGATTGCCGCGGCCTGCGGGAGGGCAGAGCCTTCTCCAGACGCGGCATCCGAAACCGCGGCAGCCAGTGTCGACTGGATGCAGACGGCCAAATCTATTGACATTGGTGATGGCTGGGCAGTGCGGGGGTGTCCCGCCCAGCGCCCTGCTCTGTGTGTGGAGAAAGACAAGACGGTGATCGGTCAAGTTCGAATGGAAGACGTGCCTTCCTTAGGAGAAGAGCAAACAACCAGCCCCGATCAGGTGCAGGCAGTGCTGGCCGTCCGCATTCATTCCGACTACAAGGCATTGGTGATGCAACGAAGCCAACAGTGTGGTCAGGAGTATGAGGTTGAGACCTTGAGGCCCGACCCCGCGGTCGTAGCAGGGCAGCCAGGCCTTCGCTACGGAGCGACCGGTTCGATGGCGGGGCAGGTACTGGAGAAGACGGTCGGTTACCGGGTATTCCGGGACGGCATTGAGTCCCTGATCGAGGCGACGGCCATTCGTCCGGGCGGCTGTCTCATCCCGGAGGGACCAAATTTTTCAATCGAGCAGTTGAGCTCATTCGAGGCGGCATTGGATCGGCTGATCGCGGACAGCCGCCTCCCGCCGGCTACCAAGTTTCCCGAGCCGTCGGAGACCGTGCCCGCCGGTAACGTTGATCCCAGTATGGCCAAAGGCCAAAGGTACGGCATTGGGATCGAGAAATGATGAGGATGCTGACGTCTTTGATTGGCCGGCCGGGGAATATGTAAAGGACCTTGCCCCGGCCGTTGGCGGATGAGTGAGAGCGAGCTGACTGCATGAGCAACAGGACCTACCAGGGTGTGCGGAGCGCAGACGGTCGCGCTGAGGTGTTCGTCCTGGACAACACGGTACGAGTAACACTGCAGAAACAGCTGGTGCTCTTGCCACCAATGGAGTTTGAGCTTGAGTGGGGTTACCGGGGCAAAGAGCCGATGAACCTTGCGCTTGCGCTCCTTGCGGATGCCCTCGAGGGGGGAGACGACCCAGCGGTGGACAAGCTCTACAGGCGTCTAATGGAGGAGACGGTTAGGTGGCTTCCCGATGAAGGATGGCAGTTGTATCAAAAGGACATCATCTCCTGGGTTTATGGTCGGATCGATGCCGTCCCCGTTTACCCCCTGCCCTTGGAGGCGCTTGGCGGGGGAATACCACCCAGTCCCAACTAAAACCGCGCTCCCGGTTTCGCCCCGAGAGTTACGGGACAATCAACGAATCAGGGGCCGACCTGCTCCCAGTGTCCCTTGCCGAGGTGATAAGCGTCGTGAGCTCCATGTCGGTGAAGGGTCTCTGAGACGGTTCCTACATGACTCTCGTCGGCAGGCACAGCTACGCCGAACCCTCCCTGTTCCATGTGTCGGGCGTGTTGCTGCAGAATCTCCGTCTGATCGCCAAAGTAATCTACCAAGCGGCTAAGGCGTCCTCGAATGCCGTGGGTCCTGCCGGAGGGATCCAACCGTTCGGCCCCACGTTTGCCGGAGAGTACGAACAGCTCATTCTCGGGCAAGCCGGCTTCCTTTAGCTCCTCAAAGGCTGCCTTTATGTCGTCTTCATTGTCCATGAGAGCGATGATTACGTTGGGACGATAGGTAAGGAAGTCACCGGGTGGCTCCCTGAATAACTGGTTGTCTGCCATGAGTGGCATTCTTACACAAGGACTCAGAAAACACTCCTCGGGACCAAAATTCGGGATTACTGGCTCCTGAGGGGCTCATCCGAGCACTCTAAGTGGGATGATCCGAGTGTGCACCAAGGCCCCCCTCCACGAGTTATTGCCGGACGCTATGAGTTGGGCGAAATCATTGGAACCGGCGGGATGGGAGAGGTCAGAAAAGCGCGCGATCTGACGACGGACCGGCTGGTTGCCATCAAGTTTCTGCGTCCCCACGTGGACCCCGAGTTGGATGTGAGAACCCGTTTCGAGTTCGAGGCTCAGGCAGCCAGCCGGCTTACGCATCCAAACATAGCCGCCGTCCTGGATTTTGGAGTAGACGAAGGAATTCCCTTCATTGTCATGGAGCTGCTGTCCGGTAGGACCCTGGCCCATAAGCTGGCCGGCGGCCCTCTGCCGGTGGAGGAGGTCCGGCGCTTTGGGCTGGAAATTCTGTCCGCCCTCGAGGCTTCACACGCCGAGGGCATCCTGCACCGGGACCTCAAGCCCGGAAACGTCATGCTGACCCAGGATGACGTTGCCAAAGTGGCCGACTTTGGCATTGCGAAGATTATCGAGGGCGTCGACATGACGGACACGGGGACGATGCTGGGAACGCCTGCCTACCTCGCCCCCGAACGGGTTCAGGGAGAGCCGGCCACGCCGGCCAGTGACGTTTACTCAGCGGGGGTGGTTCTTTATGAGCTGCTAACCGCCAAGAAGCCATTTGACGCCGACACGCCCCTGGGTCTCGTGCGGGCTATTCAGGAAGACGAGCCGGAACCGCTTACGGAGGTTCGCCCGGACCTCGATCCCGCTCTGGCGGCAATTGTTGAGAAGGCGATTGCCAAGGACCCGGCTAAACGGTATTCGACAGCGGAGGAGATGGCGCAAGCCCTCAGCGCCTGGATTCCCGCATCCGCATCCGAAACAACCCAGTCCTTGTCGCCGGCGAGCTCGACGCAGGGCTTCAAGATCCGCAAGAAAGG
>DATACZ010000017.1:0-8342 GCA_036258795.1 Actinomycetota bacterium
CCAGGTTCCGAACGCCTCCGCTAGGGCTCCGTGCAGCTCCGCAATCGTCATACCCAGAAGCTGCGCCTCCGGAGCGAAGTCTCCACCCGACTGGGACGGGTCTCCTCCCCGGCCATATAGGTCATTCAGCGATGTCATCGCGAGGGCCCAGCCGTCCACTCCGGAGAGGAACGGCTGAAGCATGGCCAGGTCGACTTCCCCATCCCTCCATACCGCCAAGGGGGCGGCTATATGCCTGAAGCCGATCCTACCCAAGGCCTCGGTGACCTCCAGGTCCAGGTTGGGATCTTCGGAGAGGCGGCGGAAGATCTTGAGAATAAACCGGCCGTCGTAGATCAACGAGGTATTGGACTGCTCCCCTTGGATGGGCTCCACCCTGGACGGCGGATCAGCCTCAGGCCGGATGTGCATGAATAGCGCGATGGCGAGCTCGGGATCCTCTGCGGCGTCGTAACCGTAGGCGGCACCGGCCTCGGTGCTGAACAGCGCGATCACGGAATCTCGATCGATCGTTGCAAGCGCCGGATCTCCCTCCGGGCGCAGGCCGACCGGGACCTGATACCGGTCCCTCTGCCCCCCCGCCAACAAGACATCCATCTGGCTGTGGACCAGCGCAGGCCAGTCACTCTGCATGACCTCAAGCTTGTGTGGAACGACCCTCTCGATGACAAAGTCCTTGGCGCCAAACCACCGCTGGCGTGGGAGGAACTGCTCCAGCTCCCTGGCCAGGTCCTCGGGGGACAGCATCAAGGGTCCACCAGCTGGAACCAGTAGAACCCATGCTCCCCGAGCGTAAGCAGGTAGGACATCCGGCCGATCTTGGGGAAGTGAACCCGGCCCAACATCTCGACCGGGATCTTGCCCTCATAGCGCCCGAGAGCCAGCTCTACCGGCTGCGGGAAGCGGCTCAGATTGTTGACGCACAGGACGATGTCATCCTCATGCTCTCTCACGAAGGCAAGAACGCTGGGATTCTCCGCGGGAAGGACCTCCATCTTGCCCATCCCAAAGACCGGATGTCGCTTACGCACCTCAAGCATCCTCTTTACCCAGTGCAGGAAGGAGCTGGTGTTGCGCATTTCCGACTCCACGTTGACGGCCTGATAACCGTAGACGGGGTCCATCAACGGCGGAAGGTAAAGGCGCGCAAAGTCGGCCTTGCTGAACCCGGCATTGCGGTCCGGCGTCCACTGCATGGGCGTTCGAACCCCGTCACGGTCGCCTAGGAAGATGTTGTCCCCCATGGCGATCTCGTCGCCGTAGTACAGGATGGGGCTGCCCGGAAGGCTGAAGAGAAGAGCATGGAACAGCTGAACCGAGGTGATGTTGTTGTCCAGCAGCGGGGCAAGCCTCCGGCGAATGCCGAGGTTGACCTTCATCAGGGGATCCTGAGCGTACTGGGAGTACATGTAATCTCGCTCCTCCCCGGTCACCATCTCGAGCGTGAGCTCGTCGTGGTTACGCAGGAAGATGCCCCACTGGCAGCCATCGGGAATCTCTGGCGTGTCGGCCAGGATCTCCTGGATGGGATACCTCTGCTCCCTTCTAAGGGCCATGAACATTCTCGGCATGAGGGGGAAGTGGAAGCACATGTGGCACTCGTCGCCATCCCCGAAGTAATCCACCACATCCGAGGGCCACTGGTTTGCCTCTGCCAGAAGGACCTTCCCCGGATACTGCTCGTCGACTTTCTTTCGGAGCTGCTTTAGATACTCATGCGTCTCGGGGAGGTTCTCGCCGGTGGTGCCATCCCTCTCGAACAGGTAAGGCACAGCATCGAGCCGGAAGCCGTCCAAACCGATATCGAGCCAGAACCGTACGACGTTCAGCATTGCCTGCTGAACCTCGGGGTTGCGGTAGTTGAGGTCGGGCTGATGGCTGAAGAAGCGATGCCAGTAGTACTGCTCCCGGGGCTGGTCCCAGGTCCAGTTGGACTTCTCGGTGTCCAGGAAGATGATCCGAGCCTCGGACCAGCGGCTGTCGTCGTCTCCCCACACGTACCAGTCAGCCTTGGGATTGTCCTCCGACTGGCGAGACTCCTGGAACCAGGGGTGTTGATCGCTGGTGTGGTTCATGACCAGGTCGGCGATGATGTGCATATCCCGCTTGTGGACTTCCTCGACAAGCTCGTTGACATCGGCGAGGTTTCCGTACTCCGGCAACACGGTCAGGAAGTCGCTTATGTCGTAGCCACCGTCCCGGAGCGGCGACTGGTAGAACGGGAGCAGCCATATGCAATCGACTCCGAGCCACTGGAGGTAGTCGAGCTTTTCTATCAGCCCTCGGATGTCGCCGGTTCCGTCGTTGTTGGCATCGTAGAAGCCGCGCACCAACACCTCATAAAAGACGGCGGTCTTGTACCAGCGCTCCTGGTCCATCGCTTCAGCTTTCCGGGGTCCTACCCGGCTTCCCACTGGGTCAGGTGAAAGATTCGAGCCGGTTCTTCAGGCTCCAAGCTCAACACCGGTCCGGGGTGCATCCACTCGCTGGTCTCCCCGGTGAGCTCTTCCCGAACCCTGACGGGTCCCTCCAGATTTACTCCGATAGGCCACCGGTCGATCCACAGTCTCGCCTCCTCCACCCCGGCCGGGTTGAGGTTGACCGCCACTACCACAAGATCCCCGGAGTGGATGTGACCCTTTGAGTAGGCGATGACATTCGGGTTTCCTGAGTCGTGGAAGATGATGTTCCGGAGCTCGAGCAGGCTCGGATGGCCTCGCCTAATGGCGTTGACACGCGTGATGTAAGGAGCAATCGATCCCTCCGAGTCCCAGTTCCGGTCCTTGATCTCGTACTTCTCCGAGTTGAGGTACTCCTCGTCGGTGTCGCGAGCAGGCTCGTTCTCGCAAAGCTCGTAGCCACCGTAGATCCCGTAGGCGGGGCTCATCGTGGCGGCCAGGGCCAGCCGCATCTTGAAAACACCTGGCCCCCCGTAACGGAGCGGACCGCTAAGGATGTCCGGGGTATTGGGCCAAAAGTTCGGACGCATGTACTCGCCCAGAGGTCCCTGAGCCAGCTCGGTCAGGTAGTCGGTCAAATCCTGCTTGGTCACCCTCCAGGTGAAGTAGGTGTAGCTCTGGCTGTAACCGATCTCGGCTAGCTTGGCCATCATCTTGGGGTGGGTGAATGCCTCCGCCAGGAAGACGACGTCGGGATGCTCATCGAATACGGCCCCCAACACCCAGATCCAGAAGGCCAGGGGCTTGGTATGGGGGTTGTCGACCCGAAAGATCCTGACCCCGTGGGAAATCCAGAAGTCCAGAATCTCCTTGCAGGCCTCCCACAGGCCCTCCCTGTTTGTCTCGGGCCAGAAGTTGATGGGATAGATGTCCTGGTACTTCTTGGGCGGGTTCTCGGCAAACTTGATCGTCCCGTCAGGCCGGTGGTGGAACCACTCCGGATGCTCCTTCACCCACGGATGGTCCGGAGAGCACTGCAGGGCATAGTCAAGTGCCACCTCCATCCCCAAGCCCTTCACCTCCTCGACCAACCGGTCGAAGTCCTCGATGGTGCCGAGGTCGGGGTCGATGGCGGTGTGGCCGCCCTGTTCCGACCCGATGGCCCAGGGGCTTCCCGGATCGTCTGGCCCGGCTGGGATGGTGTTGTTGCGGCCCTTCCGGTCGGTGACACCGATGGGGTGGATCGGAGGCAGGTACAGCACATCGAATCCCATGTCGGCCACCGCCGGCAGCCTCTTGAGGGTGCCCTCGAGACCTCCGTAGGACCTCGGGAAAAGCTCGTACCAGGCTCCCTGGCCGGCCCTCGGCCGCTCGATACGAATGCGCATGGGACGGCTGCGGGTCAGATCGTTCCTTGGCGGGTACGTGGACAGGAGCTGCTCGACCTCGCTTCCCAACGAGTGGTCCAGGCGCTCCTTGGGGGTTAGGTCCTGGTTGCGCATGGCGGAGGCGGCATCGGTCAGGACTGAGGCCCGTTCGTCCTCGATCAAAGAGGCGCTTGCCTCGAGCAAGCGAGCCCCTTCCTCAAGCTCCACCTCGATCGACTGACCGGCCTCGAACTTGACGTCCACATCCCTCTTCCAGGTCGCGTAGTGGTCGCTCCAGGCCTCGATGACAAACTCGTAGAGCCCAATAGAGCTCGGGTCAACCCTCGCCTGCCACCTGTGGTTGGGAAGGGCCTCCATGGGAAAGCTCTCCGAGCTCCCTCCGGCAGCCTTCTTCCACCGGACCACGGCAGTCAGTACCGCGGTCCCGTCCCGGAAGATGTCGGCCGCCACCAAGATCGGACGCCCGGCAATTGCCTTGGCGGGATAGGCCCCATCCTTGATGCGGGGCCGAATGTCCTCTATCACGAGGCGTTCCATCACTTTGATTAAATTCCTACCATTTGGGACAAAAGTTTGAAAACTGTCGAAGTTTCGACACCACTCAACGGTCGGGAGGGAAGGGTTGGCTGATAGCCGCGTCGAACAACGGGCTCAACAACTTGGGGTTCAAACCGGGTTCTGGACCAACCAAGGTAGGTGGAAAGACGCTCCCGAGTCAACTGTCCGACAGGTGATCGAGTTGTTGGAGGACAACCAGGAGCGTAACCGGAGCAATTACGCGCCGATCGCGGTGAGGCCCGGAGATGTCCTCCCCTTTGAGGGCTCGGCAGAGGTCGAGACGGAAGGGGGAGAGAAGCTGGTGGTCGAGTCATACCTTCCTCCAGATCTTCCTTTCGGTTATCACACCATCTCCATCCCCGGAGAGGCCGGTCCAAGAATGCTCATAGCCGCACCCGTCCACTGCCAACTCCCCGGTGATGCCAAGGTCTGGGGCTGGGCGACCCAGCTGTACTCCGTCAGATCGGAGACGAGTTGGGGCATGGGGGACCTGGGAGACCTCGAGAAGCTAGCCGAGTGGTCGGCCGGACGGCTGGGCGCCCGCGTGATGATGGTCAACCCACTCGGAGCAGTCAACCCGGGACATCCAGTCGAAGCAAGCCCCTACTTTCCGAGCAGCCGGTGCTTCCGCAACCCACTGTATATCAGCCTGGAGGCCCTGCCCGACGCGGCAGGCGCCGAAGGGGCTGCAAGGGTTGACCGATCCAGGTTGGAACAGTTGGGGGCCCAGGCCCGTGAGCTCAACTCCTCCCGGTTGATCGACCGTGAAGGCGTTGCCGATCTCAAGAATCAGGCGTTGGAAATCCTCTGGGAGAGCTTCGACTCCGAGCCGGACTTCGAACAGTTCTTGCGGAAACAGGGCAAGCCCCTGGACGACTTTGCCACCTACTCGGCGATCGCCGAGGCACGCAAGCGCCCCTGGACCGAGTGGCCGGAGTCCCTTCGGCATCCGGGGGCTCAAGGGATTACCGAGTTCCGGAGATCGCACGGGGACCGAATCCGATTCCATCAGTGGACCCAGTGGCTTCTGGATCGCCAGCTGGCCCGGGCGGGGACACGGATACCGTTGATCAACGACCTTCCGGTCGGTGTCAATCCCGCCGGCTTCGACTGCTGGGCCTGGAGTGAGGCCTTCGCCACCGGATTCTCCGCCGGGGCCCCGCCCGACGAGTTCAATGTCCAGGGGCAGAACTGGGGGATCGCCCCCTTCGACCCTGCAGGGCTCAAGGCCCGAAGCTACGAGCCATTCATCCGGACCATCGGGGCGGGTTTGGCCCATGCCGGAGGTTTGCGAATCGATCACGTGATGGGGGTTTTCAGGCTTTTCTGGGTCCCCAGAGGCGCCGACCCGAGTGAAGGCACCTACGTGTCCTACCCGGCCCGGGAACTTCTGGACATCATCGCCATCGAGAGCCGGCGCTATGCCGCGTTCGTCGTAGGCGAGGACCTCGGCACCGTCGAGCAGTGGATGCGTGAGCAGCTTGCAGCACGCTCGATCCTCTCCTACCGCGTGCTGTTGTTCGAGCCAAACATCGAAGCAATACCGAGGCTGTCTTTGGCGGCGGTAACCACTCACGACCTACCGACGGTGGCGGGACTGTGGACCGGCGCCGACCTGGAGGCGCAGCGGAAGCTTGAGCGCGAACCTTCCGAAGAATCCGTGTCCCGCATGAGGCAAATGGTCGCCTCCGCAGCGCACGCCTCCGACAGAAGCGGGCATCGGGAAGTGGCGCTGGGCGTGCACTCAGCGCTTGCGAGGTGCCCGGCATCGATTGTGACTGCGACGCTCGAGGACGCCCTGGGCGTCGAGGAGCGGCCCAACATGCCAGGGACGGTGGACGGCTGGCCCAACTGGAGCCGCCCGCTGCCTGTAGGGCTGGAGGAGCTGATGCGCTCTGAGGACGTTAGCCGGCTTGCTGAGGCGGTTGGGCAGGGCCGTCTTCCTGGAGCAGCACCAGGGAGTGAGGCTGGACGCTAAGCACCTTCTCGTCGGGCTCTACGTCTGACCGCCCGGCGGTGTTGAGCAACACCTGCCATGATCTTCCGCCGGTCGCGTCCGGGACGATGAAGTCCCTCGACGACCTGCCGCCGTTGAGGAGCAGGAGCAGGGAGTTCGCCGGCAGAGGCTCACCGTCTTCACCAACGATATCCACCGCTTCGCCATACAGCAGCATGCCCAGCACATGGTTGTTCGGGTCGTCCCAATCCCGCTTCGCCATCTGCATGCCGTCGGGGCGTAGCCAGCGCACCGTCTCGATACCGTCGGCACCGGGGGAAGGACGAAATGTGCGGCGCCTGAGAACGGGGTGAGAGCGGAAGATCGCAACCACCTCCCGCGTGAACTCCAGTAGTTCGGTCTCGTCCGGCTCGAGCTGCCAGTCGACCCAGCTGATCTCGTTGTCCTGGCAGTAGGCGTTGTTGTTGCCGTTCTGAGACCGGCCCAGCTCATCTCCACCGAGCAACATCCGCACCCCCTGAGAGAGCATGAGGGTGGCAATGAAGTTACGTTTTATCCGCTCTCGAATCTGGCGTACACGAGGAGACTGAGAAGGCCCTTCCTTGCCCCAGTTGCTGCTGTAGTTGAGGTCGTGGCCATCCCGGTTTTGCTCGAGGTTCGGCCAGTTGTCCTTCTTGCTGTAGCTGACCAGGTCGTGGAGGGTGAAGCCGTCGTGAGAGGTGACAAAGTTCACGCTCGCAGACGGTCCCCTGTTGGTCCGTTCGTATAGGTCGGAGGACCCACAGAGCCGGGTGGCGAGCTCCGACACCTGGCCGGTGTCTCCCCGCCAGAACCGGCGGACGGTGTCCCGGTACCGGTCGTTCCACTCCGACCATCCGGCCGGGAAGCGGCCCAACTGGTATCCCTCCGGCCCCGCGTCCCAAGGCTCGGCGATGAGCTTCAAACCCGAGAGAACCGGATCTTCTCGAATAAGCGAGAAGAAGGGCGCCATGGGGTCGAACTCAAAGGCGCCCCGGGCCAGTACGGGCGCCAGGTCGAATCGAAAGCCATCGACGTGCATCTCCGTAGCCCAGTAGCGCAGGCTGTCGAGCACCAGATCCATGGCGCGGGGGTGGATGATTTTGACCGTGTTACCCGTACCGGTGAAGTCCATGTAGTAACGGGGATCGGCGGGCTCGAGGCGGTAGTAAGACCGGTTGTCCACGCCCTTCAGGCTGAACGGCGGCCCCCGGTGGTTTCCTTCTGCGGTGTGGTTGTAAACGACGTCCAGAATCACCTCGATGCCGGCGCGGTGCAGCGCCTTGACCATCGACTTGAACTCACTTACCTGCTCACCCGTTGTCTGCACGGCATACCGCGCCTCGGGAGCGAAAAAGGCCGCCGAGCTGTAGCCCCAGTAGTTGACGAGGCTTTTAGAGATTAGATGTCCCTCGTCCAGCCACTGGTGGACCGGCAGAAGCTCGACTGCGGTTACCCCCAAAGAGAGGAGGTGTTCGATGATCGGCTCAGACGCCATCCCGAGATACTTGCCGCGGATCTCCTCGGGGACATCGGGGTGCCGCATGGTCATTCCCTTCACATGGCACTCGTAAATGAGGCTGTCGTTCAAGTGGGTCCCCGGTGGGCGATCGTCCTCCCAGTCGAAGCTCCCGTCGACCACGATGCACTTCGAGACGCATGGGGCACTGTCCGTCCCGTCCGGGCTCTCAGCGCCCCCCTCGTCTAGCTGATAGCCGGCGAGGGGCTCCTGCCAGCTGAGCCGGCCTGACATGGCCCGGGCGTAGGGATCCAAAAGCAACTTGGCGGGGTTGAAGCGCTGTCCTGCATGAGGATCGTACGGTCCGTGGACCCGATATCCGTAGAGCTGTCCCGGTCCTAGGCCGGCAACGTAGGCGTTCCAAACGTTCCCATCTCCTCGATCCAAGGGCACGCGACCCGACTCTCTTTCGCCATCGTCGCGATCGAACAAACAGAGGTCGACGGCAGTTGCGTTCTCTGAAAAAAGGGCAAAGTTGACCCCTTGGCCATCCCAAGTAGCCC
>DATACZ010000018.1:0-6191 GCA_036258795.1 Actinomycetota bacterium
GCCTCTTCCAGGACTCGGCGGGTGTAGAGCTTGTCATCGCAACGACGAAAGGCGACGGCACTGGTCAGCTCGGACAGCGACTCCAGGGTCGTAATCGTCCGGCCGCCGAAGCTCAAGATCAGCTCGCCTAAAGCCGGGTCGACGATCTCGACCGCGATGTCCCTGGCGAGCGCTTTGTCGACGATGATCCGTGTATAAGGGTTGAGCTCCTGGTATCCCTCTAGGTCTACCGGCGCCTCGCCTTCACCCGTCACGCCACTTCGTCGACAAGTCCCACCACTTTCTCCGTCGAAGAGGCCGGAGCATCAAAGGCCGCTGCGTTCACCAGGTCCCTGCGCTCCAAAGATGCCTGTACCAGCCACGAGAAAACTCTGTTGTGCACCGGCTGGTCGGTGAGGAGCTCCGGGTGCCATTGAACTCCGAGAACAGCCGAACGGTCGGTACTCTCCACCGCCTCGACCACCCCATCCGGTGCCCATGCAACCGGGCGCAGGCCCGAACCGGGCCGGGCCACGGCCTGATGGTGAAGACTGTTGACGCCGAACACCTGCCGGCCGGTGATCCTGGCCAGCATGCTGGCCGGGTCGACCCGTACCTCGTGGACGATCTCCAGATCCTTATCGAGTTGCCGGTGCGATATGTCGGTGATGTTTGGAAGGTGTTGTATCAGCGTCCCCCCGAACGCGACGTTGAGCACCTGGACACCCCGGCAAACTCCCAGTATGGGCAGGGCAGCCTCACGAGCCGCAGACACCAGGGCCAGCTCCCAGGCGTCCCTGGCATCATCGACGCTGTATTCGACCTCGCCGGGACTCCCCCCGTAATAAGAGGCCACAACGTCGCCTCCGCCGCTTAGGAGCAGGCCGTCCAAGCCCGCAATCACGTCATCCGCGTCGACGCCTTCCAGCACGGGCAAAACCATCGGTATCCCGCCGGTGCGTGTTACGGCATCGGTGAACGCGCGGCTTATCTCTCCGATCAGACGGTCATCTCGGAGTACCTGCGTACAAGTGACACCGATCCGGGGCTTCATTCCTGTGGTCAGGATAGAGGGTGCCCGTTTCGGAGGTGTTACACACACGGAATTTGTTTTGGTTCAGATGCCGTGCGTCTGTAACCAGAGCTCCAGGAGCCCTAGCTGCCAAAGCTTGTTGTATCTGAGCGTCGTGAGCTCGTTCGGATTGGCCAGCAAGTGATCGACATGGTGGGGGTTGAACAGGCCACGCTCCCGAGCAGCCGAAGAGCACAGTGCGTCGCGTATCAGGTCGACGTACGGGCCCTCGAGGCGGATCAGTGGAGGGACAGGAAAGTATCCCTTCGGGCGATCGATCACCTCTGCTGGTAACAGCGCCCTGGCCACACCCTTGAGCACTCCCTTTCCGTCCTGAGCCACTTTGAGATGCGCCGGGCAAGCGCCGGCCAACTCTACGAGCTCGTGATCCAGGAACGGCACACGGGCCTCCAGTCCCCACGCCATGGTCATGTTGTCCAGCCGCTTGACCGGGTCTTCAACCAGCATCACCTCGGCGTCTATTCGCAGGGCCCGGTCCACCGCCGTGGCGGCGCCTGGACGGGCGAAGTGCCCGGCGATGAATTCGCGGCTGACGTCCTTCTCGACCCGGTAAGCCGGGGCCACCGCCTCGTCCACCTCATCATGAGTTCGATCGCAGAACACCGAGGCGTAGCGCTCTACGCCGTCCCCGGTCTCCTCGAACATCGACTGGTACCAGTGGTACCCGGCGAAGACCTCGTCGGCCCCCTGACCTGACTGGACCACCTTGACCTGCTTGGCCACCTGCTCGGAGAGCAAGTAAAAGGCGACCACATCGTGACTGACCATCGGCTCACTCATCGCCTCTATCACCGCCGGAAGGGCGGAGAGAACGTCCGAGGTGGGGACGAATATCCGGTGATGGTCGGTTTCAAAGCGGCGAGCGATCAGGTCGGACCATCGAAACTCGTCTCCCTCTTCATCCCCGATGGTTTCGAACCCGACGCTGAAGGTGGACAAGCCCTGTTGACCCTCCTCGCTTAGCAGGGCGACGATCAAGCTGGAGTCAAGCCCGCCGGAGAGCAGCACTCCTACCGGCACGTCGGCCACGAGCCTCCGCTGTACCGCCCGCCGGAGCGCCACGAGGACCTCCTCCTCCCATGCCGAGGAGTCAAGAGCAGCTCGCGATGCGTCTGGTTCGCACCGAAGCTCCCAGTACCGCCGTTCGTGCCGTCGGCCGTCGGGCTCGACGGTCATGACCGTCGCCGGGGGAACACGCTTCGCCCCAGCCAGAATCGTCCGCTCTTCCGGCACCACCGCGTGAAAGGTGAGGTAGTGGTGCAGTGAGGCTGGGTCCACACCACAGTCGAAGCCCCCTCCCGCGACCAATGAGGGCAACGTTGATGAGAAGCGGAGGGCCCCCGGAACATCGGCGATGTAAAGCGGTTTGATTCCCAGCCGGTCTCTTGCGAGGAGGGCTCGGGAGGAGTCGCGCTCCACTATGCAGAAGGCAAACATTCCAATGAGTCGCTCGATGAATGAGCCACCCCAGTGGTGGTAGGCCTTCAGCAGCACCTCGGTGTCGCTCGTCGAGAAGAATCGATAGCCGGCTGCTTCCAGGTCATCCCGCAGTTCCTGATAGTTGTAGATGCAGCCGTTGAACACGATAGCGAGACCTAGCTCGGGATCCAGCATGGGCTGATCGCCGCGCCGTGAGAGGTCGATTATTGCCAGACGCCGGTGCGCTATAGCTACCGAGCCGGCCGACCAAATTCCGGCTCCGTCCGGCCCTCGCGCCTCCACCGCTCCCGCCATACGCGTCACCGCCTCGATGTTCGGCCGCGCTTCGTCGCTGCGAATCTCCCCTACGATCCCGCACATGAGCCCAAGTGCGGGATCACCGCGTCTCCCGCGATCCCGCGATCGACCGATGGACCGGGATCGCGGACACCACCCCCCCAACCTCGAGAGCCTTGTTGATGACGGAATCTTCAGGGATCACAAGGTGAAGCTGCTGCTGCCGCTCCTGTAGCAACCGCTTGATCGTCAAGAGGGACCGGATCCCTGCACTGTCGATGTACCCAACCTCGCTAAGGTCCACCGTTAGACCTACGTCCGAGTTCCGCAGCGCCTCTAGCGTCTCGTGCTCCAATGTCCGGGCGTTCGACATGTCTATCTCGCCGTGCCAGGCCGCTATCAGCCACTCGCCCTCTCGCGCTATGTCTGCGGCCTCGCCCACTTCCCAGACCGATTACCGTACTTGTTTACGGAGCGTCACGAGGGTCCCTCTCTCATCGGTATGGAACCGGACCTCGTCCATCAAAGAGCTCATGAGCGACCGTCCCAGCCCTCGGTCCCGGCCGCGTGGTTCACGCCAGGCACCCCGGTCCCTTACTGTAATCTCGATCATTCCATCCCTCGCCCGGCCATCGATTTGAACGACCCCTCGGCCAGGACCATGGGCGTGCTCTATGGAGTTGGCTGCCGCCTCACCAACGGCAACGAGGATGTCCTGCCTTAGCTGCAGGTCTTCACTGTGTCCGGCCAGCCATCGTCTGAGCGAGCCGCGCAGCGATGCCAATATGCGGGGGTCGGCTTCGTACGTCCTGTGGATCTCGTTTCCGGCTTCCCTGGTAAAGCTGAGAGCCAGAAGAGCAATGTCGTCGGCTAGCCCGGGCTCCGTTTGGTCGCTCTCGAGAAGGCGCGCACAGAGCATTCCCAAGTTTGTCCATGGGCTCTCCGCTGCCCGCCGTAGAGCTTCGAGTCCTTCCTCGAGTGAGCGCCCCCGACGCTCGACGAGTCCGTCGGTGTAGAGAATCAGCGTGGACTCCGGCTCCAGGGCAAGCGTTCTTTCACGGTAGCTCGAGCTGTCGAACGCTCCAATCGGCGGTTCCGCCGGTTCATCGACAATGGATGCTTGCCCATGCCGGTTCAGCACGAGCGGTGGAAGGTGTCCGGCGTTGGCGTACCTCAGCGTTCCGTTGGCATCGACGACGCCAACGACCATCGTCGCCACAACCTCCGAATCGAAGTGCAACAGGAACTCGTTCAAGCGGGAGAGAACCACGCTCGGCGCCTCTTCGAGCAGCGCGATCGCTCGCACCGCATTACGGAGCCGGGCCATCTCAATCGCGGCGCTGATGCCGCGGCCGGCGATGTCTCCGACTACTACGCACAGCGAATTCGACTTGAGCGCGAATACGTCGTACCAGTCGCCACCGACCATCCCTGCATCAGCAGGATGGTAATGACCCGCGATCTCGATTCCTTCGACTTTGGGCAGTCGATCGGGAAGAAGGCTCCTCTGAAGCCTGCCGGCGATGAGCCGCTGATCGTGATCTCGCCGCAGATTGATGGCCAGGGCCACTCGGTCTGCAACGAGCTGCAAAAGCTCGATGTCTTCCGGAGTGAACTTCCGTGGCTGCAGAGTACCCACGTGCAGAACTCCGATGGTGGAACCACTGACAATAAGCGGCACACCTAGCATCGAGCGGATGCCTCGCTTCAACAGAAGAGGGTTGAGGACCCTTTCGTGGTCCACCTCCTCGAGTACAACGGGTTTCCCTGATGCCGCGATTTTGCCTGCGAAGCCGCCCCCCACAGGGAGCCGGATCCCCTGCTCCACCTCTTCTTCGATGCCCTTGGCCGCGGTTGCGACTAGTTCGCCGTGTTTCTCATCGAGTAGCAAAACCGCCGCCGTATCAGCTCTCAGCAGCTCGCGAATGCGGATTAAGAGCTCCTCGAGAAGGGTCTCTACCGTGAGGTGCGCCAAAGCGGCGTCGGTTACGGTCTGAACCCGCCGCAGATGCTCCTGGGCATGCGAGTCGTGCACGTAGCGCGTGGACATGGCTAAAAGAATAGTGCCGGTGTCTCCCAATTCACGTGCGGCGGGGTGATGGGAGCTTGTTGGAGCGTAGGGATTGCCCGGTTAGTCTGTCACCAAACTGTGGTCATTAAGATCCTATTCGTCTAGTGGAGGGGCCGATGGAGAGAACGACCTACTCGCATGGGGAGCCATCCTGGCAGGATCAAACGTCTCCTGACGATGCCAAGGCGGCGGAGTTCTACTCGGCTCTATTTGGCTGGGACTGCCCCTCTGGCGACCCAGAGTTCGGCGGCTACAGACAGTGTTCCTTGAACGGCAAGCTCGTCGCCGGTATCAATCCACAGACCCAGCCGGGGCCCACGGTTTGGAACATCTATGTAAATGTCGACAGCGCCTCCGACGCTGCGTCGCTGGTTACCCAAAACGGCGGACAGGTGCTGTTGGAGCCCATGGAGATCGGGCATGTCGGCACCGTGGCGATGTTCATGGACACAACCGGTGCCGCGTTTGGAGTTTGGGAGCCAGGTACGCACAGGGGAGCCGAGGTACGCAACGAGCCCGGCGCCGCCTGCTGGCATGAGCTTGTCACCGATGACCTCGACGCCGCAACGACCTTTTACTCTGCCGTGTTCGGGTGGGAAGGCAAGCCGCACGGGACAGGCCCCGGAGGCTACATGGAGTTCAAGCTCGGCGACAAGACGGTTGGAGGCATGATGTCAAGACCGCCGACGATGCCTGCGAACGTGCCGGCGCACTGGGCCGTCTACTTCGCTGTTGACGACGCCGACGCTGCCGCCGCAAAGGTAACCGAGTTGGGCGGGAAGGTGATCGTGGGCCCTACCGACATCCAGCCAGGTCGTTTCGCCGTAGTCCTAGATTCCACAGGGGCCAGCTTCAACATCCTGAAGAGCAGCAGGTGAGAAAGGCTCGACAGTTGGTAACCGCGCGGAGCTGAATGACATCGATGTAATTGTGGTGGGGGAAGGATTCGAACCTCCGTAGCTTGCGCAACCGGTTTACAGCCGGCTCCCTTTGGCCGCTTAGGTACCCCACCGAGGCAAGCAGATTTAGGATAAAGCCTGGAACGCTCCTCATTATCTAGGGGGAAAATTTGGCGCAGTTCTCATTCGATGCGGTGAGCGAAGTGAACCAGCAAGAGGTCACCAATGCCCTGGACCAGGCAAGACGAGAGGTCAGCCAGAGGTTCGACTTCAAGAACACCGGGACGGAGATCCGTCAGGAAGGACAGACGATCGAGGTACGCGCCAACTCGGAAGGCCGGGTGCAGGCCGCGGTAGACGTCATAAAGGAAAAGATGGTGCGGCGCAAGGTCTCTCTCAAGGCGCTATCGGAGGGGAAGATAGAGCCTGCGGC
>DATACZ010000019.1:0-3302 GCA_036258795.1 Actinomycetota bacterium
GGGTCGTGAAGACCATCTCCACTGCCATCAGCAGCGCGACGACCCTCGTACCAAGCCCGAGGATGAGCAGCGCCCCGCCGACCACCTCCAGGGCGATAATCACCCATACCATGATCTCCGGAAAAGGCAGCCCCAACTGCCCGAAAAATCCGGCAGTCCGTTGCGGATCCTGAAGCTTCGGCCATCCGTGGGCGATGAAGATCGGTCCCAAGGCCAAGCGCAGGATCAGCCCCGCAAGCCTCGACATCGGATGAAGGGGAGGGAGCGAGAGAACTCTCATTTTGCCCACCTTTCTCGAGTCTTCCTGCACGAGAAAGCGTACTCCCCTCCCCAGCCGACTAGGGCGGGCTTTAAGTGTTAGCGCACCACCACGTTGACGAGCTTGGGCGGGACGGCGATGACCTTGTGGGGCTCGCCGCCGTTCAAGTAAGCCTTGACCCGCTCGCTGGCAATGGCCAGTGAGGTCATCTCGTCCTTGGTTATCTCTGCCGAGACCTCGATTCGATCCCTCACCTTGCCGTTCACCTGAACCACCATTACCACCCTGTCGGCCTCGGCCTTTTCCCGGTCGTAATCCGGCCAGCGCTGCAGGTGAATCGATCCCTCGTTTCCGTACCGGTGCCACAGCTCCTCGGTGAGATAGGGAGCAATCGGCGCCAGGAGCTTGAGGAACGCCTCGGCGGCGGGCCGGGGAACAGGCCCATCAA
Organism: Actinomycetota bacterium; assembly: GCA_036258795.1. Classification (GTDB taxonomy): domain Bacteria; phylum Actinomycetota; class CADDZG01; order JAHWKV01; family JAHWKV01; genus DATACZ01. Next base: position 708 of record DATACZ010000019.1, read on the forward strand.
ACTTTGAGAAGTCGTTCACGAGCTCCATCATCCGGGCGATGGCGGTGTTCAAACCGAACTCCTCCATCTCATCCGTGACGGCCTTGATGGTCCTGTGCACCGCCCGGTCCAGCTCGGGCGGGACTGCGCCATTGCTTACCTCCGAAAGCACCCTCCAAACCCGCGACAGCCAGCTGTGAGCTACACGGCCGATCTGCTCGAAGCCATCCAAGGGAAAGTCGTAGTCAGCCGCCGGCGGGCTGCTGAAGAGGATGAAGGTTCGGGCGGAGTCAGCGCCGTATGCGTCGATGGCCGCGGCAGCCTCGATAACGTTGCCCGTTGACTTGGACATCTCCTTGCCACCCAGCGAGACGTGCCCCTGATTGAAGAGGCGGAGGAACGGCTCCGGGAAGCTCAGAAGCCCCATGTCCTGGAAGACCTTGACGAAGAACCTGGCGTAGATGAGGTGCATGACCGCGTGCTCCACACCCCCGAAGTAGTTATCCACCGGACACCACCGGTTCACCTTGCTGGTCTTGAAGGGAGCTTCGTCATTGTCCGGGTCGCAGTAGCGTAGGAAGTACCAGGATGAGTCGAAGAAGGTATCCAGCGTGTCCGTCTCCCGACTGGCCGGCTCTCCGCACCTGGGGCAGATCGTGTTGACGAAGTCCTTGTCGTTGGCCAGAGGGCTAACCGCATCGTCAGAGGAGCTGTACTCCGCTTCATCCGGTAGCAGGACGGGCAGGTGTTCGTAGGGCACCGGTACTTCGCCGCACTCATCGCAGTAAACGATCGGAATCGGGGTCCCCCAGTACCGCTGCCGGGAGACGAGCCAGTCCCTCTGGCGGTAATTGACTTTGGCGGTGCCCCTTCCCTTCTCCGAAAGCCACTCGATGACCTTGTCGATGCCCTCATGGGTATCGGGGTCCACCGCCGTGCCGGTGAACGGTCCCGAGTTGACCAGGGTCCCCGGCCCCGAATAGCCCTCGTTCATCGATTCCGGATCCAGGGTCTGGCCTTCGGGCTGGACCACCACGCGCACCGGCAGGCCGTTTTCCCTTGCAAACTCGAAGTCTCTTTGGTCATGGGCAGGAACCGCCATGATGGCTCCGGTGCCGTAGCCCATGAGGATGTAGTCGGCGGCCCATACCGGCAGCTCCTCACCGTTGACCGGATTGACCGCCACCGCCGGCAGCTCGAACCCCCGGCGGACGCCTTTGGCGGCCATCCGATCTACCTCGGTTTCGCGGCGCACCTCCTCGACGAACTCATCGAACGGCGCCTCCTGCTCCGTCCCGGCCACCATCTCCCGGGCAAGCGGGTGCTCTGCGGCCAGAACGAAGAAGGTGGCACCCCACAGGGTGTCGGGGCGGGTGGTAAAGACCGGAAAGTCGACCAGGTCCTGACTGTCTTTGAGGCGCAACTTGAAGGTGACCTCAGCCCCCCGGCTCCTACCGATCCAGTTGCGCTGCTGGCTGAGAATTGAATCTGACCACTGCAGCCCCTTCATCTCATCCAGTAGGCGGTCGGAGTAGTCGGTGATTTTCAAGAACCACTGGGTCAGGTCTCTGATCTCAGGTACAGAGCCGCAGCGCCAGCACACTCCGGTGGAGAGCTGTTCCCTGGCCAGGACGGTCTTGTCGACCGGGCACCAGTTGACCGGCGAGGTCCTTCGGTAGGCCAGACCCCTCTCGTAGAACTTCAGGAAGATCCACTGGTTCCACCGGTAGTAGTCGGGGTTGCAGCTGATGACCTCCCGGCTCCAGTCATAGGAGTAACCCAGCCGGCGCAGAGACGAGCGCATCATGTCGATGTTCGACATGGTCCACTGCCGGGGATGGATTCCTCGGCGCATGGCGGCGTTCTCTGCGGGGAGCCCAAAGGCGTCATAGCCCATCGGGTGCATCACCTCGAAGCCCCGCATCCGCCAGTAGCGGGCCATGGCATCGGCAATGGTGTAGTTCTCGACGTGGCCCATGTGCAGATCCCCTGAGGGATAGGGAAACATCTCCATGACGAACCGCTTGGTCTTACCGGGGTCGTCCGGGGCCGCGTAGATCTTTTCCGCCTCCCACCGGCGGCTCCACTGCTCCTCGAACGCGTGCGGGTCGTACTGATCTTTCACGGTGAGATAAAGGTATCAGAGGCTTGCTGGGGAGACGCCGCACGGCCGAAACACCGATGTCCTTTATTTCAAACACCTAAACCGTTTCTTAGGTTAGGCTAAATCACCATGGTGAAGACATCTCCTGCGGTTCAGGACTACCTGAAGGCCATTTACCTCCAGGCCTACGAGGAGCGGCGTGAGGCCGCGGGTCAGGTCTCGACCACCGCCCTCGCCACCAGGCTCAAAGTCTCCGCGGCCTCGGCCACCAACATGCTGAAGAAACTGGAGGCCATGGGTCTTGTGGACTGGGTCTCGTACCGGGGCGCCTCGCTCACGAAGTCCGGCCTCAAGGCCGCGCTCGAGGTGATCAGGCATCACAGGCTTCTGGAAACCTATCTGGCCAAGGCAATGGGCGTCCCCTGGGACAAGGTTCATGCTGAGGCTGAGGTGCTGGAGCACTTCATCTCGGAGGACCTCGAAGAGCGGATCGCCACCCTTCTGGGAGATCC
>DATACZ010000020.1:0-5346 GCA_036258795.1 Actinomycetota bacterium
AGCTCAACCTCGACGGTTCGAGTTTCCTCGCCCCTCTTATGGACGAGGGTCACCCTGTCGCCCACCTTGAAGCGCCTCAGCACCGAAACCACGTCATCCATGGACCCGATCTTGGTGCCCTCGACCTCGATGATTACGTCACCTTCCCTGAGGCCTGCCTCGGCGGCGCCGCTTCCCGGAACGGCCTCCTGAACCCGGGCTCCCCCGTCATTGGGAATGCTCTCCCCCGCAATCCCGAGGAACGGACGGACTGCTCGCCCGGTCTCGATGATCTGGTCGGCGTCCCCCTTGGCAATCTCGATGGGGATGGCCAAACCGAGGCCCTCGGCGACTCCAAACCCGATGATGGCGGTGTTGATTCCGATCACCTCGCCCTTGGCGTTGGCCAGCGCGCCTCCGGAGTTGCCCGGGTTGATGGGCGCGTCGGTCTGGATGCCGTCGGTAAACCGGGCTCCGGGCCCCAGGCTGAAGTTTCGATGCAGCGCGCTCACGACTCCCGCAGTGACCGTCCCTTCGAGCCCAAAGGGACTTCCCACCGCTACCGCCAAGTCGCCGACGTTGAGGTCCTCCGTCGAGCCGAGGGTTGCCGAGGTAAGGCCCTCACGGTCGACCTTTATGACCGCGATGTCATCGGAGGGGAACGCGCTGCCGACCAACCGGGCTGCAAGCTCCTCCCCGTTGGACAAGGTGACGCGGATGTCATCGCCCCTGGACACCACGTGGTGATTGGTGATGATGTAGCCGTCCGAGCGAAAGATCACGCCTGACCCGCCAGACCGCCTGCCCAGTGGGACGGCACTGCGGCCTACCTCGATTCCGACCACACTGGGAAGCAGCGCTCTTGCCACTCCTGCCACTCCGACCAGAGGCTCCCCCTTCGACGAGCCCTCGGCAACACGCACCACGGGATCGGATGAGGAAGAGTCGCCCCGGCCGGCCACCAGGAGCGTAACTCCCGACCCGATGAGCGCACCCAGCAGGCCGATGACAAGCGGGACCAGTAGCGGCCCCCGTGGTTTCGGAGCCGATCCCTCGGGATCAGTTGACATCGTTGCCTGGCTGGTCCCCTCCATCGATGAAGGCGCTTGTTGGCATTCCCCTTACTCCACTAGCTCCTGCGTCCGGCAACCAGTAAAGGCGGTGCACAAGCGCCCGGACAAAGGCTCCGAGGCCTGGGACGCTGCGGCCCACCAGAAGCCCGTTTGCACCCGCGGTTAGGCAGCCGACCGCGGCCGGCGGAACCGGCTCGGATGACTCCAGCACGAAGATTCCTGAGTGGGGATAAGCCTGGCGCAGCATTGAGACGCGTTCCGGGTTCGATCCCGTAAGGATGATAGCCTCGGAGGATTCCGGCTCCCCTCCCGCTGAGACCATGAAGTCGTCACCCAGCTCGGCCTGAAGCAGCGGCCGAAGGTTGGCGTGCGGGCCCTCGAGCAGCACCTCCACCAAGCGAGTGGGCATGCGACGATGCAAACCTCCGCACCTAAGAGCCCAGTGAGAGGCGAATAAGAATCGGGTAAGAGAATGCCTCGGCCGCCCCGCTTCTTTACCGGCTCCAACTGCCATGGATACCCTCCCTATGCGGACTGGGACTTGGCCAGGAGAAGCTGAAACTCCATGGTCCCTCTCGGTTCAACGGTGACTATGTTGGCGACGTTCGGTGGGACGATGGCAAAGTCGTTCATGGGAAACTCGAGCGCTCCGGCAACCTCCAGCCGGCCGTTTCTCAACCTGGCCTCGATGGGAATCGACACCGGGCGCGTAACTCCGTGAATGGTCAGCTGACCGGGAAGTTCCATCCTTACCTCGGACCCGCTTTCTGCCGCCGGTGGAATGGCAACCGGACCAGCGGACACGAACAAGGCTCGGGGGTACCGGTCGGTTTGGAGCCCTCGATCACGCAGAGCGCGGTCTCGCCTGGCCTCATCGCTTCTAATCTGCGTCGTGTCGACCTCCACCCTGATATCCCTGGCAACCAGGCCCGTCGCTTGACGCTCGATTGTCATCTGTCCCGTCACGGCTTCAGTCCGGCCCACCGCATCGCTCTGAGCGGGAAGCCGGGCCAGCTTTTCCCGAACCCGATAGCCGGCCTCCGAACCCCGTTGCAAGGTCCAGAGGCCGACCGGGTCACCCACGTCGCCGGCGGGGGGTTGCGGGGCGTCCTCCAATGTGACCGGCGGCGGAGTCTTTGGGGTGAAGAAAAGGAAATAGACGGCGGCAAACGCAGCGATCGGCCCTGCGATGAGCAGCGTGGTGATGAGCCTCCTGTTGCGCAAAAGGATCCTTCCACTCTCGCCCCTCTTAAAGGTTGATGAGACCGATGAAACCAGGGGACGCTAAGAGTCCGGTTAGAGGACGTTAAGAAACGGCTAAGAAACTGCGGGAAGGGATACGGTGAGTACCGCCCCTCCGCCGCGCCCGTTGCTGGCGCTGACCGTTCCGCCGTGTGCCGACACGATCTGCCTGACGATGGCCAGACCGAGACCCGAGCCTGCCATCCCTCGAGCATCGTCGGCGCGGTAGAAGCGGTCGAAGACCTGCGGGAGGTCCGAAGCCGAGATGCCAGGGCCCCCATCCCGCACGGTGACCTCACCGTTTGCCACGACTACCTCGACCACGCCGTCCGCAGGGCTCCATTTGGCGGCGTTATCGAGCAGGTTCATCATTGCCCGTTCGATCCTGGACGGAATCGCCTTAACGGTCGACTCGGACAGCTCCATCTCAAACCGGATGTTCGGCCAGTGGCGGCGAGCCCGCTCCACTGCATCCTGGACCAGTAGGTCCAGCCTCACCTCCTCGGGCTCAAGTCCGGGCTCGTCTCCCCTGGCCAGCTCAATCAGATCGGACATCAGCAGGGTGAGCTCATCGAGCTGCCCGATAACGTCTCTCAGAATCCTGTCCTTCTCCTCCACCGACAATGAGTCCGCCCGGGCGAGAACCTCGATGTTGGTGCGCAGGCTGGTGAGCGGTGTCCGGAGCTCATGTGAGGCGTCGGCCACGAGCTGACGCTGCGCTTTGAGCGAGGCGTCCAGCGCCTCGAGCATGGCGTTGAAGCTGGAGGCCAAGCGACCCAGCTCGTCCGAGCCCCTTCGAGTGATTCGGTGAGCAAGGTCCTTGGTCGTGGCCACTTTTTCGGCCGCTTCAGTGAGATCCCGGACCGGCGTGAGGGCCGTGGAGGCAACCACTCTAGCCAGCCCCGCGGCAAGCACGGTGCCGGCAATCATCATGGCGGCCAGTATCAACACGAGCTTGCCTAAGATCTGGTCGACCTCGTTCAGCGGGCGGGCCACCTGCAAAGCAATGCCCCGGCCGAATGGGGTAGTGAGAACCCTTATGTGGGCTCCGTCGACGTTCATGTCGTCGTAGAACTGCTCTGCCTGCCCGCTCGCCACCTCTCTGGTCCGGCTGTTTACGGGAATGGCGACATCTTGCTCCGGGGGCCGGAGCACCGGCCCGGACAGCAGGACGAACTGGGTGAGTCCCTCGGGTCCCCCAAAGCGGGATTGCGGCACCTCATATGGAAACTCACGCATTCGGTCGTGAGACTCAGCGCGATAAAAGGGACTGCCCAGCTGGCCCGCAATTGCCGCGAAGCTCTGGGCCCGCTCATGAAGGGCCCCGTCGATTTGGGCCCTGAGCTGAGACCGGACCCCGTAGAAGATGACCCCGGAGATCAGGAGCATCGCCGCAGCCATTGCTACGCCGGCAGAAAGTGAGAGGCGTGCCTTGAGGCTCAAGAAGCCCTCATGACGTAACCTACCCCCCGAACCGTGTGGATGAGCCTGGGCTCGTCCCCTACCTCGATCTTCCTTCGGAGGTACCCGACGTAGACCTCGAGGGAGTTTGATTCGGGGCCAAAGTCGTATCCCCAAACTCTGTCGAAAATGACCTCGCGCGTGAGGACCCTCTTCGGATTCCGCAGAAAAAGCTCGAGCAGGAGGTACTCCGTCCGGGTCAGGTCGATGATCCGGTCGCCCCGCCGGACCTCCCGCGTCTCCCCGTCCATGGATAGGTCGGCAAACCTGAGCACATGCTTGTCTTCGCTTCCCACTGACCGCCGCAGGAGAGCCCTGAGACGCGCCAGCAGCTCCTCGAGCGCAAACGGCTTGACCAGGTAATCGTCGGCGCCTGCGTCGAGCCCTGCCACGCGGTCCCGCACCGCGTCCCGGGCGGTCAAAAGCAGAATGGGAGTGGAGTCTCCGGCGGCTCGTATCCGCCGGCAGACTTCGAGCCCGTCGACTCTCGGCATGAGAATGTCCAGGACGATGGCGTCGGTCGGATCGTCGGCAAAGGCCTTCAGAGCATCCATCCCGTCCTTGGCGAGCACCACCTCGTAGCTTTCAAGCTTGAGCGCTCTTTCCAAAGCCTCTCTTACGGGACGCTCATCATCAACGACAAGAACTTTCATTGCAGCGGGCTCCTATAGCAACCCGGCCGGGGCGTCCCCGGACCAACGAGATGCGCTACTCATGCCCTAGCGCATCAATCTAAGAATTGCATGATAGGAAGGTGAAAACCTGCGAAGAAAACGGCCGATTTACGTTTGTTACGGAGAAGGCGGCTTAGCTCAGAACCGATCCTCGACCCCGCCGCCCAGGCTCTCCCAGACGGCTTGAACGTTCTCGAACTGGCGACCATCTGGAAGGCTCTCAAGGCGGTCGACGACCCAGTCGTAGGCTTGATTCCTCCTGGCATCCGCGACCAGTGCGCGCTTATCGGCTGGGAAGCCGCCCGGGTCTAGGAACCGGGCGATCGTAGAGCGGGCATCCAAGGAGTCGGGCGCTCCTACGTAACGGTCGGTCGAGTCTTCCACCAGCCGGCCCTCCTGAGCCCTGCTCTCGATCCCGTGACCGCTGGTGAGGGACTCGACCTCGTGTTTGATCTGTTCGTCCATCCTCGGACTGTGCTTTGCCGACTCTCGATCCATGGTGGCCTTTTCTTGCCTTTTATCTATCGTCGTCCAGTGGGACGGTCCTGGCGTGGTCTAAAGCATCGGCCGCGGGTACGTCGTCCAAGATCACCGGGCTCATCTCTTCCGGCTCCGGCGATTCGGATTCCGCCCAAACGAGGTCGTCAGTCGACACCGGATACGCATCGTTAATTGCGGCAGCCCTACCCAATTCAGTTTCCATGGCCACCTCCTCCATCGAGCGCTTGAGCGCGCGTCAGGTACGCCTCGGCTGGGACCTACCCAACTCCTTTGGACGCTAATCCGGACAGCTTGGCTCCTTGAGGCGCTACGGAAACGAGGGGGCCGGCTCTTTTGGAAGAAGTATCTCCATGTTCACGTCCCCAGTACCGGACATCCCAATACCCTGGGCTGCCGCCTTGGAGAGGTCCAGAACC
>DATACZ010000021.1:0-4773 GCA_036258795.1 Actinomycetota bacterium
TCTCGACTGCACGGGTGGCTGGTTCTCCCGGCAGCGGTGGACCGGAGTCCCCCTGTCGCAGCTGCTACCTGTGGATCCACAGGGCAGGAGTGTGGTGGTTCGCTCCATAACCGGATACGCCAGGCGGTTTCCGCTGCGGGATGCCGACGGGCTGTTACTTGCTACGGCGGTTGGTGGATCGCCTCTCTCACCGGGTCACGGATTTCCGGCTCGGGTGGTGGCGCCTGGAAGGCGAGGTTTTTGGTGGGTCAAGTGGGTGAGCTCCATAGAGATCGACGACCGCCCCTGGTGGGCGCAGCTTCCCTTTCCGGCGGAATGAGGGCCAAGCACCCGCCCACTTAGGAGGGGTCGACGCATCCGCCACGGCCCCCTCCCGGCCCGGCTGGTTCGGTACGAGGATAGGGCGTGGTGAACCCGCTTCCCGGGTCCTTCGACCGAAGATACCGGATCACTGCCCGGGCCACGGCATCGGCCTCAAGCCGGCGGGTGTCCTCGCGGGCAAGCAATGCTTCTTCACTGGGATTGCTTACGAAGGCCAGCTCCGCCAGGATGGAGGTAACTCCTGCATCTCGGGCCCTTCTCAAAAGGCCGTAGTAGTCCTCTCCCCTGCTGTTGAGCCTCCACTTCGCACCGGCGTCTGTGTCACCCACCCAATCCGCTGGCAGCGTGGATAGGGCCCGAATGGCTTCCTCGAACATTAGCCCGGCGAGGCGCTTGGAGTCCTGGGACCTGAATTGATAGTAGGTTTCACTTCCCGGCCGCTCCATCCTTCCGTCGGGATCTGCGTTGTGATGGATGGAGACGAGCAGGTCCGGCCGCACGGCACCGGCCAGAGCGACTCGAAAGCCGAGGGTCGCCCGGTAGTCTCCGGTTCTCGTAAGGACCACCGGTACGCCTTGAGCGGCCAGTAGCTCCGCGGCTTTCGAGGCGACATCCAGGTTCACGGATTTCTCCGTGAGCCCAGACGGGCCAACCGCCCCCTGCTCATCCCCACCGTGCCCGGGATCGAGTATCACTAAAGGCCGGACGGCGTTGATCCCCTCGTCAACCCTTATCCATCTGGTCTGCTCACAGGGCGTGAGAATGCGAGCCCACCCACTCTGAATCGCGGTGTAAGGGACCGGGATTCCGGCCCTCAATCTCCCGATGACCCGGTTCCCGGGGCCACCGGCCAGGCCTGCGCCTGCAGGCCCCGTTGTCAGCACCCCCGGTGCCGAGAAGGGAGGCGGGGAACTTTGAGCAACGATGCCGGGCGTGGCGGGCGGCGGGGAGCTGGGTGGCGGCGGGGTGGCTTCCTTAGTTGAGGAAGGGGGTTGGGACGGCTTGAGGCTCTGCTGTGCGCGGGGCGAAGGAGCCCTGGCAAAGCAGGCGGAGAGGGTGGCGAGGGCCACAAGGCAGAGGATGCACCGCGTTTGGGGTTTGATTTGGTCCATGGTCCCGGTTGTTAACCTAATTCCTTGCGACGATCGACGTTGGCGGCCGCTTGCATTTGTTTGCTCCTTTCGTCTTGCAACCGTGCCGGGCCAGCGACTCCAGAGGCAACCCCGCGCTTCTCGCCTTACCCTTCCGCGCCTTCCAGTGTGGTACCTGCCTCACCCACCTTCTCTGCTTCCACCGCCGAACCGCCGGCAGCCTCCACCGAACCCAAATTCGTCGGATCGAGCAGCAGCATCGACCGGACGCGTCTGCCCCACTCCTGGCGCGAAGGGTGTCCGGTCGCAGTCGACGACCTGAGACTCCTCACCGTCACCTACTGGGGCTTTGACGGCCAGGCTCACACCGGAGAGCTCGTGCTGCACCGGGATCAAGCTCCGAAGATTCTGTCGGCGATGCGCAGGCTTTACGAAGAGCGGTTTCCCATCGAAAGAATGGAGCTTGTGGACAACTACGGCGGAGACGACGACCGATCGGGAGAGGCAAACAACACGTCCGCCTTCAACTGCCGGGAGGTGGAGGACAGCCCCGGCGTCTGGTCCCAGCATGCCTTTGGCCGAGCCATCGATATCAACCCTGTACAGAACCCCTTCATCGCGAGGTCGGGAGAGATTTCTCCGCCCTCGGGGGCGGCCTACGTGGACCGCTCCCAACGACGCCCCGGAATGATCCACTCCCAAGACCCGGTTGTGGCTGCCTTCCGGTCGGTCGGGTGGCAGTGGGGAGGTCACTGGTCGGCATCAAAGGATTACCAGCACTTCTCTTCTACCGGCCGTTGAAGGTTACCTTCGCTCTATTAGCCCTCCACCAGCCTGATGGATCACCCTCCAAGCCGGACGGGCAGCCGGACAGGGCCCCAGTCTCCCGGCATGGCCTCAAAGATTCCCGGACAAACCTCTCCGCAGCTCTTGCACCGGCCCCCCTCCGACAGACCCCACCTGGCGAGCTGATACCAGTCCCGCTCGATGAGAAGGCTGCCGCAGCGGGGGCACCAGGTGCTTCCTCCCTCCCTGTCGTGAACATTGCCCGTGTAGGCGTAGCGGATTCCATTGGCCATGGCGATCCTCCGCGCCCTGGTGAGCGTGGCCGGTGGGGTGGGCGGGCGGTCGGTCATCTTCCAGTCGGGATGAAATGCCGTGAAGTGCATGGGGACGTCCGGCCCCAGGTGCTCGACCACCCATCGGGTCATTGCGTCGAGCTCCTCGTCGGAGTCATTGAGGCCTGGAATGAGAAGGTTGGTGATCTCGATCCATACGGAAGTCTCGTGCTTCAGATACTCCAACGTCTCCAGCACCGGATTCAGATGCCCCGAGCAGATTCGGTGATAGAAGTTGTCCGAAAAACCCTTTAGGTCGACGTTAGCGGCATCCATGTAGCTGTAGAACTCCGCCCTCGGCTCAGGGCACATGTACCCCGCCGTGACGGCCACCGACTTGACGCCTGCCTCACGGCACGCCTGGGCAATGTCTATGGCGTACTCCATGAAGATCACCGGGTCGTTATAGGTGAAGGCCACGCTTCGGCATCCAAGGGACGCAGCGGCCTGGGCAATCTGGTCTGGTGAGGCGGCGTCGGCGAGGGTATCCATCTCCCTCGACTTGGAGATGTCCCAGTTCTGGCAGAAGCGGCATGCCAGATTGCAACCGGCCGTGCCGAACGACAGGACGGGCGTTCCAGGGAGGAAGTGGTTGAGAGGCTTCTTCTCTATCGGGTCCACGCAAAACCCGCTGGAGCGGCCGTAGGTCGTCAGAACGATCTGGTCATCCTCACGGGCCCGTACGAAGCACAGCCCTCGCTGGCCTTCATGAAGCTTGCAGGCGCGAGGACAGACGTCGCACTGCACCCGCCCGTCGTCCAGGCGATGCCAGTAGCGGGTCGGCCAGCTTGGAGGCTCTTCCACCCGGTGCATCAGCCCCTGATTCAAGGGCAAGGCCTTCTTCACCTTCACCCCACCATCCTAGACTTGAGCCGTGCAAAAAGCGCCCCACCGTCGTTTCCAAAGGCAGATCATGGCGCCATGATTGAAACTGCAGCTGGGATGGCCGAGACGCATATCTCCTGGATCTTCTTCCTCGGCGATCGAGCCTACAAGCTCAAAAAGCCGATCAAGACCGCCTTCCTGGACTTCTCCACCGTGGAATCTCGCCGAGCCAGCTGCCATAGGGAGGTCGAGCTGAATCGCCGCCTCTCGCCGGACGTCTACCTGGGCGTTGCCGAGATCCTTGGGCCAACCGGGCAACCGTGCGACTACCTTGTGATGATGCGGAGGATGCCCCCGGACCGGCGGCTCTCGGAGCTCATATCGCACGACGAACCTGCCACCCAATGCCTCGGCGAGGTCGCCCGGAACGTTGCCGCATTTCACACCACCGCCCAGACCTCGGCTGAGATTTCGAAGAGTGGAAGCCCTGACGAGACTTGGGGTCGCTGGGAATCAAACCTGAGCGAGATGGACAAGTTCGAGGGGCGCGTGGTGGACACACAGCTCCACTCCCACATTGCCAGGCTCGCTCGCAGGTATATCGATGGGCGAGCGCCTCTGTTCGAGTCCCGGATGGCGCAGGGTCGATTCCGGGACGGGCATGGGGATCTGCTGGCAGATGACATCTACTGCCTCGAGGACGGGCCAAGAATATTGGACTGCATCGAGTTCGATGACAAGCTCCGCCATGTCGACGTTCTCGATGATTCGGCCTTTCTAGCGATGGACCTGGAGCGCCTGGGAGCAACTGCGGAGGCCGAGCACTTCCTCGAACGGTATCGGCAGTATTCCGGAGACCAATTCCCCATGAGCCTTGCCCACCACTACATCGCCTATCGTGCCCACGTTCGAGCCAAGGTGGCGTGCCTGCGTCACGAGCAGGGAGACGAGGAAGCGGCAACAGAGGCAAAGCAGCTGCTCGACCTCTCCCACCGACACCTCACGCTGGGCCAGGTGATGCTCGTACTGGTCGGCGGCTTGCCCGGCTCGGGGAAGTCAACACTTTCGAAGGGTCTGGGCGATGCGTTGGGTGGAATCGTCTTGCGCTCGGATGAGGTCCGTAAGGAACTGGCGGGTGTAGCTAAGGGCTCTTCGGCGGCGCCTTATGAGGAAGGAATTTACCGCCGGGAATTGACCCAGCTTACCTACCAGACTCTTCTGGACCGCGCCAGGATGCTGCTGGGAAACGGCGGGACCGTGGTGTTGGACGCCTCCTGGACCGACTCGCGGTGGCGTCCTGGCGCCCTCGATGTCGCAGAGTCAACCTCCAGCGTCCTCGTGCAGATTCGCTGTCACGTTGACATGAAAGAGGCCGCTCGTCGCATCGGTGAAAGAGCAGAGGCCGGAGGTGACGCCTC
>DATACZ010000022.1:0-7521 GCA_036258795.1 Actinomycetota bacterium
TTTGCGTTTTGCTCGACGGTTTGGAGCAGGCGCCTCTTGGAGCCACGCTCGGGGACCCGGATGCTGACGGGCGCGCCCCGCCGGCCCGAGAGCCAGCTCTCCAGCAGCTCAGCCGTCGCCGGAGTCACGGTCACGAGCACCGTCCTTGGGATCTCCTGCTGATCGGAGTAGAGGTTCTCGATGAAGGAGTCGATCAATTCCGCGTCGGTCAGAGCCTCGACCTTATCGACGATAAAGCCCTTTCTGCCCACCACCCGCCCGGCCCGCACGAAGAAGACCTGGAAGGACGCCTCCAGCTCATCGCCCCAAAAAGCAATGGCATCGAAGTCTTCCTTGCGGGATCCCACCATCTCTTGCTTCTCGATGACCCGCATCACCGCCGCCAGCTGGTCGCGAGCCCTCGCCGCCTGCTCGAACTCCATCCTCGAGGAGGCCTCCTCCATCCTCTTCTTGAGGTCCTTGATGATCGGCTCGTGGTCGCCGTCCAGAAAGGCGCAAAAACTCCTCACTATTTCCAGGTGCTCCTCGGGGGACACCGCTCCCACACAGGGTCCCGAGCATCGATTTATGTGGTAAAGGAGGCACGGCCGGTTGGAACGGGCTGCCCGATCGAAGACCCCCTTGGTGCAGGTGCGGATCGGGAAGACCCTTAGGAGCAGATCTAGGGTCTCCCGAATCGCGTAGGCGTGGGTGTAGGGGCCGAAGTACAGGTCACCCCTCTTCTTCTTCCCGCGGGTCACCAGCGCCCTGGGGATGGGCTCAGCAAATGAGACCGCCAGGTAGGGGTATGACTTGTCGTCCCTGTAGCGAACGTTGAACCTTGGACGGTGCTGTTTGATGAGGCTGACCTCCAGCTGCAGCGCCTCGACCTCGTTTGCGGTCATGATCCATTCGACCTCCGCTGCCGCGGTGAGCATGGAGGAGGATCGTCGGTTGAGGCCGGCGTTGAAGTAGCTGGGTACCCGGTGCTTCAAGCTCTTTGCCTTGCCCACATAGATCACCCGGCCACGGGAGTCGCGGAACAGGTAGACCCCGGCGGAGTCGGGTATATCTGCGGTGGCCGGTCGCCAGCTGGGTGAACTCGCCATCTCTCCCATCATGTTAGCCGGGGGCCGGGATTGGACTGTATGCCTTTCGCTAGGCCCTCAGGGCCCCAAGCCGAGCCGGTCGTTTCGTCCCGACTTGGTAAGGGAATAGCACTTCACCACCGAGTAAAGCTGCTTTTGGACCCGGTTCCACGTATGGACCAATGTGGGTGAACGGAGGGTCGGTTCGAAGTCCAGATCATCCCCAATGATCTCAGGAGGTATCTGATGTCTGTTGTTGAGCCAGCAGGCGGCGAATCGCAGGCCGAAGGAACGGTCGCGAGCGGCGGACCGCCCGAGCCAGCGTCTGGAGGCGAAGCGGAGATTCAGCAGGTGAAAGAGGCCGCAGACGGCGGTTCGCAGGAAGACGTAATGGGCGGCGGCGATCCACGCGACAAAGACATTAAGGAGTTGCTGAAAGAACTCGGCCAGGGCGTCACCACCCTGCTTCGCCAGGAGATTGAGCTGATCAAGGCCGAGCTGGCGGAGAAGACCGATGCCGTAAGGGACGAGGTCCAGGACACGATCACCGAGGTCCGGCTGGAGCTGGAGGTCGCCAAGGCTGAGCTCGCGGAAGCCGGCAAGAAGGCTGGCGTGGGTGCCGGACTGTTCGGGACGGCTGGTCTGCTTGGCCTTGGAGCCTTTGGAGCTTTCACCGCCTGCCTCGTGGCCCTATTCTCACTGGCGATGCCGGTTTGGGTGGGCGCACTGCTGGTCACGCTCTTATACGGGGCAATAGGCGGGGGCCTCGCACTCGCCGGGCGCAAGCAGGTCAAGGAGGTGGATCTCCCGGTCCCGGAAACCGTAAAGCGGCTGAGAGCGCTGTTGGAGTCCGGCAAGACACGAGTTCAAAAGGAGGTTGCTCCAATTCCACAAGAGGTCGTGGAACCACTGAAAAACGTCAAGGAAGAGGCGCAGCAGGCGTGGCAACGGGGAGGTGAGAAGCCGTGAGCGACGATGTTGCTCGAGATCCGGACCAGATCCGCGAGGAGATCAAGGAGACGACTGCCCGCCTAAGTGAGTCGATAGAGGCTGTTGCCTACAAGAAGTCCCATATAAAGGAAGAAGCGGCCGAGGTAGTCAAGGAGAAACGCAAGGAGACAAAGCAGGAGCTGACTCACGCTCTCTCTGATGTGGCCTCGAGGGCGAAAGAGATGGTGGTGGAGACCAAGGACGCGGTGAGCTCGAAGGTGGCCAGCATCCTTCCCAAGAAAAAGGATGACGAAGAATCATCCGGCACACCGGAAGAGGACGGCTGACCTTACCTCTGGCGCGTAAGGGCCTCTCTGGGGTCCGGCAGCGGGGTAAGGATCTTCTCGAGCTTTGGCCGCAGCGGCTCATAGTTGGGAGGAAGCGCCAGGGACTGTCCCAGTGACTCGGCCGGCTCATCGACGGTGAAGCCCGGGCCGATGGTGGCGATCTCGAACAAAACCCCGGACGGCTCCCTGAAGTAGATCGACCGGAAATAAAAGCGGTCGATGATGGGCGTCACATGAGCGCCTCCTGCCACCGCTCGTCTGCGCCACTCGGGGTGCTGCTCCATTGGCGAGGCCCAAGCAATGTGGTGGACAGTGCCTGCACCGCTCATCCCCCGGCCTGGGGCTCGATCGTAGATGTAGAAGGAGCCCCTGTTTTCCCCACGGCGCTCCCACACCGAATCCGATTTGGCCTCGAACCCTAGAGTCTCGCTTAGGAATGTGGCGCTCCGGTCGGGAGAGAAGTGATAGGCGCGCACGGAGTCGAAACCTTGCAGCGCCAGCTCCTTGGGAATCTCGGGATGGTCGGCGATTAGGGGCTCGTCGGTCGTCTCCCGCACTCTTAGCTCCAGGTCCAGCCCCTCCGGGTCCGTGAATCGCAGACTTGCGTCCTCCCGGTTGCTATCGATTCCCGCCTGGGCTAGGCGCTCCTTCCAGAAGCGCAGGGCTTCCTCGGAGGCCACGCGCCACACGATGCGGTGAATCATCCCCGCGCCTGCTTGACCCGGCGAGGCTCCGGGATACTCGAAGAAAGTGAGATCCGAGCCCGGGCTGCCGGTTTCGTCGGCGTAGAAAAGGTGGTAGACGGTGGGATCGTCCTGATTGACTGACTTCTTGACCAGTCTCAGGCCGAGGGTGCCGGCATAGAACCTTACGTTTGTGGGTGCATCGCCCGTGATGGCGGTGATGTGGTGGATTCCTTCGAGTCTCAAGGTGGCACCCCTTTCGGCTGATTCTCGCCTATCGGTAACTCGGGCTTTGTGACCATTATTCCGCCATAGGTAGGCCGGCAATCCAGCTATGGACCTGCCTATCAAAAATTTCTAACGTCGATCCCGATCTTCGGGAGCAGCTCCGTGACGGGTTGTTGTCGAAAGCTTGCACGTACCGCCAACGGGTCTGTCCCGGGAACAGGGTCGCAGCGCGATAGATGCTCCGTCCCGATGTCACAAGGCACATTGCCGGCACCCACTATCAACATTTGTCTCCTCTGGGTTCGTCGCTCTTCGAGCAACCTCCAAGTACGTCGCTCATAGCGTGGGTTGAGGGTCTCGAACTTTTCGTAACCGAGCGTTCCGCACGCATAAGGAGCGGTGGAGTTGAAGCCGTAAACAACAAGCTTGACCGAGGAAGACTCGACGATGCGGGACAACATTCGGCATTCCTCGAGGATCTTGGGAACGGGATCGGCCGGGATGATGGGGAACGTCTCATTGACCGCGATGGCCCGATCGACGTCACGTCCCACCTCCGCAGTTCTGCCTGCAAACGAAACCACCGCCAGAACGGTTATCGAAAGTGCAGTGACCAGCAGCGTCCTGTCCTTCCACCTCGGGGCCCACACCTCGCTGGCCAGGACGAACAGCACAGCTGAAAGGTACGGAAGGGCGATATACAGGCGCGTATAGGAGAAAAAGACCGAGCTGGTTCCATCGGCGGCTTTGTCCAAACCCAAGGAGGCCAGCGGCAGAGCAACAGCGGCCGCCCCTGCCAAGGCGTGGGCACGGCGGCGTGACGCGATAAGAGCTGTTGCCGGCAGGGCCAGCGCGGCCACCGCAACCACTGGAGACTTGAGGAACCAGAAACCCAGGTAGCCCAGGTGGCGGCCTAAGTGAAGAAAGGCCTCTGTGAGGGCCTCACGGGAGTAGGCGAACTTCGGATCGGGATGAAACCGGTATGCGGGGTGAGTGGAATAGAAATATTGGTTGAAGACCAGGTAACCGCCTCCCAGGGCCAGACCTGCCAGTAACCACCTTGGCGCCCTGCGCTCCCCTAGCATCAGATAGGCGACCAGTGGAGCGGTCAGCAACGCCGAAGTTTGGTTCAGGCCAAATGCCAGACCGGCAAGGAGGCCGGCCAAGAGCAGGCCTGCCGGTTTCTTACTTGGGGCCAATCCGAAAAAGACGGCCAAGGTCGCTACGAAGATGCCTGGTGTCAATCCATGTGGAATGCCGCCCAGCATCGAAAACTCGTTGGTCAGCGTCAGGGGAAGGGCCGCTATTACCAGGCCAGCAAGCCATGCCTTCCGCCTCCAGGCGGCGAGCAACAGCAACACCCAAGGGACGGTGATGAGCCCAACGGAGGCGATCGGCAGGGCATGGTAAGGCTGCACACCCACCCGAAGGAGAGGAGCGGCCAGCAGCGCCTCGCCGCTGGAGAGATAACTTTGGCCCGGGAACGAGGGCTCTCGGAAAAACCCTTCGGCATACTCTCGGGCGGAGTACCAGAGGAGGGCTTGGTCGGGATCCGTGTACCTGAAGAAGAACCGGCGGAGAAGAAAGACCCGATCGGCCGCAAGCATTGCTAGCATTGCAGCCGTACAGGCTGCCAATATCCGGCGAGCCCTTACCCCTGCAGTCCTCCCGGGCCTGGGCTCGTCAGCCGGCGGAAGACCGGACGAGGTTTGCCCCGCCTCCGGCGGGAAGGACTTTTCTGAGAAACCGGCCCGTGTGAGACGTCTCGACTGAGGCCACCGACTCAGGAGTCCCTTCGGCCACGATCTCGCCGCCCAAACCACCTCCCTCGGGGCCAAGGTCGATTATCCAGTCGGCCGTCTTGATGACGTCCAGGTTGTGCTCGATCACGACCACGGTGTTTCCCTTGTCGACCAATCCGTGAAGGACACTGAGCAGTTTGTTGATGTCTTCGAAGTGCAGGCCGGTGGTCGGCTCGTCCAGGATGTACAGGGTCTTGCCGGTAGCGCGCTTGGCGAGCTCGCTGGCCAGCTTCACCCTCTGCGCCTCGCCGCCCGACAGCGTGGGTGCTGGCTGGCCAAGCCGGATATACCCCAAACCCACGTCGTTGAGGGTCTGCAGATGCCGGGCGATCTGTGGGATGGGGCGAAAGAACTCAAGGGCCGCCTCGACGCTCATATCCAGCACCTCGGCAATGGTCTTTCCCTTGTAGTGAACCTCAAGCGTCTCGCGGTTGTACCTGCGCCCCTTGCAAACCTCGCAGGTCACGTACATGTCCGGCAGGAAGTACATCTCGATCTTGATCTGTCCATCACCCGAGCAGTTCTGGCATCGCCCGCCCTTTACATTGAATGAGAACCGGCCGGGCATGTACCCACGAATCCTCGCCTCCTCGGTCTTGGAGAACAGCGCCCGGATGTGATCGAACACCCCGGTGTAAGTGGCCGGATTGGACCGGGGAGTCCGTCCGATGGGCGACTGGTCGATGTCGATGACCTTGTCGATTTGGTCCAGGCCGTCGATTCTGCGGTGCTTGCCGGGCAGCAGCTTGGCATCCCGGAATAGGTTCCGGTGTACCGCTCGGTAGAGGATCTCGTTTACCAGAGTCGACTTTCCCGATCCGGACACCCCGGTCACACAGGTGAAGACTCCCAGAGGGAACCTCACGTCGAGATTCTTCAGATTGTGCTCTCGAGCGCCTGACAGGAGTATCGGCCGCCCTCTTGGACTCCGGCGCTCGGCCGGCACTGGGATGGAGAGACGGTTCGATAGATAGGCGCCGGTAAGCGAGGACTTGTGATTGAGGAGGCCCTCGACCGGGCCGGCGTAGATCACCCGGCCGCCATGCTCTCCAGCCCCGGGCCCGATATCCACCACGTAGTCGGCGACCGAGATGGTCTCCTGGTCGTGCTCGACGACTATGAGGGTGTTACCGAGGTCTCTCAACCGAACCAGAGTGTCGATGAGCCTGCGGTTGTCGCGTTGGTGGAGTCCGATCGAAGGCTCATCGAGTATGTACAAAACCCCGACCAGGCCGCTTCCTATCTGCGTGGCCAGGCGGATGCGCTGGGCCTCACCGCCGGCCAGCGTGGCTGCGGACCGTTCGATCGTGAGGTAGTCGAGGCCCACGTCGATAAGGAATCCCAGGCGCTCGTTAACCTCCTTGAGCACCCGGTCGGCGATCTGGTGCTCCCGCTCGGTCAGCTCGAGTGACCCCATGAACTTCTCCGCTTCCAGGGTCGACATCCGGCTGAGCTCCCAGATGTTCACCCCTCCCACGGTGACGGCCAGAGATTCGGGCTTTAGCCGGGCTCCGCCGCATGCAGGGCACGGGACCTCCCGGAAGTACTGCTCGTACCGCTCCCGGGCGAATTCCGATTCCGTCTCGCTACGCCTGCGCTCCAGCCAGGGGATCACTCCCTCAAAGGTGGTGTGGTACTGGCGCACGCGGCCGTATCGGTTCCGGTACCTGATGTAGACCTCTTCATCTCCGGTTCCGTAGAGAATGACCTGGCGCTGTTCATCGGTCAGGTCTCTCCATGCGGTCTGCATCGAGAAGCCGAACCTGTCGGCCACCGCCTCCATCATTCTCGTGAAGTACTCCAGACGGGCGTTGGCCCAGGGTCGTATCGCCCCCTCTGAGATGGACAGCTCAGGATCTGAGATGACCAGCTCCCGGTCGACCTCCAGATGGGTGCCGATGCCGTCACACCGAGGGCATGCCCCGTAGGGAGTGTTGAACGAGAAGTTCCGCGGCGCCAGCTCGTCGAATGAGAGTCCGCAGTTGAGGCAGGCGTTGTGCTCCGAGAACCGCAAGATGTCATCACGGTCCACCAGCTCAATAGTCACCATGCCCTCCGACAGGCGCAGGGCCGTTTCGATGGAGTCGGTTAGTCGCCGCTGAATTCCTTCTTTTATAACTAGGCGGTCGACCACCACCTCGATGTTGTGTTTGTAGTACCGGTCCAGGCGGATCTTCTCCGACAGGTCCACCATCCTGCCGTCTACCTTGGCCCTGGAGAAGCCTTTACGGCTCAGGTCCTCCAGCAGACTCTCGTACTCCCCCTTCTTGCCCTGAATGATGGGGGCCAGCACCTGAAACCTGGTCCCCTGGGGAAGGTCCATGACGTGATCCACGATTTGCTCGGGGCTCTGCCGGGCGATCGGCCGCCCGCAGATCGGACAGTGAGGTTTTCCTATCCGTGCATAGAGCAGGCGGAGATAGTCGTAGATCTCGGTGATCGTGCCGACGGTTGAGCGGGGGTT
>DATACZ010000023.1:0-12885 GCA_036258795.1 Actinomycetota bacterium
CTCAGAGTCGCCCCTGATCAGTTCTGAAGGAATGCACGTACGGTCCTTTGTGGCCGCCCTCGGATGCAGCTTCCTGTCCGGGGTGGCCCTGATGGCAACGCTGGTCGACATCCCCCTGCTGGCTCAGACGCTGCTCGGATCCGACACCATTGGAGGAGCTCTGATCCTGTCCCGCTTTCTCATCGCCCTGGGGCTGGGGGCGCTCGCCGGTGGACTCTTGAGCAAGAGGGCCGGTGAACGCCCCGTGGCGGTGGCTGGGCTGGCGCTGGCCGCCGGGTCCTTCTGGCTGATCTCGGGATGGCCGGCGGAGATTCAGGAGGCTTTCCATCGGGCCGGCCCCCTGACGGTTCCCAGAATGGACGCCGACCTGGTCCTCGCCGGACTTGGGCTCGGCCTAGTGATCGCTCCCCTGGCCTCGGTGGTGCTGTCCTCCTCGCCGGCTCATCAGCATGGAGTGGTGTCGGCCGGCGTCGTGGTCGCCCGAATGGCGGGGATGCTCGTCGGCATCGCGGCCTTGACCGCTGCCGGCCTCCATCGCTTTCACCAACTCACTGCCGATCTAGCGCCTCCTCTTCCTTTTGGGGAGGACCCCGAGGCCTACTCCAGGCAGTTGGCGGCCTACCGGCGTGCAGTGCAGGCGGCGCTACACGCCGAGTACCGGGAGATCTTCGCCATCACGGCCGGCGTCTGTCTCGTTGGATCCGCGCTCGCCCTTGCGCTCACTTCTGCGGGCCCCACCCAAGGCGGCAAAGCTGCGAGCGGCGAGAACGCGCCGGCAGCGAGCCTTGCTAAAGGTTCGGCCTAGTGGGAGGCTTTCGCTCGAACATGGGCAGAAAGGAGCAGCCGTGCGCGCCATGAAGCTTGAAGTGGAGGAGGATCCAAGTGGTGATGGCGCTCAGGAGCTTCGGTGGGAGCTGACGGAGGACGGAAAAGTGCTCAACAGCGGCACCTGGCGGGTGCCGGACAACCTGGAAGAAGAAGACGCCTCCGAGTCCTGGCTCAACCTCATGAGGGTCCTCCTCGGCCGATGAGCCGAAGGCCGTTTGCCGAGCCGTTCGTAACGCTTTCCGCGCCAACGTAGATAGACGAAGCAGGTGGCCCCTTCTCTAACGGACGTTAACGCCCTTTTCGCTCAGATGGCTCTTGACCTCCCCGATCGAGAGCCGGCCGAAGTGGAACAGTGAAGCGGCGAGCACCGCATCCGCTCGTCCCTCCTGCAAAGCTTCAGAGAAGTGCTCCAGGCGTCCTGCGCCACCCGAGGCGATAACCGGGACATTCACGGCGCTCGAAACCGCTCTCAGCAGATCCAGGTCATAGCCATCCTGCGTCCCGTCTCGGTCCATCGAAGTAAGCAGGATCTCCCCAGCCCCAAGCTCCTCTGCTCGGACCGCCCAGCGCTCCGCGTCCACGTCGGTGGGGCGCCTGCCGCCATGCGTATAAACCTCCCACCCCCGGCCACTCTCCCGGCGCCGGGCGTCAATCGCCACCACCATGCACTGTGCGCCGAACTTCTCGGCGCCCTGCGAGATCAGCTCCGGCCGCTGAACCGCAGCGGTGTTAACGCCCACCTTGTCGGCACCCGCCCGGAGAAGCCTCCGGACGTCGTCGATGGTACGGACCCCTCCGCCGACGGTAAGGGGTATGAAGACCTGCTCGGCGGTCCTGCGAGCCAGGTCCAGGATAGTGTCCCGCTCCTCGTGCGAAGCTGTGATGTCGAGGAAAACGAGCTCATCGGCCCCCTCCCGGTCGTAGACTGCGGCTAGCTCCACCGGGTCGCCGGCATCCACAAGGTCCACGAAGCGCACTCCCTTCACCACCCTCCCGGCATGGACGTCCAGGCATGGAATGACCCTTTTGGCCAACACAGAAACCTTCCCCTAATCGGGCCCGGCAACGGCCGCTTGCGCGGCTTGAAGCGTGACTGTGCCGGCGTAGAGAGCTTTGCCGATCACTATTCCCTCCAGCCCTCGTGACGCCAGAGCGGCCAGCCTGCGCACGTCATCGACGCTGGTTACCCCGCCGGCGGCAATGACGGGGACCCCGGCCGCATCGAGGACTCCTTCGATGGCCTCGAGGTTCGGTCCACTCAAAGTTCCATCCCTCTCGATGTCGGTGAACATGATCCGGGAGACTCCGGCATCCACGAATCGTTTAACCGCATCCAGTGTCGAAGAATCCGTGCCCTCCAGCCACCCATCCCGATGAACCTTGCCTGCTCTGGCGTCGACCGACGCCACCAGACGGCCGCCGAACTCAGCGACCGCGGCCTCGAGAAATTCGGGATCCAGCAGCTTCGTCCCCACGCAAACACGGGCCACTCCACGCTCGATCCACTCGGCGATTGCCTCCATGGATCGAATTCCTCCTCCGACCTGTACGGGAACCCGCGCTTCGGCGAGGATGGACGACACCGCCTCGGCGTTGCTTCGCCCGGTCCCGGTGGCGCCATCAAGGTCCACTAGATGAAGCCACTCGGCACCCTGGCGCTCCCAGCTCCGGGCAGTCTCAACGGGATCATCGGCGTAGGTGGTCTTCTCCGAAGACCGGCCCTGAACGAGCCGGACGACCTCACCGCCCAGTATGTCCACCGCCACGATGATCACGGGGGACGAGGTGGTGCTTTTGTGCGGAGCCTCCTCGAGCCGGCCTGCGCCGGTCACCCAACCACCTGGATGAGCCTTCGCAAGAGAGCAAGTCCGTCATTGCTGGACTTCTCGGGATGAAACTGAACGCCGTATACCGCGCCCGACTCAACTGCCGAGATGAACTCACCCCCGTAGTCGGTTCTTGCCGCGGCAGCCTCATCGTCCGCCTCGCAGACGTAGGAGTGGACGAAGTAGAAGTAGCGGCCCGCAAGAGACCCGAAGAGCTCCGATTCCCGCACCGGATCAACCTGATTCCAGCCCATGTGGGGAACCTTTACGTCGCCTCGAAGCCTTACGACCCGTCCGGGAAGGATACCGAGTCCCTTGGCCGGACCTTCATCCGACTCCTCGAATAAAAGCTGCATACCCATGCATATTCCCAACAGAGGCTTGCCGTCGGCGGCCCAATCGGTCACGAAGTCGGCAAGCCCTAAGCTGGACAGATTCTCCATTCCGGCCGCGAAATTTCCCACGCCGGGGAGCACGAGAAGGTTGGACGACCTCAGCCTGGACGGCTCATCGGAGACGAATGCTTCGGCTCCGGCGGCCTCGAAGGCCTTCGAAACGCTGGCCAGGTTGCCCATCCTGTAGTCGACGATTCCAGCCCTCACAGCACTCCCTTGGTAGAGGGAACTGTCGAGCCACGACGGGCATCTAGCTCGGTGGCAACCTTCAGAGCCTGAGCTACCGATTTGAACACTGCTTCGACGATGTGGTGGGAGTTCTTGCCTGCCAGAAGCCTGATGTGCAGGGTAATCCCGGCCGTCCTGGAAAGTGCGGTGAAGAACTCCTCGGTCAGGTCAGGGTCGTAGTTGCCGATCGCTTCGGCCGGGACGGGGGCATCGAAGACAAGCAGGGGCCTTCCCGATAGGTCCAAGGCCGACTGGACCAGGGCCTCCTCCATGGGCACGATGCTCCACCCATAGCGGCGGATGCCTCGTTTCTCCCCTAAAGCCTCGTTTAAAGCGGTGCCGAGACAGATACCCACATCTTCGACGGTATGGTGGGCGTCGACGTGCAGGTCACCTGAGGCATCGATCTCTAGGTCTACGAGCCAGTGGCGTCCAAGCTGGTCGAGCATGTGATCAAAGAACCCGACCCCGGTGGAGATTTCCGTCGTGCCTGACCCATCAAGGTCGAGACGCAGGCGAATAGAGGTCTCGTTGGTCTTCCTGTCCACCTCTGCCACGCGGCTCATCGAGCAAGCATCACCTGATGCAGCGCCTCCAGGAACTTCTCGTCCTGCTCCATCGTCCCGACGGTAACCCTAAGGCACTCCTCACACCCTGGAACGTCGGAGAAGTCGCGTACCAGCACGCCGCGCTCCAGAAGGGAGTTCCACACCTCGGAGGCCGGACGCGACTCGCACCTGAACAGGATGAAGTTGGACTCGCTCGGAAATGCGAAGATCCCTCGGGTGGTGGACAGCTCCCGGTAGAGCCTCTCCCTTTCGTGAACGATGGTCTCTACCGTTCCCCGGCACTCCTCGGCTTGGCTTATAGCCGCCAAAGCCGCGGCCTGCGTGAGGGAGGAGAGATGGTAGGGAAGACGCACCTTCTGGATCTCCTCGATGACCCAGGGCGGAGCGAGCAGATATCCGATCCTGGCCCCCGCCAGGCGCCAGGCCTTCGAGAAGGTCCTGGTGATCACCAGGTTCTCGAACTCCTCGATGAGCCGGGCCCGGCCTGACCCCGCGAACTCCACATAGGCTTCGTCCAGGATC
Organism: Actinomycetota bacterium; assembly: GCA_036258795.1. GTDB lineage: Bacteria > Actinomycetota > CADDZG01 > JAHWKV01 > JAHWKV01 > DATACZ01. The sequence goes on from DATACZ010000023.1 coordinate 4,369, forward strand.
ACCAGTCCAGGGGCGGTCCGGCAGATCATCTCTACCTCCTCTGAGGAGTTCGAGTTGCCGGTGGGATTGTTCGGTGAGCATAGGAAGACGATGTCGGGTTGTTGAAGCTCGATGGCTTCGACGGTGGCCTCGGGGTGAAGGGTGTAGTCGGGATTGCGCCGGGCACGGAGAAGCCTGGTGCCGCTCACCCGGGTGATCTGAGAATGCATGCTGTAGGTCGGCTCGAAGGTCATGACCTTGCGCTCTGCCCCGCCGAAGGCCAGGAGCAGCTGAAGGATGATCTCGTTAGAGCCGTTTGCCAGCCAAACCCGGTCGGTCAGGGTCCCCAGGAAGATCGCCAGAGCTTCGCGCACCGGGACGAATTCCCGGTCCGGGTACCGGTGCAGCGATAGGCTTCCTACGCGCTCTAGCAGCTCGCGGGTGAAGGCCTCTGGAGGGGGGTAAGGGCTCTCATTGGTGTTGAGCCTGACCGGCGCATCCACCTGAGGAGCTCGGTACGGCTTGAGGTCGGCCAGATCCGACCTACCTCCCAATCTAAGGCGAAGCTCAGGGTCACCCATCTACTAACTCTACCCGAGGGTTTCCGCCTCCTCGGTGAACCTGGCCCTCACCGCTCGCCCGTGGTTGGGCAGTCCCTCCGCTGCCGCCAGCGTGTCCACGTAGGGCGCGGCCCTCTCGAGCGACTCCCGATCGTATTTCACGTACGACACCGCCTTTTGAAAGTGGGAGGTCCTGAGCCCCGACGCCCACCTTCCGGCTCCCGAGGTGGGAAGTACGTGATTGGTGCCGGCGAAGTAATCACCGACACAGACCGGCGACCACGGTCCGACGAAGATGGCTCCCGCCGCCGAGAAGCGGTCGAGCTGCCCCTCAGCCCCGTCGAAGACCAGCTGAAGGTGCTCGGGCGCAAAGCGGTTGATGCACTCCGCGGCCTGGTCCAGTCCGGCGACGCCGACTCCAACCGCGCCCCGGTCGACCGCCGCTCTGAGATCGTCGGAGGCCTCGATCTCTCTCAGCACCGCCTCGAGGGCGTGCGCGACGTAAACCAGGAACTCCTCCTTCCACGTAACCACGACGAACGCTCCATTGGGTCCGTGCTCGGCCTGCGCCACCAGATCAAAGGCCGCCATACGAGCGTCGAATTCCCCGTCGGTGACTATCGCGATCTCGCTGGGACCCGCCACTGAGTCGATGCCCACCAGGCCGGCCACCTCCTGCTTGGCCAGGGCCACGTAGATGTTGCCTGGACCGGCGATCACCTCGACTCGTCCGATGGACTCGGTTCCGTATGCCATGGCGCCAATGGCCTGCGCGCCACCCACGCGGTAGACCTCGGAAACCCCGGCCAGGTGAGCTGCCGCCAGGGTCGAGGCCGGCACATCGCCCTCAGCGCCCGGCGGAACGCACAGGGCTATCTCGTTAACTCCGGCTACGGTGGCCGGTATCGCGGTCATGAGGACTGTGGAGGGATAGGTGGCCCGGCCCCCCGGCACGTAGAGGCCCGCTCTAGGGACCGCATGCACGCGCTCCCCCACCAACCCTCCTCCGACCTTCGCCTCCCAGGGGACGAGGGACTGTTTCTCGGAAAAGGTTCGAATTCTTGTTGCGGCCTCCTCCAGCGCCTCCCTCAACTCATCGGTGATCGCGTTGAAGGCTTCCTCCAGCTGCTCGGCCGGGACCCTGATACCGTCGGTCAGGTTCACCTTGTCGAAGCGTTCGGTGAGCTTCACGAGGGCCTCGTCGCCTTGGGACTTGACCTGCTCGAGGATCGCCCTTACCGACTCGACGGGCCGGTCGCCGGCCGTCGGACGAGGAATCTGAGCCGACGGGTTTGCAGCCAAATCGACAAATCTCATGGTGGGCTCAAGTATCCGCCTGATCTAGCTTCTGTTGCGCTCGAAGTCTCTGCCGCACTGTTTGCAGACAACCGAGCCCATAACGACGGCCAGGCGGGTGCTGTCGCAGTAAGGGCAGCGGTCGCCCAACGAACGCCAGGAGGGATCGGTCGCTTGGCACTCGGGGCACATCAGCACCTGCTCCCCCTTGATGACGAGGCGCGCCCAAGGTGAACGTCCCTTGGAGGGATCGGTCTGGATTTTGTTGCACCGGAAGCAGGCCATCTACGAAGTTAACCCAACCTCCCCGTCTTAGTTGGATCAGGGAGTTCTGAAGCCGTAGCCGCGGCCCTTCAGCTCTCTAATGAGCTCCGGCAGCGCCTGCACGGTGGCTGACCGGTTGATTCCACCGTCATGCAGCACGACGATGGCGCCCGGGCGAACGGCACTCATAGTCCTGGATACGATCGCGGCCGCGGGTGGATTCTTGAAGTCGCGCGGATCGACCGACCAGCCGAGGATACGCATCCCTCGCCGATGGGCTGCTGCTACGACCTCAGAAGAAACCGACCCTCCCGGTGACCGGTAAAAGGCCGGAGCTTCTCCGGTGATGGATTGAATGAGGTCGCTCACCGACGACATTTCCGATGCCATTACCCGCCGGGGCCGGTCAGCGAACCGAGGCAGATGATGCTCGGTGTGGTTGCAGAGAACGTGGCCTTGCTCATGGATTGCCGCCACAAGCTCCGGATGCCGCTTGGCCATCCACCCAACCACACAGAAGGTTGCCTTTACCTTCATTCGTCTGAGAGTCCTAAGGACTGCGGGAGTGTACCGGGGGCTCGGCCCGTCGTCGAAGGTGAGAGCGATCATCCGCCGGGTCTCCGGGGTGGCGGGGCTCGCCGGAATTACCGTGGCTGGAGGAAGCACGCCTCCGCTCCACAGCTCGATTGCCTGATACACGAGTGCAGGCTGGGCAGGGTTCCAGAGGATCCGCTCCACCTGAGGCAAGCCCCTTGTGGGGTCAAAGGACTGCGCTATGGCGGGGTGGGCCTAAGCAGGAAGGACCCTTACCGCCGGGCGGCCGGTGTCGGCAACGTCGTCGTGAATACCGGGGACATGTTGAGGAACGACCGGCGCCGAGCCCAATACTCCGCCGAACAGCACGATGTGAAACGTCAGAAGCAGGCCGGTTGAGTGGTGCATCTTCTGGGCGGTCCCTTCCTCGACATATGACGTCAGAGTGGGAACTGTCACTTAACGTGACGCCCGGAACCACCCTTTCCTCACAAATATCTTGAGTTGACGAGTTTTTCGCGCCCTAGAAGCGCAGGGTGGTCTGGTTGTTAGCTTTGACTTACCAGCGAGGCGGTGCCGAGCACCGATTTGAGCTCGGCAAAGAGCCCATTGCGAAGCTCCACGGTGAAGCCGCCCAGCTTCAAGATGGTTTCGCCGTTGGCCGCTCCCCCGAGGTGAAGCAGTACCGGCGAGCTACCCGGATGAGCGGCCAGGACGGCCTTGAGCTCCTCGATCCTGTTGGGCGTGCAGGATTCGGGAGCCATCCTTATTCGCAGCGGCGTGTCCGAACCGCTGAGGTCCGGACGGGTCACCTTGATCGCCATGAGCTTGGCGTTGTCATCCCTCAGCTCAACCCGCCCTTTGATGATCACTATGGCGTCGTCGCTCAGCAGCTCGGGCGGCGTCTCCTGGACCGTCTGAGGCCAGAAGGTAACCTCGACGGTGCCCTGCAGGTCCTCTAGCACCCCGCTGAACCAGGGATCGCCCTTCTTGGTGAACTTCCGTGTCATGCGGGACAGGATGCCCCCCACGGTACGCTGCTGGCCGTCAGGGCCTTCGGCAAGCGCGGGGATTGAAACTTCAGTCTGCACCTTGAGGGCAGCCTCAATGGCGGCCAGAGGATGTTCCGACACGTAGAACCCGAGCATCTCCTTCTCACTTCGAAGAAGCTCCGACCTAGCGACTTCATTTCCACCGGGTCCAAGGTCCCAACCGTTGCCAAGCCGGCTGGGCTGCTTCCCGGAGCCTTCACCGAAGAAGGAGAACTGTCCCGCCTCCTCGGAACGGCGCTCAGCCAGGACCGCCTCGATGAGACGTCCGGCTTTCTCCGACATGACGAGAGTCCCGGCTTTCGGGCCGATTTCAAGCAAGGCACTGCGGCTCACGCCGAGGCAGTCGAACCCGCCCGCCTTGGCCAGGCTTTCGATGACCTTCTTGTTGAGGCAGGTGGCGTCGACCCTACGGCAGAAGTCGCCGAATCCCTGAAACGGGCCACCTTTGGCCCGGGCTTGAATGATGCGTTCGGCCACCGCCTCGCCCACATTTCGGATTGCCGATAGGCCGAATAAAACCTCGTCCCCCCTGGGAGTGAAGTCGAGGTCGCTGTCGTTGACGCTCGGAGGCAGCATCTGAATGCCCATAGCTCTGGTCTCGGCCAGGTACACGGGCATCTTGTCGTTGCGGTCCTTGGCCGAGGTGAGAAGCGCGGCGAGGTATTCGACCGGGTAGTTGGCCTTGAGCCAGGCGGTTTGATAGGCGATAAGGCCGTAACCGTTTGCGTGGGCGCGGTTGAACGAGTAGCCGGCAAACGGCCGAATGAGCTCCCACAGATCTGACGCCTCCTCGGCCGTGAGTCCCGAAGCTGCACACCCCGACTCAAAGTGGCTCTTCCACTTGACCAGCTCGTGGCTCTTCTTCTTGCCGATGGCGTACCTCACCATGTCGGCATCCTGAGCGGAGAAGCCAGCGACGACCTGGAGGATCTGCGTCACCTGTTCCTGATAGACGATTACGCCGTTGGTGTCGGCGAGCACGTTCTCCAGCAGAGGGTGGAAGTAAGTCACCGATGAGGGGGCATGCTTTCCCTTGACGTACCGCCCGATCTCCTCCATGGGGCCTGGGCGGTAGAGGGCAATGAGGGCGGCAATCTCCTCGAACCGGTCGGGCCTGAGCTGACGGCACAGGCGGGTCATACCTCCAGACTCCATCTGGAAGATGCCGGCCGTAGCTCCCTCCTGGAGAATCGCAAAAGCAGCAGAGTCGTCCAGCGGCAGCGAGTCGACGTCCACCTCCACACCCCGGTTCTCCTTGATGTGGCGGACTGCATCCCCGATGACGGTGAGGTTCCTTAAGCCGAGGAAGTCCATCTTTAGAAGGCCGATCTGCTCGATGGCTCCCATCTCGAACTGGGTGACAAGGTCCCCGTCGGTCTTCTGAACCGGGACTAGGTTAGTTAGCGGCTCCCGGCCTATCACCACCCCGGCGGCGTGGACCGAGTGCTGCCGTCGCAGACCTTCCAGCTTGCGGGCAGTGTCGATTACCTGGCGGGCGCTGTCCTCTGTCTGGTAGGCGGTCCTGAGGTCGGCGGCGTTCGGATAGGCATCGTTTCGGCCGGTGTGCTCGGGCCACTCCACCTCCTTGTCGAAGCAGGCGGCAAACGGAGCCTCTTTGCCAAGGACCAACGGTGGATAGATCTTGGCCAGCCGGTCGCCCACCGCATATGGGTGCCCAAGAACCCGTGCGGCGTCGCGGATCGCCGCCTTGGCCTTGATGGTAGAGAAGGTGATGATCTGGGCCACCCGATCCTCGCCGTACTTTTGTGAGACGTACCGGATGACCTCGCCGCGGCGCCGCTCGTCGAAGTCAATGTCGATGTCGGGCATCGACTTGCGGCCCGGGTTGAGGAAACGTTCGAACCCCAGCTTCCAACGCAGAGGGTCCAGCTCCGTTATACCGAGGGCGTAAGCTACGATCGACCCACCCACGGACCCGCGGCCCGGTCCGACCCGGATCTTGTTGGCTTTCGCCCACTGCACGAAGTCGGCCACGATGAGGAAGTAACCCGAGAAACCCATCTGTTCGATGACGTCAAGCTCCATCCTCAGCCGTTCCTCCGCCTCCGGGGTTACCGGGTTGTAACGGCGTCTCAATCCCTCCACGGCCTGCCTCTCCAGGTAGCTGGCCAGCGTGTGGCCCTCCGGAACCTCGAACACGGGCAGCAGCATCTTGTAGAGCTCGACGTCCACGTCGCACATCTCAGCCACCATGAGGGTGTTGTGCACCGCCTCCGGATAGTCGGGGAAGGCCTGGAGCATCTCACCGGAGCTCTTCAGGTAGAACTGATCGGTATCGAACTTCATCCTGTTGGTGTCGGAGAGCTCCTTGCCCGTCTGGATGCACAGCAATATGTCGTGGGCCTCGGCATCATCCTTGTGCGTGTAGTGAGAGTCGTTTGTCGCCACCGTCTGGATGCCGAGCTCGCGGCCGATCTCGACCACCTCGGCATTGAGGGCAGCCTGGCCCTCCACTCCCTGGTACTGAAGCTCCAGGAAGTAGTGATCCCCAAAGATCTCCTTGTATTCGGCCGCTACCTTCCTTGCTTGGTCGAGCTTGCCGGCGGTTATGTTCCTGGCCAGCTCGCCGGACAGGCAGCCCGATAGCACGACAATCCCCTCCGAGTACTGGGACATGAGCTCCCGGTCCAAGCGCGGCCGCCTGGAGCGCGGGTCGTAGCCTTCCGTAAAGCCGAGCGAGGAAAGCTTGATCAGGTTGTGGTACCCGGCGTTCGTGGCCGAGATCATGGTGAGGTGGTGATACGAGTCTTGGTGCCTGGCCGGGCGGTCGAAACGGCTGCCCGGGGCCACGTAGGCTTCCATTCCAATCAGCGGCTTTATGCCCGCCGCCCTACCCTCCAGGTAGAAGGGGATAGCTCCGTACATGACGCCGTGGTCGGTGAGGGCCAAGGCCGGCATGTCCAGTTCACCGGCCCTGGAGAACATCTCCTTGATACGGCTGGCGCCGTCCAGCATCGAGTACTCCGAGTGGGAGTGAAGGTGAACGAAGCTCACTCTCGAACCTCCAAGACGACGGCCGGCCCTAGCTTTGAAGTGCGGGGGAAGTGAGGCGATGCTCCCGGCTTCGGAACAATGCTTCGCACCGTTAGGGCCCCCGGAATTACAGGGCTGTAACTAGCGGGTCATTCTATCCTGTGCCTGCAACCAGAGGTCAAGGCTAAATCCAAGTTCACGATTCCGCACGGCCGCGCTTAATCCAAGCCAGGTGGTTCGGTTGGTCTTGGGCTGGCTGGCAATAATCAAGTGATAGGCCGCGCGCTGGACTGCGAAGAGCTTGCGTTGACTTGGGGGGAGCCATGGCGAGTTGGCAGGAGGTGACCGAAGAGGCTCAAGAATTAGCCGCCGCCGTCAAGGAAATCTTTGACGCCCACCGCCACAAGGTCCTGGCCACCCTGCGAAAGGACGGCTCGCCTCGAATAAGCGGGACCGAAGTCATCTTTGCGTTTGGGGACCTGTGGCTCGGGGGCATGTGGAGATCGAAGAAGGCCCTCGACCTGCTTCGGGATCCCCGATTTGCCCTCCACAGCGCAACGATCGATCCAGACGACAACTGGCCTGGCGACGCCAAGATCTCCGGGACCGTCAAAGAGGTGCAGGACCAGGAGGAGAAGTCTGCGATTCGGCAAGAGATTGGGGAGGGCCCCATCGGGCCGTTTCACCTATTTCGGGTGAACGTCCATGAGATGGTGCTGACCAGAGTTGGGGACCCACCGGACCACCTCGTCATCGAGCTTTGGCGTGAGGGTGAGGGAGTGCGGCGCTTCGAGCGTAAGTAGCCGGGGCTCCGGACGCGTCAGGGGCCCGGACATCTTGTGTCGGGCCCCTGATCGCAGCTAACTGCTCAACACTTACTCAGAGCCGAGTTAGTCTCCCAGCCGATAGTACTCCCACACGTCGAGCTCGGTGGATAGGACGCTGTTGCAGTCCCCACCGGCCGCATCGTGGCCGGCAAGGTTCGCAATGCTTCCCTGCCCACCGGCCAGTCCGAGGGTCGGGTGCCGCAATACCTCGGCTGCGGGGTACTTGGCGCAGTCGTCGGTCAGTTCCCCGAACCAGAAGGAGAGGGTGGCGCTGACCGGGCTGAGCTTGTTTCGACCTGGGGAAGTCAACTCCCCAATGAAGGTCCAGGCGGCATCGCCCTGGTCACGCTTCGCCCAGTCGAATATCCAGGCGCCCCACCGGCCGTCCGCCAGGCGGTGCACCAGCGGCAGGTAGAATCCGCCCTCTTCCCACTCGAACGGAATTCCCTTTACCTGCTCGCCCTCGTCATCGAGGACGTGGAAGGTTGCCACCTTGTCGTCGCCATCTCTCACGAGGCTGACCAGCCCCGGAGTGTTGGTGCTCCCCAGCCAGAAGATCTGGGAGTGCGCGTACTGCGGGGCGAGCTGACCCTCAGCGGCGTCCTCGTCCTTGTTCACCGCCAGCCAGCTGCCCAGCCCATCGAGAGGCGTGGAGGAAGGCTGTGCCCAGACGGAGTAAGGGATCTCCTGAGTTAGTTCCTCTGGATCCGGAGTCTCGGTTGGAGAGGGGGACGGTGAGGGCGTCACGGGTTCAACGCCCGGGAGGACCGCAAGTTCCCCATCGCCGGCCACGACTATGTCGGCTCTGGAGTCGCCGACCACGTTTCCGATCGCCAAGGCTTCCGGCGAGTAGGACGGCGTGCTCGGAACCGTAAAGAGGCTCTCCGCATCCAGCCCGGAGGCGCCCTGAGCGTAAACGCCCACCTTGCCGCCGTTGCCGTGAGCGACGGCTAGGTCTGCTTCGCTGTCGCCGTTGAGGTCACCTGCCGCCAAGCCCTGAGGGCTATTTTC
>DATACZ010000024.1:0-6648 GCA_036258795.1 Actinomycetota bacterium
AACCAAGAGCGAGAAGAACCCTATCGGCCACACGATGTTGGCCCATGCGGGCTCTCCAGCCTCGCCCACAGCATCCCAAATGATGAATATGACTCCCACTATGACCACGACGGACGCCCCGAACACGAACAGCCGAGAACCCCACAGCCCCACGGCGCCATCGGCGGGAGCCTGATGCCGGTGAAGCCGGGGGAGCGCGTACAGAAGCAGCGCAAACCCGGCCAGGAGGAATAGCCAGCTCCACTCGAACAAAACGTCGAGTGCACCGCCCAGCACAAAACCCAGTCCAGCGATGAGGGTCACCAGGCCCGTTCGTTGTAGTTGGCTGACGTTGGTCTTACCCGTGTTCATAGCCATCGTGACCTCCCAGCCTAGGTAGACAACGCCGATGGTAGGCCTAGGGAAATTGTGCCGTCAATGACCCAGCGAGCCGTGCCGTTGGTGAATTCATCTTCGGTGTATCTGAGCGGTAATGAGATAGTGAGCACCATGACAAAGCTGGATCAGTCCTTCCTCGATCTGCCCTTTAAGAAGTTGGCTGATGCAGCCATCTCCAAGGCCAAGGATCTCGGAGTCACGCATGCCGACTTTCGCTTCGAGCGAGAGATGAGCCAGTCCATTCAGGCCCGGGACACCAACCTGGAAAGCATGGTGTCGACGGAGACGCTGGCCTACTCGATCAGGGTTATCTCCGAGGGAGCGTGGGGCTTCGCCTCGAGCGTGACGCTGACCCCCGAGGCGGCGGCTACCACCGCCGAGCAAGCGGTTGAGGTCGCTACTACGCTGGCCGCCCTCAGCAGCGAGCCGGTCGAGCTCGCCCCCGAACCGAGCTACGACGACACCTACGTATCGAGCTTCGAGATCGACCCTTTCACCGTTGCGGACGACGACAAGGTTGCCTTCCTTCTGGCGGTCAATGAGAGGGTGCTCGGCTCGAGGAAGGTGGATCACGTCGACTTTGGGGTCAGCCTGGTATTGGAGAACAAGTACTTTGCCAACCTGGGCGGCTCGTCGATCACCCAGCAACGGGTTCGGGTGGGCGGTGACTTCGAGGCAGTCAAGATCAACCATGACACCGGAGCGTTCGAAACCATGCGCTCCAACAGCCTGCCGCGGGGGCGGGGCTGGGAGCACTTCGCCTCGGGCTACGATTTCATGGGGCAGGCGGAGGAAATTCCAGCGCTACTCGAGGAGAAGTTGCGCTCGCCCTCGGTCGAGCCGGGACGGTACGACCTGGTCATCGACCCCACCAATCTGTGGCTCACCATCCACGAGTCCATCGGCCACGCCACCGAGCTGGACCGGGCTCTCGGCTATGAGGCCGCCTACGCCGGGACTTCCTTCGCCACCGTCGACAAGCTCAACAAGCTCCAGTACGGGTCATCGGTAATGCATGTGACCGCGGACCGCACCGTGGAGCATGGTCTTTCGACCATCCGATACGACGACGAGGGGGTGAAAGCCCAGGAGTGGGATCTGATAAAAGACGGGGTGCTGGTTGGCTATCAGCTCAATCGGCAGATGGCCATGAAGCAGGGGTTCGGGCGGTCGAACGGCTGCGCCTACGCCTCCTCCGGGGCCCACGTCCCGCTCCAGCGAATGCCTAACGTGTCGCTTCAGCCATCGAATTCCTTCACCTCCCTCGATGACCTGCTTGCTGGGGTGGACGACGGCATCTACATCGTTGGGGACAAGAGCTGGAGCATCGACATGCAGCGGTACAACTTCCAGTTCACCGGGCAGAGGTTCTACCGAATCAAGAGCGGCCGGCTAGCCGGCCAGCTAAAGGACGTCGCCTATCAGGCGACGACCACCGACTTCTGGAACAGCATGGAGGCGGTCGGAGGACCTCACACCTACCTCCTCGGCGGGGCGTTCAACTGCGGCAAGGGGCAACCGGGACAGGCGGCCCCGGTGAGCCACGGGGCTCCCGTGGCGCTGTTCCGGCAGGTAAACGTTTTGAACGCGGCGCAGGAAGGAGCTCACTAATCGGCATTCAGCAGACCCTCGAGCAGGTTTTGGAGCTGTCCCGGGCGGATTCCTGCATCGCCGTAGGGTGGGACTACTCCAATGCAAATGTCAGGTGGGCGCTCAACAGCACCACCACCAACGGGGTGACCGAGTTCCACCAGCTGTTCATCATCTCGATCATCGGCGACAGGGTCGGAACGATCGGGCGCAGCTACTTCCCCGATGAGCAGCTGGAGTCGCTGGTGCGGGCGTCGGAGGCGGCCGCGGCGGATGCCCCGCCAGCCGAGGACGCCATGCCTCTGCTCCGAGGTGACGGCGCCAATGAGGAGTGGCTGGAGCCCGACGAGGTCACCGGCATAAGCGTCTTCAGCAAGATAGCGCCGGAGCTGGCGGGGGCCTTTCGCCGAGCCGAGAAGGCCGAGTACCTTCTCTTCGGCTTTGCGGAGCACATGCACAGCACCGTGTTCCTGGCTACCAGCACCGGCCTCCGGCGCCGGTACTCTCAATCCGAAGGCAAGTTCCAGATCAACGCCAAGAGCCCGGACTTCAAAAGGTCGGTGTGGGCCGGACAGGTGACCACCACCTTCGAGGACATCGACATCGAGCAGGTAGAGCGGCGGATTCGGCAGCGGCTGGAGTGGTCCAAGAATCAGATCTCCCTGCCCGCCGGGCATTACGAGGTCCTGCTGGAGCCCTCCGCGGTAGCCGACATGCTTCTCGAGACCTACTTCAGCAGCTCGGCCCGGGATGCGGACGAGGGCCGAAGCGCCTTCAGCAGGCCGGGCGGCGGCAGCCGGATAGGGGAGCGGCTGGCGCCGGAGGAGCTAACCCTCTACTCCGACCCGAACGAGCCCGGCTTCGAGGTCTCACCGTTCGTGGTGTCCGTCCAGTCGAGCAGCCTGTCATCGGTGTTCGACAACGGTCTCAAGACCGGCCGGATCAACTGGATCTTAAACGGGGCCCTAAGAGGCCTCATCACCACCAGGCACTGGGCCAATGTCACCGGCGAGGGGGCGAAGCCGTTCATCGACAACCTCATCATCTCTTCCGACGGCCCCAGCCTCGTGGAGATGATCGCCTCCACCAAGCGAGCCTTGCTCGTAACCTGCCTGTGGTACATCCGGGAGGTCGACCCCCAGAAGCTTCTGCTCACCGGCCTCACCAGAGACGGGGTCTTCCTTGTGGAGGACGGGGAGGTTAAGGGCGCGGTCAACAACTTCCGGTTCAACATGAGCCCTCTCGACATGCTCCGCCAGACCACCGAGATCGGGCGCTCCCGATCCACGCTCGCTCGCGAGTTCGGCGACTACTTCACCTTCGTCAAGATGCCGCCGCTCAGGGTGCGGGACTTCCACATGAGCTCGGTGAGCGAATCGGTCTGATTGTCCCGAGGGTGCCTTAATTGGAAGGAGGCCGGTGGCAACCTGGCGACCGGCCTCCGAAGAGTGAACACGCGCTTAGACGCAGAAAACGGTGAGGACGTTACCGGTTAACTGCCCGGCCACTCGCTGCGTTTAGTACGGAGGACCAACGGGAATCAAGCTGCTCGGTTCAGGAGGAGCCTGATGGGACAAAGACCTGGGGGTCGAGCTTGGCGAGACCCTAGGCGACCGTACTCCAGACGGCCCGCACGTCGAGCCCCCGCCCCAAGGCGCAGGCTAGGGGCTCAGGACATAGCGGCTCTGGCTGAGGAGTACGTCGGAAGCCCAGAAACCAAAGCGTTCTTTAGGACGAGCGAGTTCCTGCTCTGGCTGCTGGGCGTGCTTGCGGCGTTGTTTGCCGCAGCCGTCATGGAGAACTTCGATGCCGAAGCCGCCTGGCGAACGATCACCTTCCTTACGGCTGCCTACATTCTCAGCCGAGGACTGTCCAAGGCGGGGGCCTCCCGCGGCTGGGAAGAAGATGGCCTCCCGATAACGGAGGAGCCCCCGGCCGTTGTCGGCACTCCCGAGGTCCCCACCGCCGCCCCTGCCGAACCAGCCGTGGCTGTTACCCAGGAGCAGGAGATCCCAGCTTCGGTCTCCGAGGCCGGTGAAAGGGTGGCGGAGGCGGTAAGGACTCCGGAGACCAAAGAGTTCTTCAGGACGAGCGAGTTTCTCCTTTGGCTCTTAGCGACGCTCGGGGTCTTGATTGCCTCCGGAGCAATCGAGGGGTTTGGAGCCACGGCTGCGTGGACCTTCGTGACGATTCTTTCGGCCGGTTACATGCTCAGCCGAGGAATCTCCAAGGCCGGAGTAGCTCGAGGTCATGAGCTTGCCCTGGGAGCCGGGTCTCCCGCCGGCGCCGGCCCCCCGGGCCCCTACCCGGAGGTCAGCACTCCCGAGACCAAGGAGTTCTTCAGAACCAGCGAGTTCCTCGTCCTGGTAGTGGGCATCCTGGGCATTATGCTGGCCTCGAACGTCAGCCTGGAGTTCAACGCCCTGGACGCCTGGCGACTCCTCACGGGTCTTGCCGTCGCCTACATGATCAGCCGAGGAATCTCCAAGATGGGGACTCGCCAGGACTAGCGGCCGACCATTTCCTTTAGTCAACGATCGGCCGAAGATCGTCAGAGCTTGCTGAGCTTCTTGGCCGCCTGCTTGAGCTTCCGCTCCAGCTTCTCCAGTTCCTGATCGAAATCCTGCAAGGCCTTGAGTTGAGCACTACGAACTTGAGCCTTGATCGACGCCTTGCTCTCAGCCATTCCGCCCCCCTTCCCGCTAAGGGACCCCGGCCCTCAACGGCTTACCACGCTCTCGTAATCGATTGGCTTGGATTCGAAGAAGTTCACCAGCTCGGGCATGTCGGTCTGGGCAACCAGCCACTTGGCCGGGTTCTTGTCGCCGTAGATCTTGTCCATCCCGATCTTCTGCAGGCGCCGGTCGGCGATGTACCGCACGTACTGGCCGTAGACCGAGGTGTTGAGACCGAGGATGCCCTCAGGCATAGCAGCAACAGCGTACTGCTCTTCGAGCTCAACTGCCTGCTTGATCATGTCGACGAGCTCGGCCTTGAAGGCGGGCGTCATGACATCGGGGTTTTCGGCAACGATCGCTGCGATGAGATCGATGCCGAAGGCAAGGTGGATCGTCTCGTCTTTTAGCACGTAGCGGATGAGTGTCCCAAGCCCCTTGAGCAGGCGGCGACGCTCGAACGACAGGCCCACCAGGAAGCCGGAGAAGAAGAAGATTCCCTCCATGATCACGTAGTAGCCGACGAGGTTACGGATTAGATGGCGGACCCGGTCGGCCTCGCTGTCGAAGTCGCCCTCCACCAGGTGCTTGGTCAGCTCGGTCTCGAACCGCTCCTTGGCAGCCATTTCGGGAGCCGTGGCGTGCATTCGGTAGATCTCGTCACGATTCAAGTTGAGGGTCTTGATCACGTAGTCGAAGGTGACGGTGTGGTTCATCTCCTCGTAGGCCTGACGGCCGAGATACAGACGCGCCTCCGGTATGGGGAGCTGGGGGTAAAGGGCCATGACCAGATTGTTGGCCACCAGGCTCTCAGAGGTGCAGAAGAAGCCGAGCATCCACCTCACGTAGTGGCGTTCCACCTCGGTTAGCACCGAGTTCCACTGCTCTACGTCCTCTGCCAGCGGAATCTCCTTGGGGAACCAGGTATTGGCGCAGCCGAGGTCGAAGTAGTCGAGCGCGAAGGGATAACGGATGTCCTTGAGCTCAACCGCGTCGTAGGTGGAGTTCCAATTGCCGGTGCGCCGTGACTCGAGGGAAGTGATCGAGCCTCCTTCGCCGAGATCCTCGCTGACTATGGCCATTTTAGTGCTCCTTCCCGGGCTTCCCCCGCCAGGCAGGGTCCTCAATAGACTAATTTACCCCAAGATGCTGTAAGCGGGGAAAGTGCCACCACTACATCTTGGGGGTCAGGACTAATTACATCCCAGTGATTACAGCGGTGTCAAGAGGCCGGACGAAAAAAGAATCATGATTTCTGTCCTACCTGGTCGATAGACTGCCCGTCATGCCGCCGAGCAACCGAAAATCACGTCCCCCAGGCACGTCCACGTCTGCATTTGGAGTGGGCCGGCGGGAAAACCACGATGCGGAGGCCTTTTACGCCCGCTTTCAGGCCCCAGTCATCTCCCTGGACGAGGAGATCGCCGTCTCACCGATTCGCAATGAGGTCCTTTGTGGGGACTCCCGCAGGATGAAGGAACTACCCGACAACAGCGTGGCGCTGGTGGTCACCTCGCCGCCCTACTTCGTTGGAAAGGCTTACGAGAACGGTCCCCACAGCCCGGGAGCCTACCCCGAGTATCTGGCGCTGCTTCGCGACGTCTTCAAGGAATGCCGGCGGGTTCTGGAGCCGGGGGGCCGAATCTGTGTGAACGTTGCCAATCTAGGGCGCAAACCTTACAGAAGCCTTTCCTCGGACGTCATCGGTATATTGCAGGACGACCTGGGTTTTTTGCTGCGGGGTGAGGTCATCTGGCTGAAAGCCGAAGGGTCAAGCGGCTCCTGCGCCTGGGGCTCCTACCGAAGCGCGTCCAACCCCGTGCTCAGAGATGTGACGGAGCGCATAGTGATTGCCTCCAAGGGGCGCTTTGACCGGGCCCAGTCGGCAAGAGGAAAGCGCACCCGTCAAAAGCTGGGGCTTCCCCATGAGGACGACATCTCGGCCGAGCAGTTTGCCGCTGCCACCCTGGACGTTTGGCAGATCCGCCCCGAGTCCGCCAGGCAG
>DATACZ010000025.1:0-6929 GCA_036258795.1 Actinomycetota bacterium
CCGCGGCCGCGGGCAAGCTCCGGTGTCCAGTGGACGGCGCGACCTCGTTCACCGATACATTTGGCGCTCCACGAAGCGGCGGCCGCAGGCATATGGGCGTGGACATGTTCGCCGCCGAGGGGACTCCTCTCGTCGCAGTTACGGATGGTGTCATCCTAAGGAAGCAAAGCAGTCCGGCAGGAGGTCTCGGCGTCTGGCTCAGGGGCTCCAACTCTACCGTTTATTACTACGCTCACCTCTCCAGCTATGCCTCGATCTCACCCGGCCAGAAGATAGGGGCCGGTACCCGTGTGGGCTCCGTCGGCTCCACCGGTAATGCCGCGGGAGGCCCACCGCATCTTCACTTCGAGGTTCAACCGGGGGGCGGCTCTCCTATCAACCCATACCCAACCGCCGCCCGGGCCTGCGGCAAGTAAGACGCGCCCCCGCCGTTAAGATCATTGGATGGCTTCCAAGATCACCGGGCCCAAGGGTGCACCCGATCTGCTGCCGCCGAAGTCTGCCCTGTACGACCGGATCATCGAAGCCGCGGTCCGGCGGTTCCGGCTGTACGGATACCGGAGGATCGATACTCCGGTCTTCGAGGCTACCGAGCTCTTCGAGAGAGGGCTTGACCAGGCGAGCGAAATAGTCACCAAGCAGATGTACACGTTCACCGACCGGGGGGGCCGGTCGCTCACGCTCAGGCCCGACATGACCGCACCCGTGGTGAGGGCCGTCTTGGAGCATGGGCTCGACCGGCAGGGGTTGCCTGTCAAGCTCTACTACGTGGCCCCGATATTCAGGCAGGAGCGTCCTCAGGCCGGGCGACAGAGGCAATTCACCCAGGTGGGGGTCGAGGCGGTGGGGTCCCCCGCCCCGGAGCTCGACGCCGAGGTCGTCAAGCTTGCCGCCGATGTGTACCGCGACCAGGAGCTGAGCACCACGCTGTCACTTAACAGTGTCGGTCACCCCGGCTACCGGGCCCAGTACATTCCTGTACTTCAGGAGTTCCTTCGGGAACGAGCCGACCGGCTGTGCGAGGACTGCCGAAGGAAGATCGAGACCAATCCCTTGAGGACCTTCGACTGCAAGGTGGAGACAGACCGGGCAATCATGAAGGAGGCGCCTTACATAACCGACCACCTTTGCGAGCCCTGCAGGGATCATCACGACTCCGTAAAACAGCTGCTGAAGGAGCTGGGGGTCGACTTCGAGGAGGACCCAACCCTGGTCAGAGGTCTCGACTACTACACCCGGACCGCTTTTGAGTTCGTGGCCTCGGGTCTCGGGTCCCAAGACGCGGTGGGAGGCGGTGGAAGGTACGACGGGCTTGCCGAGCAGCTCGGAGGCCCGTCACTTCCGGGCATCGGATTCGGCTTGGGCGTCGAAAGGATCGCTCTGGCGCTGGCCAGCGCCGGGGCCGAGCCGGAACCATTGCTCGATGTATTTGTGGCCTCGGTGGGCGATAGGGGGCGTCGCCAGGCGTTCAAGGTTGCCTCGATGCTGCGCGATGCCGGTATGTCGGCCGACCTCGACTTTGCCGGAAGGGTACTCGGGGGACAGTTCAAGGCGGCAAACAGAGCGGGGGCGGAGTGGGTCATCGTGATTGGTGACAAGGAGCTCGACGCCGGCCGGTACACGGTGCGCCGGATGTCCAGCGGCGAGGAGTCGTCAGTGCCTCAGGACGAGCTTGTCGGTTTTCTGGAGAAGTCATGAGAACGCACTGGTGCGGGGAGCTCCGCCCCGAGCACATCGGATTGAGAGTTCGGCTCACCGGCTGGGTCCACCACCGCAGGGACCACGGGGGAGTGATCTTCCTGGACCTTAGAGATCGGGAGGGACTTGTCCAGGTGGTGCTTCACCCCGACGAGGCTCCACAAGCTTACCGGGTAGCCGAGAGCGTCAGGCCCGAGTACGTCCTGCAGGTGGAGGGGCGGGTCAGGAGCAGGTACGAAGGAGCGGAGAACCCGAATCTGGCCACCGGCGAGGTCGAGGTGGCCACCAGCTCCATCGAGGTGATCAGTCGGGCTGAAACTCCTCCCTTCCAGATCGAGGACCGGCTGGAGGTGAACGAGGAGCTCCGGCTCAGGTACCGGTACTTGGATCTTAGGAGACCGGAGATGCAGCGCATGCTGATGCTGCGCCACCGCACGGTCTCGGCAATCCGGCACTTCTTCGATGGTGAGGGGTTCGTCGAGGTCGAGACGCCCATGCTCAACAAGAGCACTCCCGAGGGGGCCAGAGACTACCTTGTGCCATCGAGGCTCCAGCCGGGGACCTTCTTTGCCCTGCAGCAGTCGCCGCAGCTCTTCAAGCAGCTTTTGATGGTCGCTGGCCTGGATCGCTACTACCAGATCGTGCGCTGCTTTCGGGACGAGGACCCTAGGGCCGACCGCCAGCCTGACTTCACCCAGCTGGACATGGAGATGTCGTTTGCCGATGAAGACGACGTCAAGGAGCTCATGGAGGAGATGTTCTCGGCGGTGATGAAGTCGGCGATCGGTGTCGACATTCTCACCCCCTTTCCGCAGCTAACCTACGTCGAGGCGATGAACACCTACGGCACCGACAAGCCGGATCTCAGATTTGGACTCGAGATTGTGGACCTGACTAAGGTCTTTGCCGACACCGAGGTCCAGATCTTTCGCCGCACCATCGAGACAGGTGGGGCGGCCAAGGCCATCCGGGTTCCGGGGGGTGGCACCTTTACGCGTAAGGAGCTGGAGGCCTTGGTTCGTGTCGCCAGGAACCTCGGCGCCGGTGGGATGGCCTGGGTGATCTACGAGGGGGATGGGATCAGCTCTCCACTGTCCAAGGCGCTATCTGCATCGGAGGTGGAGGGAATCAAGGCGGCCGTCTCGGCCGAGACTGGAGATCTCGTCTTGATTGTGTGCGACCGCGTCAAAGTCGCCCAGCGCAGCATGGGAGAGGTGCGGCTGGCCCTGGCAGACAAGCTCGAGCTTCGGCCGGACCTTCCACTGGAGGATGCTGCAGCCTGGCAGTTCCTGTGGGTAGTCGATGCTCCGATGGTGGAGTACAACGAAACCGAGAAGCGCTGGGACCCCACTCACCATCCCTTCACTGCCCCGCATTCAGCCGATGAGGTCTTGCTGGAGACGGACCCCGGAGCGGTGCGCGCCCGGGTCTACGATGCGGTTCTCAACGGCTGGGAGGTCGCCGGAGGAAGCATCCGCATCCACCAGCCGGAGCTCCAGCGCAGGGTCTTCAAGCTGATCGGAATCGGCGACGAGCAGGCCGAGCGCAATTTCGGCTGGTTCGTCGAGGCGTACAGGTATGGGGCCCCGCCTCACGGAGGGATCGCCGTAGGCATCGACCGGTTGGTGGCGCTTCTTGCCGGCAAGGAGAGCATCAGGGAGGTGATGGCGTTTCCCAAGAGCTCCGCAATGACGGACCTTATGACCGGAGCGCCGGACGTGGTCAGTGAGAGGCAGCTCGAGGAGCTTCACATCAAGCTGGTCCCCCCTGAGCTCAGTTCATGACGGCCATCGAAGCAGCCAGTGTCTGATCTTTTTTCCAGCTCACTGGAGAGCAGATTCAACGAGTTTGCTCCGCTGGCGGCGAGGATGAGGCCGCGGACCCTGGACGAGTTCGTCGGACAGACTCACCTGTTGACTGCCGGAAGCCCGCTGAGGGTGCTCATCGAAAACGACGCTTTGATCTCAATGATCCTGTGGGGACCGCCCGGTTCGGGTAAGACGTCCCTGGCGAGTATCGTGGCCGCCGCGACCGAGGCCCGGTACGTGGAGCTCTCGGCCGTAAGCGCCACCGTGGCCGACGTGCGCCGCACGATCGGTGAGGCGCGCGATGTGCTGGCCGGCACCGGCCGCAAGACCATCCTGTTCATCGACGAGATTCACCGGTTTAACAAGGCTCAGCAGGATGCTTTGCTGCCCTCCGTTGAGAACCGGTGGATAACCCTTATCGGGGCCACAACCGAGAACCCATACTTCGAGCTCATCTCGCCGCTAATGTCCCGGTGCCTCCTGCTCAGGCTCGAGCAGCTGGATTCAGATGAGGTGACCGCCATACTGAACAGGGCCTTGGCCGATTCCGAACGGGGGTTGGGTGGTTCGGGGATACAGGTTGACCCCGAGGCGCTCTCACACATCGTCAACACCTCCGGAGGGGATGCCAGGGCGGCGCTAAACGCCCTCGAGGTCTGCGTCGAGGGGGCAAAAGCTGAACACCATGGCAAGGTCACCTTGGCTCTTGCTCAGGACGTCTTACAACGCCGCCAGGTCCGCTACGACAAGACCGGCGACCAGCACTACGACGTCATCTCAGCCTTCATCAAGAGCATGCGCGGCTCAGACCCGGATGCTTCCCTTTTCTGGCTGGCACGGATGCTCGAGGCAGGTGAGGATCCGCGGTTCATCGCCCGGAGGATGGTGATCTTGGCCTCCGAGGACATTGGCAACGCCGACCCCATGGCGCTTTTGGTTGCCGTGGCAGCGGCTCATGCCCTGGAGTTCGTTGGGCTGCCCGAGGCGTCGCTCAACCTGGCGCAGGCGGTCACATACCTGGCGGCTGCTCCCAAGTCCAACGCATCAGCCGTCGGAATATGGGAGGCGACCCGGCATGTGAAGGAGGTCGCCAACGCCCCGGTGCCCTCGCATCTGAAGACCTTCTTTCCGAGTGCCGGGGCCCGAAGAGGTGATCGGTATCAGAACCCACACGAGTACCCGGGAGGGTGGGTGGAGCAGACCTATCTTCCCGATACCGTTTCCGTCCGGTCCTATTACCGGCCGGCCGACAGAGGCCAGGAGCGTGAGATCCGCCGCCGCATGGAGGAGTTGCGGAGGCCTCGGGGCGGCTAGCTCTGCTGGGAAGAGGGTCGGCTAACCTTAATAGCGAGGTGCGCGATGCGGTGGCTCGTTTCAGCGAGATTGTGGAAAAGCCCGAAGAGGATATCGACCTGGACCGAGCCGTCCTGGCCATTGCCGCCGGAGCGGAGCCGGATCTCGACATCGACTTCTGGCTATTGAAGCTGGATGAGTTTGCCTCCGGAGTCGCGACCCTGAAGGATCTGACGGACAGGCTGTTCAACCAGCTTGGATTCCGGGGTGACACCAGCTCTTATGGCGATCCCCAGAACTCCCTGCTCCCCCGGGTGATAGAGCGCCGGCGAGGTATACCAATAAGCCTGTCGGTTCTGATGATGGAGGTGGGCAGACGAGCCGGAATCCCGCTTGAGGGTATTGGGATGCCGGGGCATTTCCTGGTTAGGTCTGTCGCAACGGGCGATTACTTGGATCCATTCAACATGGGAGAGGTTCTTGATCTTCATGGTTGTGAGGAGCGGTTTCGCGCGGCATCCGGCATGCCGCCCGAGGTTGAGTTCGGGCCCGAGATGTTGCCGGTGGTCTCCAAGCTTCAGATCCTGACCCGGATGCTCAACAACCTCCAGCAGACCTATCGGGCCGCAATCAACGGAGCCGACCTGGAGTGGGTGGTCAGAATGAAGACGTCGATACCCGGCTCATCGCCGGAAGAGGTGGTGACTCTAGCCCGGGCACTCGTGTTGCAGGGACGGGTGACCGATGGGGCCGCCGAGGTCGAGGCGGCAGCGGAACGTCACCCGGCGCTGCGAGATGGGCTTCTGACCGTAGCCAGAGCCTTGAGAGCCTCCCTGAACTGAGGAAGGAACCCGCGCCATGGCAACGGCCTGATGCCGGTAACCGGCACGTCAGCCGCTCCAGGCTGATCGCCGCCTGCGCCATCTTGATCCTCACGATCCTCGCCTGGGCCTGCACCCGGGATAGGCCGCCGGCCGACGCCCCCGGCCGCCTTATCCGGGCCCAGCAGGTGGAGTCGGTCCCTGGTATCCGTGTTTGGCAGGTGCTGTATCACTCGAGATCGGTCGATAACCGGCCAATTCAGGTTTCGGGACTGGTACTGGCTCCGGAGGAAGGCTCCGAGCCGGCTTCTCGTACGGTCGTCGCCTGGGGGCATGGTTCGGAGGGGCTTGGCGATCAGTGCGCGCCCTCCCGCTTCCCCGTGGAGAACGCAAAGCTGCCCATCCTGAGAGAACTTGTGGCCAGGGGCTATGTGATCGCGGCCACTGACTACGAGGGACTGGGAACTCCCGGGATCCATCCCTGGCTGGTGGGGCAGAGCGAAGGGCGGGGAATGCTCGATGCCGTAAGGGCCGCTGGGGAGATAAAGGACACGGGCGCCAGCAAGCGTTTCGTGGCTCTGGGAGTCTCTCAAGGCGGGGGAGCAGCGTTGTTCGCAGGCGAGCTTCGACCCGCCTATGCACCCGATCTGGAACTTTTGGGAGTTGTTGCCGTTGCCCCTGCAGCCGAGCTGGTGGCACTGGCATCACAGCGGACCACGGCATTCTTCGGAGCAACAGTCATGGGGGTCTTTGGGTTCAGCGCCGCCTACCCCGAGCTTCCCGTCGGGGCCATCCTCGCTCCTGAGGTGATCGCACAGCGAGATTGGGTTGAGAACCAGTGTGCGGAGCAGATCATCCAAAGGTTCAGAGGCGTACCGCTGGAGCTGCTCAGAGCCGACCCGGGAAGCGTGGCGTCCTGGACCGCAGTCCTGACCTTGAATACCCCGGGCAACACAGCAACCTTGAAGCCGGTGCTGGTGATTCACGGTGACAGGGACGAGGTCGTTCCCTTCGCCGTGAGCGAGGTGTTGATCCAGCGGCTCTGTTCGAAGGGCGTAACCGCGGAGTTGCGGCGCTATCAACGGGCGGACCACGCCAGCGTGATCCTGGAGGCGCAGGAGGAGATCACCTCATGGATCGATGAACGATCCAAGGGATCCTCGGCCGCCAGTTCGTGCAGGTGAGCCGAGGGACTCAGTTGCCCCTAATTCCCAAGGACCTGCTCATACAGGTCCATGGTCTCGCGGTCGAATAGGACAAACCGGACCACCCGAACCTTGGTGCCGGCATCACGGACGGCGTGGACGGC